>NZ_FNFO01000002.1:300407-600814 GCF_900100765.1 Catalinimonas alkaloidigena | reverse complement strand
CTTCAGCACCGTCCGTAACCTAATTTTTGACCTCGGCGGGGTCATCATCAACATCGATCCGCAGCTCACCTACCAGGCTATGGCGAAACTAGCCGGTCGCGAAGCCGATCAATTACTGGCCCAATTGCGCGAGCATCGCCTCGTGGAGCGGCTGGAAAGCGGGCAAATTTCGAACGAGGAGTTTCTGGCGGAGGCCCGTCAAACCCTCGCCCTGCAAGGCAGCGACGAAGACCTGCGCCAAGCCTGGAACGAGCTGCTGCTGGACCTGCCGGCCGAGCGCATCGACCGGTTGCGTGAACTGGGCCAGCACTACCGCGTCTTTCTGCTGAGCAACACCAATGCATTTCACATCCCGACGGTGGAGCGTATCCTGCACGAGGCTACCCACGTACAGACCCTCGATGAACTTTTCGAAAAAGCGTACTACTCGTATCAGGTAGGCTATATTAAACCCGACGCAGCCATTTTTCAGTTCGTGCTGGAAGACAGCCAATTAAATGCGGAGGAAACCGTTTTCATCGACGACAGTTTTGCTAACGTGCAGGCCGCCGAACAACTGGGCATACGAACCATCCACGTGCAGCCGCCTCAAACCATGCTTGATTACCTGAAAGATGCCTGAACAGCCGCGGCAACGCTATCTTCTTCATCTGATTCTTTTTGTGATCACCTTCGCGACCACGACGCTCGCGGGGGTTGAATGGATTACCGGACACTATTGGCTCCTCGGTCCGTTCCCAGGGTGGGACGAGCTTCAGCAAGGATTGCAGTACGCCGTCCCGTTTCTGTTGATTCTGACCTGCCATGAATTCGGCCACTACTTCACCGCCCGCTATTACCGCATTGCGGTGTCGCTTCCGTACTACATTCCGATGTTTGGACTGCCGTTGATGATCGGCACGATGGGGGCGTTTATTCGCATTCGCGAGAAAATCCAGTCGCGCCAGCAATACTTTGACGTGGGCATTGCAGGGCCGCTGGCCGGTTTTGTGGTGGCGGTGGGGTTGGCCTGGTGGGGATTTGCCCACCTCCCCCCGAAAAGCTACGTCTACAACATTCATCCGGAATACGAAGCCTACGGCAACAACTTCGAACAGCACGTGTACAGCTACGCGTTTATGCGCCATACCGACTCGTTGCACTTCGATGAGGCACGGACGCAATTTCTGGCCAGGGGCGATTCGAGCTGGGCAGACAGCACATTCCGGGCGCAACCGGAGTATACCAACTTTGCATTGGGCTCCAATCTGCTTTTTACATTACTGGAACATACCGTGGCCGATCCGGCGCGGTTGCCGAATCGCTTCGAGATGTTCCACTATCCCTACCTGTTTGCGGCGTATCTGGCGTTTCTGTTTACCGCCATCAACCTGATTCCGATCGGACAACTGGACGGCGGACACATTTTGTATGGCCTGGTGGGTGAGGAAAAGCACCGGCGCATCGCACCGGTTTTGTTTACGTTGTTTGTGTTGTATGCCGGCATGGGGGCGGTGAGCTACCTGCGCACTACGACCGACGAAAGTTATTTTCTCTGGCATCTGCTGTACGGGGGCTTTCTGTACTTGGTCTTCGGCCGAATCAGTCCCAACCGTCTGAACGGACTGACTCTTGCGCTGAGCGTATTTGCTGCGCAGTATATGATCATCCTGCTGTTTCCGACGCACGAATGGGATGCGTTCTGGCTGTTGTTTATCTTTTTGTTAGGGCGCTTTTTAGGGGTCTACCACCCCCCTGCAACGGAAGAAGCGCCACTCAACCCAGGACGAAAAGTACTGGGCTGGGCAGCGCTTGGCATTTTTGTGCTTTGTTTTACGCCCGCTCCGTTCGAATTTATCACGGTCAGCGCTTTTGATAAAGTAGATTCACAGGGGCCGGAGCCACTCTTCAGCCGCTTCGACGGTCGCGAACGAACGAATTTCACAGACCTCCTCGGAGACGAAGGGGTGGGTGGTCTGCAGCCGTTCCAGCCGCTCAGCCGGATACACGTACGCGATGCGGTTGAGGCCGGCTTTCAGGGCCCGGGGGAGCCAGTGCCAAGCCAACCAACTGGTGATGCTACCCCAGTTGCCGATCATGTATTCGGCATTCATCAGCAAACCGCCGACGTGTCGCTCCTGGAGCAATTTTAGGGCTTCTTCGTAACCAACGCGCAGTTGATTCGAGGTGAGATAGCCACGCCACGTCACGCTAATCCAGTCGTGGTCGTGGTCGTGCTCGATGGTCAGGTACTGACGATCGATGAGTTTCTCGATAGTTACCATACTCATCTTACTTTGGTGTGTCGAAAGGAAAGAACTTCCCTTCAGAAATGGATTAATAAGTGGGTGCTGTAGGCTACAGCGTAATAAATGATTGATTTTCATCTGACCTGCGCGTTCTAAAAAGTGTGGTGAGCGCGCGGGCTTTCCTGAATAACGTAAATTTTTATCAGAAAAATGTAATCCTATCATCATTTAATAATCTTTTCATATTTTATTGACCTCCCCGTAAAACCACCCCCTTCTCTGCACGGGAAGTCCTATTTTTGCCCCCCATGCGTATTCTTCAGCTTACGAATCGCCTGCCCTGGCCTTTGAACGACGGGGGGAACATCGCCACGTACTTGTTGACGCATCATTTGCACAAGCGGGGACACCACCTGACGCTCGCGTCGCTGAATACGCGCAAGCATCACACGGACCCGGCACCGCTCCGCTCCGTAACCGACGAGGTGCTGGTGACCGAAGTGGATACCTCTTTTACTGCTCTGGGACTGTTAAAAGGCGCTTTTCAGATGGCACCTTACAACGTTTCCCGCTTTCACCGTGAAGAATTCGCCCACTTGCTGCGCACGCATCTGCAGACCCATACGGTCGATCTCATCCAATTGGAAGGCATCTATCTGGCATCGTACCTGCCGCTACTGCGCCGCTACAGCCAGGCCCCGGTGGTCCTGCGGGCGCATAACGTAGAACATCAGATCTGGGCACGCGTCGCGGCGGCAGAACGCAACCTTGCCAAGCGCTGGTACCTGCAACAACTGGTACCCAAAATTCAACGGTTCGAACTGACCTACATTCCGCGGTTCGATGGCATTGTCGCCATTACCGAGGCCGATGCGGAGTTTTTCCGGCGCTATCATGCCGGGAAGCCGCTGGCCACCATTCCAGCCGGGCCCGATCCGGCCTGGTTTGAGCGCTCTTCGGCAGCCGAGGTCCTCCCTCAATCAGTCGGGTTCCTGGGAAGTTTAGAATGGGTACCCAATGCTCAGGGCGTCGCCTGGCTACTGGCCGACATCTGGCCCCGGGTACAAGCCGCGCTCCCACACGCCACGCTGCACATTGCCGGCAAAAATCCGCCCCCCTCGTTGCAACCGGGCGCCCCTGTGCCAACCGGGGTTCACTTGCACGGGCCGGTGCCCGACGCCGCCGCCTTTCTGGAGCGTTGCCAGATCCTGGTGGTGCCTTTGCTTTCGGGCAGCGGCATGCGCCTGAAGGTGGTTGAGGCGCTAGCGCTCGGCAAATGCATCGTCACCACGTCGATCGGCACCGAAGGCATCCCCCTCCAGTCGGGGCAACAGGGGTGGATCGCCGACATGCCCGAAGCCTTCGCCGAGACCCTTATCAACTTATTACAACATCCGCAGCAAATTTGCGCCACCGGTCAGGCGGCGCGCGCCTGGGCTCAGGAACAGTACCATTGGGACCAACTGGTCCGGCAGTTTGAAACGTTTTACGCTTCTGTGTCATGAAAATTCTGGTGGCCGCTTCCCGGTTTCCGTGGCCTCTTGAAAAAGGGGACAAGCTGCGGCTGTACCACCAATTGCATTACCTCAGCCAGCATCACGAGGTCTACCTGATCTGCCTGGCCGAAGCACTCCCCACAGCGGCGCAGCTTCGTTCCATTCAAGCGTTGGTGAAACGGCTGGAAGTCATTCCATTACCCTTACCCCAGCGGCTGGCGCACCTGGCCAGCGGACTTCTGAACTCGCTTCCCTTTCAGGTCAATTACTTCCGGTCGCCCCTGATGCGGAAGCGCGTTCGTGCGCTGGTGAAAGCCTATCAGATCGATGTCGTCTACACCCAGTTGATTCGCCTGGGCGAAAACATCCCGACCGAGCTCGAAACGCCTCGCTACCTCGATTACATGGATGCCCTCTCGGAGGGAATGAGGAAGCGCGGCGAACGTTCGCCCTGGTGGCAACGCCCCCTGATCGCGGTAGAAACCCGAAGGTTGCGCCGCTACGAATTGACCCTGATGGAACATTTCCAGCGGTATTCTATGATTACCGATGCCGACGCCGCCATTTTCCCTCGGTCGCTTCGCGCGTCTGTCGATGTCATTGCCAACGGCATCTCACCGGATTTTTTGCAGGACGACATCCCCCCCGCCCATCCGCAACCACTGGATCTGATCTTTACGGGAAACATGGGCTATCACCCGAACGTACTGGCGGCTTGTTACCTGGTCGATCAACTGGTGCCCCTTCTGAAAGAACAAGGGCAGTCGGTTACCGTCGGGCTGGTTGGCGTCCGGCCCGCGGCCGAAGTACGGCGGTTGGAAAGCCCGGAGGTGCTGATCACCGGCTTTGTGCCCGATCTCCGGCCTTACTTAAAGGCGGCACGCATCATGGTCGCCCCCTTGTTCACCGGTTCGGGTCTGCAAAATAAGTTGCTGGAAGCCATGGCCCTGGGAGTGCCGGTCGTGACGACGCCGCTGGCGAATCGTGCTCTGGGTGCACAACCAGGTGAGGAAATTCTGGAAGGCGCTACCGCCGCCGAGCTGACCCGCCACATTGTATTTCTCCTGACTCACCCGGACGAAGCCCGCCGCTTGGGCGCACAGGGTCAGGCCTTTGTGCGCGAACGCTACGACTGGCAAAAAGCAAATCGGCGGCTGGAACGTAGCCTTATACAGTTGGCAGAACAAAAACTGACCCGTTCGGTGTTGTGATGATTAAAGTCAGAGGGCTAACGCACCGAGGCATTGGATTCGCCAAGGCAGAGGCTTCTGACTTCATCTTGCAGTTGAAAAAGTATAGCTACCTTTCCGTATGAATTCTCCACTTACTTCCGATCAGTCGTCGCGCAAACTTGACAGCATTGAAGCGGCGATTGATGATATACGCCAAGGGAAAGTCGTAATCGTTGTGGACGACGAAGATCGTGAGAACGAAGGCGATTTTATCTGCGCGGCCGAGTGTACCACTCCCGAAATTGTCAATTTCATGGCCCGCGAGGGCCGCGGACTTATCTGCGTTCCCCTGTTGGAGGACCGCTGCGACGAACTAGGGCTGGAAATGATGGTGGGCCGCAACACCGCCGCGTACGAAACGGCATTTACGGTTTCGGTCGATCTGAAAGGCCACGGGTGCACCACGGGTATTTCGGCCCACGACCGAGCCAAAACCATTCAGGCCTTGGTCGATCCGGCCACCGATCCTGACGAATTGGGTCGCCCCGGCCACATCTTTCCGCTGCGCGCCAAACGTGGAGGCGTTCTACGGCGGGCGGGCCATACCGAAGCCGCCATCGATCTGGCACGGCTGGCTGGCTTACGTCCAGCGGGCGTTCTGGTCGAAATTCTGAAAGAGGACGGCGAAATGGCGCGTCTCCCCGACCTGTTCGAAGTTGCCGACCGGTTGCAACTGAAAATCATTTCAATCAAAGATCTGATCGAGTATCGCCTTCGCACCGAAACGCTGATCACACGCGAAATCAACGTGCAGATGCCCACCGACCACGGTGATTTCGAGCTGGTGGCCTACCGGCAGGTCAATACCGGAGAGACGCATCTGGCGCTGGTCAAAGGCACTTGGCAGGAAAACGAGCCGGTGTTGGTGCGGGTACACTCATCGTGCCTGACGGGCGACGTATTCGGTTCGTGCCGCTGCGACTGTGGCCCCCAATTGCACGCCGCGATGGAGATGGTCGACCGGATCGGCCAGGGAGTAGTGCTGTACATGAACCAGGAAGGGCGGGGCATTGGCCTGCTCAACAAGCTCAAAGCGTATAAATTACAGGAACAAGGCCGCGACACCGTGCAGGCCAATCTGGAATTGGGCTTTAAGATGGATCAGCGCGACTACGGCGTCGGCGCACAGATTCTGCGCGATTTGGGCATCTCCAAGATCAAGCTGATGACCAACAACCCGAAAAAACGTGTCGGTCTGATGGGATACGGCCTGGAAATCGTAGAAAATGTGCCGATTGAGATTGTGCCTAACCAACACAACGAAAAGTATTTACTCACCAAACGGGACAAAATGGGGCACGAAATTTTGCGCAACTTTGAAGCAAAAGTTAACGGACGTTAACGTACGCTCCCTGATTTGATTCCGTTGCTTATTCATGAAACAACTTACTTTTTGGGTACTTGTGTTGTTTCCGCTGCTCGGGCAGGCTCAAACGCCGCTGAGTGAACGGTGGCTGCGTGGCGTGGTGGTGCTGAACAACGGCGACACTACCCGTGGCAAACTCAATTACAACACAGAAACCGAAACCTTGCGGCTGGACGCCAACAGTTCGCTGAAAACCTATAGCACCCAACAGGTCAATCTGTTCAGTCTGTACGATGAGGAAAGCGGTCAGACCCGCCTGTTCCGCTCCTTGCCTTTCAGGTACCAGAGCGATTACGAGCGCCCTACGTTTTTTGAAGTGCTGGAAGACGGGCAGCCGTTGCAGTTGCTGGGACGCGAGCGCATGAGCGTACAGTCGGTGCCGGTGTACGACCCGTTTATGAACCGGACGTACTATACCAACCGGATGCAACTGACCAACGACTTTTTCTTCCGAGAAAACGAAGGACGCATCCGGCAATACCTGGGTCGGAAACGCGAAGTGTATCTGCTGTTGAGCGACCGGAAAAAAGAAGTCAAAGCATTTGTGAAACGCAATAATCTCCGCTTTGATCGCGAACGCGATTTGGTGGAGATCGTAAAATATTATAACCAGCTTAAGAACGGATGAGCAAAAAGTCACCTGAACGACCTTTGATTCTAGTTTCGAACGACGACGGCATCACGTCTCCGGGCATTCGTACGTTGGTCGAATTGATGAACGAACTGGGCGAAGTAGTGGTCGTGGCACCCGATAGCCCTCAATCGGGGATGGGGCACGCCATCACCGTGGGAAACACCCTCCGGCTCGACGCTTCGACCATCTTCAGAGATCTGGGGATTCAGGCCTTTGAATGCTCGGGCACGCCGGCCGATTGCGTGAAACTGGCCAAACACCACGTCCTGAAAGACCGAACGCCCGATCTGGTCGTCAGTGGCATCAACCACGGCAGCAACTCTTCCATCAGTGTGTTGTATTCAGGTACGATGTCGGCAGCCATCGAAGGCGCCATTGAAGGAATGCCGGCCATTGGTTTCTCGTTGTGTGACTACGGACACGATGCCGATTTTTCACACGTCAGAAAATACGTTACGCAGATTGCCCAGCAGGTGCTTCAAACCGGCATTCCTTCGGGCGTGGCGCTGAATGTTAATTTCCCCAAGAAGACCGACCATGCCCTAAAAGGCATCAAGATTTGCCGCCAGGCACGCGCCAAGTGGCAGGAGGTATTTGAAGAACGCTACGATCCGAATGGCCGCCGGTACTTTTGGCTGGCGGGTAACTTTGTCAATGAGGACAAAGGAGAAGACAACGACGAATGGGCGCTGGCGAACCATTACGTTTCGGTGGTGCCCTGCCTGTTCGACCTCACGGCCTATCATGCTATGGGCACACTCAACCAGGAGTGGGAAATTGCGGTAGGCGACGAAACACCGGACACCAGCAAACAGGCGTCTCACCGCTAAGTTACGGGCGTGCCAACGCCTTTTTCTCCGCGAGCACGTCTTCGTAAATCCGGATTAGCTGCTGGTAGTTTCGTTCAGGCGTGTAATGGCGCTCGTAACTCTCGCGGGCACCGGCCTGCATTTTTTTCAACAACGTTTTTTCCTGCAACAGCCGATCGACATGGGCACGCAGCTGCTGCCAATCGTGAGGCTCGAAATGCAGCCCGTTGTATTCGTTGACCACAATATCGGCGGGGCCACCAATGCGCGACGCAATGGCGGGCGTCCCGGTCGAAAACGCCTCCAAAATGGTCATGCCCATGGTTTCGTACCACAGTGAGGGAAACAGCAGCGCGGTACATTGCTTCATGGCCTCAATGACCTGAGACTTCTCCTGAAAGCCGAGGTACTCCAACTGAGGATTTTCCGCGGCAACTGCTTCGACTTTGCTGCGCAGCGGGCCATCGCCAATGATTTTTAACGGAAAAGGAGCGGCACGAAAGGCTTGCAACAGGTTGTCGATTCCTTTCTCTTCGCTCAGCCGCCCCACAAATAAAAAGTAAGGTTCCCGCTCTTCGTAACCTAAGCCCAGATCTTCGGTAAAATTCGGTTTCACCGCAATCTGCTCAGGCGAGAGATGCAAGGAAGAGTCGAGAAACTTCTGTTTGCCAAACTCCGTCAACGCAATGAAGCGGCTTACTTTTTTCCGAAAAGTCCCCAGCAGCTTATGCATTCCGGTGATGATGCCCAGGTTGGCCGTCTGCATACGCGAATCGCGGTAAACGCCTTTGCGAATCCCGTCGATCGGGAAGATGCAGTGGACGTTGGCCTCGTAGATCTGCCCGTCGTGGTATAAAAACGCACTCGGACACAACAGCCGGTAATTGTGCAGTGTCAGCACTACGGGTACCCCCTGCCGGTCGGCTTCGTAAAATACCGACGGCGAAGCGAGAGGAAAAAAATTGTGGATGTGGATGAGGTCCGGACGAAACGCCTGGATCTTCTGCCGTAACAGCGTAGCGCTGACCGGATTATACAGCCCACGCAAGCCGGTCAGCAACTTGTCTTTCGTGGATTGGATTGCGTCATTATCGAAAAGAAGTGCTTCTACGGCATGTCCCCGCTCCTCAAGCAACGCTTTTTCTGCCCTGAAAACCGTATCCTCCCCGCCCGCAATCTGGTAAAAGTTATGAATGAAGAGTACTCGCATATGCGTCGGTTTCGCTAGGTAATGTCGCCACAAATTTGATGTTCCGCTCGTAGAAAGGCCGGGGTCCGAATGGACTGAAACCTAGTACGTTAGGGCGTCGTGAAGAACTGGTACAATTCCTCACACTCTTCCAGCCAGGCGCGGTACTTGGGGTTGGCCTTCAGTTCGGCCAGAAGCTGCTCTTTCTTCTGCTTTTTGCCTTTCCCCGGTCGTGAGTTAATCAGGTTAAATTCGTTGGCAGAGACCTCTTTTTCTTTCGTAATCCGATCCAACTGATCAATTTCCTGAAAAATGGCTTCGCTATCGATCTCTCCCACTTCAATCGAGAAATTCTTCACGCGTTGTTGCAGCATCTTCAGGTGCGAGGCCGGGTCGTTGATCAACTCGTTAAACTCCCAGATGATGAGCCGATCTTTGTAGATGCGCAGTCCTTTATGAAAATAAATGTACCACTTGATGGCGTTTTCGATGGAAACGGCACGTTCCCGCAGCAACAGCGACGTAATGGCATCTTGCGGTTTGCGGATCAGCAGCACCGCCGGAATGTCGTAATGGATCGCCCGTTTTAGCTGGGCTGCCAGATGGAGATGGTGCCCGATTTCCAGCGGGCGGTCGGCATACTTTTCTACCAGGAGCACGGTGTAGGTATTGGCACTGCGCGGATATCCCTCAATGCAAATGTCCTTCCGGTGGTTGATCATGAGTTTGTCACGATCCTCGCGGGTACTCCAGACAAAGTAGTTGCCCAATCGGTAGCGTAACGTATGCAGGAAATTAGCGCGCTTCTGGTAGCCTACGACCGAATCGGCAGCTTTATAAAGTTTTCGGATAGTTGTCATAACTAAGAGATTAGGCGCATGATGCCTTTCACAAACTGGATTTTCTTCTCCACTTTAAAATACAGGTGGATGTTTTCGGGAGTGGGCTCTACGTAAAAAGGCGAGTGTTTGTTGATGATGGTAATGCCTTCGGCATAACGCGTATTGCGTACTTCCTTCGATTCCAGCGACTTATTCGAATCGTGCCAGCGGAAAGCGGCGAAGAAGTCGTTTACATACTTCATCCGATACCCTGCTTTCATAATGTGGGCAAAAAAGTCTTTGTCCATCGAAAGGTCGATGGTTTTGTCGATCAGGATGCCCTGCTCTACAATCTCCTTCCGGAAGAAGAACGTAGTAGAAGGAATGTAACAGCTGAAGAACATGAACCAACGCAACGGCCGGTGCGAAATGAAATTGCGGATAAAATTCCGGTCTTTATCAATGAAGCGCACGTTGCTGTAAACCGCCGCGATAGACGGATTGCTCATCTGCTGGCTTACCTTTCGGAACGTACCGGGCAGGTAAAAATCGTCGGCATTCAACCAACCAATTACGTCGCCGGTCGCTTGCAGAAAGCCTTTGTTCAGGGCATCGCTCTGGCCTTCGTCGGGCTCAGAAACCCATTTTAAATGAGGGTATTTTTTTAGTATGTCTACTGTTTCGTCGGTTGATCCGCCGTCGATGATGATGTGCTCAAAATTCTGGTAGCCTTGCTCGGCCACACTTTTGATCGCCTCTTCAATAAATTTACCCTGATTGTACGAGGGTGTGACGATTGATATTTTTAGCTTCTCCAACTTTTGTATTACTTATATGATTGAATAAAACGGCTAAAAAACTCAGGTGGCACCACAAAAGAATGGAGGTGCCGTAGTGTTTCACTTCAGCGTTGGTCGCACTAATCAACGTTTGTGCACCTAGCACGATCGTCATGAACAGGACGATGTAGTTGAGATCGCCGGCCCGACGCGCGGTGAGTACTCCGCGAATGATGTAACTCAGGAGCATGAACAAGAGCATGCAGCTAAAGACGATTCCGTTCGTCATCGCCATTGCGATGTAATCGTTGTGGGCAAGCGAATTGTCTACGTACGGATCGCGGCTCTGCCAATCCAGACTCGAAATATCGATCAGTTCCAGACCGAAGGGCCGGCCAAAGAAAAGGCGGCTATGGTCTTCGAATAGCTTGTTTAAGAAGATGGTCCACATGCCCAGCCGGAAGTCGACCGTAGATCCCCCACCCTCGGCATACTCCTCCTGCTGTTCCACTACTTCCTGCAGTACGCCCAGGTTAATTGCCACCAGGCCGGCTGCAATCAATCCGAAAATCAAGATGATCTTTTTCTTCAGATCGGATTTTGAGTTCAGAAAAGTCAACAGAACCAGCAGTACACCCGAAATCAGCAGCACCGAGCGCACCCCCGACAACACAATGATGATCAGGTAAAAGCCAATCAGCAACAGGCGATTGACGTTAAAAATGCAGTATTTCTCTCCGTAGAAGAAATCGAGCATGCAGATGATCATGCCGAGCATGATGAACTGCGCCTCCGCATGCCCGGGATTGAACCGCCCTGAGCCGCCGGTCAGGCCTATGGTTCGGAACACCACCATGCAGATGATGGCAAACGACAGCAGGAACGAACACAGCGAAATGATTTTGATGAGTTTCACAAAGTCCTGCTTGTGGCGAAATACCCGGGGCACAATTAACAGAAAGATGCTCCCGAAATAGACCCGCGCTTCGCCAATGGCATGGCCTCCCTCTCCGCTCAACAACCCACGGCTAAAGTTGAAGGTCCACAGCAACAACATTAGAATGTAGATCGTGATCAGAAAGAAGTCGCTAATCTGTTTCTTCTTGACGATGTCGTAGAAGTTCAACGCCGTCAGGTAAATGAAAAAGGCATCGAAAAACAGGACTCGCGACCCTGACTTGAGTAAAGCAAACTCGGACAACCAGTTCCCGTAGTTGCTGAGCATGCCCAGGATAAAGATGAACGTGAGCTCCCGCAGGTCATCGTAGTATTTGAACACCAACAGGGCATAAGGCACCAGGAACAGGAAATCGAGGCTATGGTCGTATTCATGCGTCACGCGATATGCATTTTGCGCCAACATGGTCAAGGCAAAAAATACATAGTAGCCGTTCAGCTTGAACTCTTCCGTCTCTGTCTGCACAGACGGATAGGTCGCATGGGAAATAGCACTGGCAACGCCCATTGTCTCCTCTTTTAAATGCGCCGGAAAGCGCTATTCGTAGTATCCGTGCCCTTTGGTAGCCTGTACGTCGTTCAAGACCACGTATAGGTTGTGGAGGGTATTGTTTTGATGCAACTCCTCTACGTCCATCAGCTGGCTCTTGCTGGTAACACCGCGCCGCGCCACCAGAATGTTGATGTCAGAGTAAGCGCTCAACACCAGGGCATCGGTCACGATCTTCACGGGTGGGGTGTCCAATACCACGAACTTAAATTCCATCTTCAGCTTGTTGATCAGTTGAGGGAGCCGCTCGCTCAGTAAGATTTCCCCCGGATGGCCGTCGCTTTTACCTGCTGTTATGACGTACAGATTTTCCTGATCGGTCGGCTGTATAATCTCCGACATATCGGCAGTGCCCTGCAGGTAATTGCTCAGCCCTACGCCGTTGGTTTTCTCCAGGATGTTGTGTACCCGCGGACGGCGCAAGTCGGCGTCAATGATGATGGTGCGGTTGTTCGCCACTGCAAACGACGATGCCAGATTAACCGAGCAAAGCGTCTTGCCTTCGTTCGACACCGAAGAGGTTACCAGGAGGGTTTTCGAAGCGCCATTGACATGATTCTGCAGCAACAGATTCGAGCGAATGGTGCGGAACGATTCAGCCGCTGCCGAACGAGGTCGGCTGTAGACCAAGGCATTCTCTTTGCGGCGCAAACGTGGCACTTCCCCTACCAGCGGCATCGAAATGATGTTCGCGACTTCTTCCCGGCTGCTGATTTTATCCTGGAACATATCCGCCAGAATCAGCGCCCCCACAGGCAGGGCCAGCCCCAGCACAATCGCCGTCAACAGAATCAGGATTTTGTTGGGCGAAACCGGAGTGCGTCCGTCCAGTCGGGCTTCTTCGACGACCTTCTTGGTACTGGCATTCGAAGCTACTGCGATTCCTACTTCGGTTCGTTTCTGCAACAGGTAGTTGTACTGGTTGTCGCTGAACTGGAACTTCCGTTCGATGTTGATCAGCTCCTGTTCATTTTTAGGCAGCAAGTTAATCTGACTGTCCAGCTCTTCAATCTGGTTCTCCACAGACTCGATTTTGTACTTCGTAGTGGCAATCAGGTTGTTGACGTTCTCGTGCAGTTGGGCCCGAATGCTTTTGACTTTGGCGTCCAGTTCTTCGATTGCCGGGAGGCTTTGTCTGACCGAAGTTTTTAACTGCGCCCGCTGCTGGTTGAGTTCGATCAAGTTGCGCAGCAGTCCGCTCATAACCTCATCGTTGATGTTACGAACCGAAGGCGCAATTACTTCGGTGTAATCATTTTGCTCCAGGTACTGGAACAGGTTCTGGTAACTCCGGTAATCGATCAGCAGATCTTCCCGCGTTTTTTGCAATTCATCGAGTTTAGTATTCAGGTCACGAGCCGTAGTACCGATGTCTACCGTACGCGTCCGGTCCCGGAAACTCCTGAGTGACTGCTCCACCTGCGACAGCGAATCGGCCACCGTAGCGATCTGCTTATCGATGAAATTGATGGTACGCAAACCCAACAGGTTTTTATTTTTTACCTCGTCCTCGATGTACGTCTCCATCAAACTGTTGAGAAACATCAACTCTTTCTCGACAATTTCTCCGGTTGTGGTCAGCACCAGGATGTCGGAACCTTCTTCAAAAGGAGCGACGACCAGCTTTTTCTGGTACTGCTCGGTCACCCGTTCCAGAGGATGGATCATGAACGAGTACTGGCTCAGGGTATCGAGGGGCTCCTGCTCATTGCGGATTAACGTAAAGTTGAGATAGGGAGTCCGTACGGGTTGCCCCACCTTCTGTACGTTCTGAATCAGCACGTCGCGTGCTTTGGTCGGCGCAAATTTCTCTTCGGCCATTTGGTAGACGCTGGCTTCATCGGCTTCGACGGATATTTCGTAGCGATTTGAAGACAGAAAACGCACATAGATGGGCACCCCGATCAGTTGATCGGACAAACTGTCGAGCTCCACATCGAACGGCCGGCGCTTGTAAATCTCGTGCTGGATAAACTGATCGTGTTTGTAGTACGTCACGCCAAAATCCAGCTTTTCCAATGTCCGTCTGATGATATCGAACGACGTTAGCATTGCCGTCTGGTCCGATATTTTGGTCTGAGGTTCGAACAAGCCGATCCCTTCCATAAACTGCTGGTTTCCCGTAGCACTTTCGTCACGGACTAGCATGGAAGAAGACACTTTGTACACCTCTGGTGTAGTCAGAATGACCACATAAGCCAGCGCCAGCGTGAGCAATAACGAACCCAGTAAAAGGTACCATTTACGAATGATCTTCTTCGTAATGACACTCAAGTCAATAGGGTCGCTTTTCAAGGCTTGTGTGTGTGAATACCGAGACGTTTCCATGCCTTTATAGCTATTGAAATGAAATGCTAAGTTAACTTATTTTACTATACAAATAAATATTTGCACTATTATAATTCAGGCAGTCTTCTTTTTGCGCTTCTTCTCCAGGAATTCAGTCACAATTTCCATTACCCACCGCCGGTCGTCTTGCGCCATGATCGCCACAAATCCCAGGTACAGCCCTGCGATCAGAAGGCCTTTGGCGGCGATGTCCAGGAGGGGAATCGGCAAGACGCCCAGCCAATGCTCGACCGACCACGCACAAAGGATGGCCAGCACAATCCCCCCCATCGGGATGACGTATTGCTTGAGGTAGGTGCCAATTTGTAGGTTGATGAGACGGTAAATGCAGTAGAGCGAGATGGGAACCGTCAGGAGGGTGACCAGGTCGTAGGCGGTACAGACGTAAAGTACGCCATAAGAAGCGACAAGTAAAAACAGTAAGGTCTTGCCTACCATATTGACCAGACTAACATAGAACTGCCACCGAGGTTTTCCTAAGGCGGTCATTACCGTCGTGTTGTACTGTACGATCGGCTGCAAAATCCCGATCACACATAAAATCTGCAGCAGAATGGCACTGTCTTTCCACTGCGGCCCAAAGACCAGCGGCATGATCTGCGGTGCCAGGAAAGCCAGCATCGCAAAAACAGGGATGGTCAGGTAGTTTGTATAACGTGTGGCCTGGTAAAAGTAACTCAGTACCCGCTCCGGCTGATGCTGAATTTTCGAAAATGCCGGCAGTGCGACCTTTCGCGAAGTCTCAATCGTCAGTTCCAGAAGGATGTTAATAATTTTCAAGGCCAGTGAGTAGTACCCCAAAATTTCTTCGCCGACCGAATAGCCCAACAGGAAACGGTCGGTGTTGCCCCCCAGGAAGCGAAGCAGGTTAGACCCCATTTCGTTGACACTGAAGCTAAACAACTCGCGGAAGCAGCGCCAGGAGAAGTTGAAGCTGGGCCGCCAGTCGCTGATGCCCCACAGGATGATGGCATTGGCGATTCCGGCCGAAAGCTGTTGTCCGATCAAACTCCAGACGCCGTACCCGGCCAGCGCCATACCGACGCCAATGGCACTACTGATGCACACCACCACCATGCCCCGCAGCGCCAGCACTTTAAAATCGAGTTTGCGCAACAGGATCGACATCTGCACGCTGATGAACGATTGCACCACGAAGGTGATCGCCAGCACCTGAATGATGGGCGCAATTTCAGGTTCTTCGAAGATATCTGCGATGGCATGCGCAGAGAAGACGGAAATGAGGGCGATGATGGACGAGACGGCAAAGTGGCTCCAGAAAGCCGTATCCAGATGCGCTTTTTCCAGCTCTTTCCGTTGGATGATGGCATTGCCAAACCCCTGGTTCGCAAAAATGTGGGCAAAATTGATGAATACCTGCGCATAGGCTACCAGCCCGAAGGCTTCCGGAGCCAGTAGCCGGGCCAGCAGGAAAAACACAGACGCAGTGATCACTCGCATCCCGATGCTCTGGACAAAAGACCAGAACACCCCCTTCATTACTTTCTGCCTAAACATTTTTTTAAAACCTAGGTTATCAGTTTGTTACCTAGTTCGATGGTCTGGTGATTACTCCGGTCTGGTGATTACTCCTGTAAGTACCAAAACACTGAGGGTGGTGCTGATGACGGATACCACGGAAGTGACAATGCCGAAGTTAGAGATGTTGAAATCGTTCGATTTGGCACGCAACGGTGGCACGTACAACATGTCGTTCGGCTGTAGGTAGTAGTATTTCGAAGTAAGTAGGTCGGCTTTGGTCAGGTCCAGGAATACACTTTCGTTCCCCCCGGGTACCTGCCGCACTAGGTTCACGTGCTTCCGGTCACCCAAATTGGCAACGTCGCTTGCCATGCTGAGGGCCTCGAAAATGGTCACCTGGTCGTTGTAGACGTAGTAATATCCCGGATTACGTACTTCGCCCAATACGGATATCTTGAAGCTGACCAACGCGACCAGTACCGTTCCGCTTGTCAGGTATTCGTCTACCTTCTGCTGAATGGCAGCCCGGGCTTCATCTACCGTCAGTCCCACGACTTCAACAGCTCCGATGGTGGGTAGAGTGATGTTCCCTGCCGGGCCGATCGAATACCCGCTGACGTAAAGCGCCGCCGGGTTGATGTTCCGCATGTTGTTTTGCCCCTGCTGGTTGAATTCCTTGGCAATTTCAGCGTTGGAACTGGTGACGTTAACGGCCAGTATATCGTTCACCTGCAATTTATATTCAGGCGGACGATTGTTGTTAACGGCGGGGGCGTTGAGGCGCGCCGATTGACCTTGCAAGTATACCAGCTTTTCGCGCGAAATGCAGGAAATACAACTGATCAGCAAGAAACAAAAACAAAAAAGTCGCTTCGAGAATAGAGCTGTAGCAGAGCTAGTTATCATCAGTCAATTGTGCTGAGTACGGAATCATTATGGCAAAGATAGAGAGAGAAACCAGAAAGCATCTATTATGCTTGCATGAGCTTTCTGTCATGTATAAAACCGGGTGCCGTAGGTATTAAAGTAGGAAAACAGCCATTATATAATAATACAAATATAGAATATTATATAATAGCGACAACAAAGGTACGCGAATAGTATTTAAATTGTTATCAATTGCTGAGAAAATATCGCCTGTCTACTACAAGATCGGGGAAGTCCGGCAGTGGAAGGACATCCCAGCAAAATAGCCGGACCTTTCGGTCACGGCTATGCTGATAACGTAACTAGTTGATAAAAAGTATATTACTCCTCATTATCCAGTTGCTCGGAGGCAGTCCCGACAATGTCGCGGATCAGAGGCAGATCGTTTTGGATGATTCCCCACAACGAATGGTGGTCAATTTCCATTTCGTCGTTGTAATGGGCATTACGCAGCCCATCCAAGGTATCTAGTTCAATGGCCGTGAACTGCTCTTTGAATTCGTCGGAGAGCAGCGTAGCGGCTTCGCCAATCATCTGTAAGTTCTGTACTACTGAGGCTTTTACCTCTTCTTCCTGCACAAAATTGTTGAAATCCATTCCTTCGGTATAGGCTTCGATTTCCTGGATGCAGTTGGCGATATTATTAAGGTGTATTTGATCTTCTTCTCGTGTCATAACGCTTTTCTGTTAGGATACGTTAGATCGTAATAAATGTTCGTGCCCCACCCCAAAACCAAAAACAATGCCCACGCTTTCATGTTTCACCCATCATCAGTACCTTCTTTTTAATCTTCACCTCATTTCCTAATCCTACTCCCGTATGGCATCTCCTGTTCTTACGTCTGTTTCAGAAAAAAGAAATCTGCAATACCTGGCTCGCTTCACCCAAGTGCGTTCGTTTACCGAGTCGATCTGCCGCCCCCTGACGCCAGAAGACCACGTAGTGCAACCGATGGCCGATGTTAGTCCGCCCAAGTGGCACATGGCCCACACCACCTGGTTTTTCGAAACCTTTTTGCTAAACGCTTACGACCCTAATTATCAGCTCTTTCATCCGGATTACAGTTACCTGTTCAACAGCTATTACGAAAGCGTCGGCAAGCGGGTGCTCCGTGCCCATCGGGGCAACATGACCCGCCCACCGGTAGAAGACATTTTGCGATACCGCACGCACGTGAACGCCGCCATGCAAGCCCTACTTGACCGGGAAGAGGCCTGGCCCGAACGCTTCTATTACATCCTGGAGGTGGGTCTGCAACACGAGCAGCAACATCAGGAACTCTTGTTCACCGATTTGAAATACATCCTGGGCAACAACCCGCTCTTTCCGGCTTATCGGGAAGATGTGGCCGATCTTCCTGCCGCCACTCCACGCCCCAGCGGCTACCTTACCGTGGACGAGGGCGTATATCCCATTGGGTTTGCGGGAGAAGGCTTTTGCTTTGATAATGAACTCGGCCGCCATCAGGTGTACCTCCACGCGTGTCGGCTGCAAGACCGGCTGGTGACCAACGGCGAGTACCTGGAGTTTATCGAAGCGGGCGGCTACCAGAATTTCCGCTACTGGTTGGCCGAAGGATGGGACTGGGTCAAGACACATCAGGCAACCGCGCCCCTCTATTGGCACCAGATTGAGGGCGAATGGCACTACTACACCTTAGGGGGTCTGAAGAAGGTGGACCTGCACAGTCCCGTGACGCACGTCAACTATTATGAGGCGGATGCCTACGCCCGCTTCCGGGGCAAGCGCCTCCCGACAGAGTTCGAATGGGAAGTGGCTTGCCAACAACAGGGCAAACTTCCCGATGCGGCCAATCTCGGTGACCGGGAAATCTGGCACCCGGCTCCCGCGGCCGAAGGCCAGCCCCAGTTGTATGGCGACGTGTGGGAATGGACGTCGAGCGCCTACCTCCCCTACCCGTATTACCAGCACGAAGACGGCGCCCTGGGTGAATACAACGGAAAATTTATGATAAGCCAGATGGTGCTGCGCGGCGGCTCTTGCATCACACCGCGTGACCACATTCGCCCAACGTACCGAAACTTCTTTCATCCTGATAAACAGTGGCAGTTTACGGGCATTCGCCTGGCCGAAACCGTTTAACCCCTCTGCGCAAAGACACCCTTATGGAAACCACCGTTACAACTAACTCGTCGTTCGCCGACGACGTACGGGAGGGCCTCACGGCTTCTCCCAAACATGTATCTTCCAAATATTTCTACGACCAACAGGGCGACCAGCTCTTTCAGCAGATCATGCACCTGAAAGAGTACTACCTGACCGACTGCGAACTGGAAATCTTTCAAACGCAGAAAGAAACGTGGCTGGACCTGTTCCGCGAACACGGATCGGCTTTTAGTCTGGTCGATTTCGGGGCGGGCGACGGCCTGAAAACCAAAGTGTTGCTAGAGCACTTTCTGCAAGCCAACGCCAACTTCAGGTACTTGCCCGTCGACATTTCGGCCAACGCCGTAGACGGACTGGTGGCCGATGTAAAACAAGCGTTCCCCGCTCTGCGGGTGGAGGGCATGCGTAGTGAATATTTTGCGGCGTTGCGCAGCCTGTCCGGCCAACAGCGCAACGTGATCCTTTTTCTGGGCTCCAACATCGGGAATTTCAGCCATCCGGAAGCCATTGCGTTTCTTCGGCAACTGGCCGACTCTGCGTCAAAAGGCGATTTATTACTGATCGGCTTCGATCTCAAGAAAGATCCGGCCGTTATTCTCGATGCCTATAACGACGCCAGCGGGGTAACGCGCGCGTTCAACCTGAACCTGCTGCGTCGCATCAACCGGGAGCTGGGCGGCCACTTCGATCTGCAAACGTTCATGCACTACCCGACCTACGACCCCATGACCGGTGAAGCGCGCAGCTACCTGGTCAGCACTCAGGCGCAACGGGTTCGCATTGAGGCGCTGGAGACCGAAATCGAGTTCGATGCCTGGGAAGCCATCTATACCGAAACCTCACAGAAATATACGCTCCAAGAAGTTGAGCACATGGCAAAAGTCAGCGGTTTCCAAGTGCGGCGGCACTTTTTTGACCAGCGCGGCTACTTTGTCGATTCCGTGTGGGAAGTACTCTGAGCGAACCGACCACAAAAAAGCGCCACCGACTCATCGAGAATCGGTGGCGCTTTTATTTTCTTACCGGCGTTTCTTATTCGGGCAGGGCCTTCGAAGGAGCGGCCGTAGTCGGCACCGCGGCGGCCGGCGGAACCAGGGGCTGATCGAGCGATACTTTGCCATGATCGCCAGAATCGTACGTTCCGCCCGTTACGATCGACTTCGCAATTTTAACAAACTGCGATACTTTGCTGGCGGTATCGTCCCAATACTCACCATGGATGATTCGTACTTTCAACAGCGCCAGGTTCGGGTCTTCCAAGCCATCGGGAAACCAGGCCTTCAGGATCGGATTCCAAAGCTGCTTCATCTTCTCTTTGTCGACAATCAAATTCGCTTTTCCCGAAATCGACACGTATTTCTGTTTGTCAGGATGCGAATAGCTCAGATTCACATCGTGGTCGTTCATGATCTCATTCACTTTGCCGGAAAACTCGTTCGTAAAGAACCAGAGGTTTCCTTCGGCGTCGAGCAGGCGTGTCGCCATCGGGCGGCTCCGCAAAGCGCCGTTGGGCTCTACCGTCACCATCATGGCCACTTTAATTTCTTCTATCTTCTCTTTTAACTTTTCCACTGAGCTTAATTGTCGTTCCATGGTATTGTTCTTGTTTCTATATTCATACGCCAAGCCCTCGCCAAGGGTTTAGTTGCCGCCGCAGTTTAATAAAGCTATATTGACAGCACCTTAAACCACCACGTTGTCCATGCCCCAACCCACGTTTCTCCACCTTCCCGATACCAAGCAGGACTCCATTCGGCAGGCTGGCCTGGAAGAGTTCGCGCTTAACGCCTACGACAGCGCCTCGATCACGCGCATTGTCAAAACGCTGAAGATCGCCAAAGGCAGCATCTACCAGTACTTCCAGAACAAGAGCGATTTTTACCAGTACCTGTTCGACTATGCCCGCGATACCCGCGCGCAGGCGCTGGAATCTGTCTCCGTTCCCGACGATTACAAAGATTGGTTCAAGTGGCTGGAGATGTACCTGGAAAAACGCGTGCAGTTTGACTTGACGCACCCCGTCATCAGTGGTCTGTTGCGCATGGCCTTCCGGGAGCGGTTTTCGGAAGAAGTGGGTGAACTGATCCGGCAACACCGAGCCGAGTTGTTGCAATGGCACCAGGACCTGTTGCGGAAGCAGCAGACCGATAAAAAAATCAACAAGAAAATAAAAGTAAAACACGCAGCACTCCTGGCCCTGCAACTGACAGAAGGCCTGACCGAGCTGCTGGTGCTACAGCACGACCTCGACCTGGCGGCGCACATGCAGAGCAACGAACCGATTACGGACGTGTCTGAAAAGGAAATTCGGAAGACAGTGAAAGGCCTCGTCAAAATGTTGAAAAGGGGCCTGCAATAAAAAAGCCTCCGACGTTACCGCAGGAGGCTTCTATGATTTAGAATCGTGCAACCTTAAGCCGCATCTGAGGCAGGCGTCTGGTCCGAAGCACGCTCTTTAATTACCTTTTTCAGGTTGATAATCGCTTTCTGGGCGCGTACCGAATCGATTTTGTTGATGTTGCGCACCATACGCTCCTTTTCTTCAGCGGTAATCACCTTATGGCTCAGCAACAGCAAAATATCGGCCTTTTGTTTGGCAGACGCGGGTTTTAGCTTTGCCGACGACTCGTCCGCAACGACCTCCACCACGCTCTTCTCGGTCGATTTCTCTACCGCGGTTACGGGCTGACGCGTCTCTTCCGCCACGGCGCGCTTCTCAGTCGCACCCGCGCGGGCGTTCACTTCATAATCCATCTCTTCGGCCGGCGTTGGTTCGTAGCCCGCTGCGCGGATGATCCACGCCAGGATGTTGCGATACGCCTTCCCGATGGCACGCGTCTGCGCCATCGAAGCAATGGCAAACTCCTGATAGAAACGCTTGCCATTTTCTTTATTCGAACAGATGGCGTAGCCCGTTCCAACAATCTGCGGATGCCCGTCCTGTTCCTGATTGCTCTTCAGGTTGTATAACGACACTTTCGCCTGGTACTTGATCTCCCGATCGTCGCTGACGTTCAGTAGTTCTTCCACCACCGGCAGAATACCGAGGCGCGAACCAGCGTACTGCCACCCCTCCACGTTCACATAGGCTTTGCCCTGAATGTTCATGAAAAGGTTGTTCTCTTTTATAAATTTTGCCAGATCGTCTGCCAACTGCAACGTCTCGTTCGACTTCGAAATATCGTAGCTTTCGATCTGATTTTTAGCAATTTTCACAGCTGTCATAGTTCATGGGTTGTGGTACTTTATTTAAACAAACCCACCCTTCTAAAAGTGCCTTTACAACGAAAAAAAACAGGTACTTACCCCTATTTCAACCCTCTCATTTCCAGCCAGATACGAGTCATTTTAAAAATATTCCTCGCTTGCGTGAATGCCCCTCAACCTCACCCTGCGAAATGATATTTTTATCAGAACCACTTCTCGCTTCCACCGGTTTAGTTCCAATGCAGAAAAAAAAAGGAGCACCGCGCATGGAGCTCCTTTTCTGAAAATCAGTACTGACCCAATGATTCACAGAAGCTTCCAGCCCAGGCTGACGTTGAACGTATGAGGCCGTTGCCGCAGTCCTTGGTTAATGTCCTGTAGACCGGTTTCGTACCGTACGTCGAGGGTCAGGTTGCCCACATCGAGGCCCAGACCGCCCTGTATGCCCCACACCTGATCTTCGTAACGGTTGTTTTCGCTGGGCCACTCCGTAACGCCATCTTCGTCGGTAGACATAATGAACGAAGCCACAGGTCCGCCCATCAGCCGCAGGTTCACCAGACCGCCGTCGATCAGCTTGTACCCCAGCAAAATCGGGACGTCGATGCTGTTGTAACGCACCTCGCCACGCAACAGCTCGTGCCCCGTATCCTTGAACCGGAGGTCGCTCCCGCGCCGAATCAGGTACGCTTCCGGCTGGAGATGGAGACGTCCGCCCAACCGGGCGAAAACCCCGGCGTGAAATCCGGTGATCGGTTCGTCTTCTAACGATTGCAGATTCGAAGAGAGGTTGGAATAGTTGACCCCTACTTTGGGTCCGATGGTAAATTGTGCGCGGCTGGCGTGCGCCCCTACCAGGCAAAAAATCAAAACAAAAAGTGCTTTTTTCATAGCTTTAGCAGTTTAGGAGTTGTACAAAGTAGGTGTTTTTACATAGCGCTTCTTGTATAGTCTGGGCTCAGCTCCCAACTTAACCGGCTGATTCCCTGTTTTCTCCAGATGAACATGATGCAAGCGTACCTTCTCTCTCTTTTACGCGATCACCTCGGTACGGCAGTTGATTGGCAAGGCAGCGAGTCGCTCGCAGGTGGTTGCATTAACCATGCCAGCCGCGTACAAACGACCCGCGGTACCTTCTTTGCCAAGTGGAACGACCACCTGCCTTACCCGGATATGTTCGTTCGCGAGGCCGAGTCGCTCCGCGAATTACGCAAGGCCACCGCAACGCTGGCGATTCCAGAAGTACTGGTGGCTACTTCCCCAGAGAACGATCACCCGGCCGTACTTATTACGGAGTTTCTGCCTTCCCGGTCGGCTTCGGCAGACGACCACGCACAACTGGGCCGGGGCCTGGCCGAGCTGCACCGTCATCAGCAAACGCAGTTTGGGTTTTACCACGACAATTATTGCGGCGCTACGCGACAGGACAATCGCTGGCACGAAGACTGGATTCATTTTTACGGACAACAGCGCATTGGGCACCTCGTAGAAGCCATTCGCGCCAAAGGTGGGATGACGTCCGAAGAGGCGTCGTTGTACGAGCGCCTGATCGGTCTATTACCCCAATGGATTGCCCACCGTCCGGTGCCGTCGCTGACGCACGGCGATTTGTGGTCGGGCAATTACCTGTTCACTACACAAGGGCCAGCCCTGATCGATCCGGCCAGTTCTTACGCCGACCGCGAGTGCGACCTGGCGCTCATGGCGATGTTCGGTGGTTTCTCTTCGCGCGTGTGGGAAGTATACCAGGCGACCTGGCCGTTGCCGTCCGGCTGGAAGGAACGCCAACCCTTGTACATGCTGTATCACTACCTGAATCACCAGTACTTGTTCGGGGGCGGATACGGTGCGCAGGCGTTGCGCATTGCCCGATCGTATCTATAAAAAAAGACATACACTTCCGGAAGCGTATGTCTGCTTTACTACTTTTGGAGCCTGCCCAACGTTAGCTGGCACTGCGCATGTGCAGAATCTGCCGACGCTTGCTGGGACTGTAGTTGTTGTAGAAGCCGGATAAAATCCAGTGGACAATCTGGATGATGATTAGCTCTTCGTCCGACTTTCCCTCCTTTCCGCGCCAGTAGACCCGGTCCGGATGTCGTTTCATATCCTCTACAAACTGCCGAGCGCGATCGTATTGCTCAGGGGTGTAGCTAAGGGTGAAAGTAGCGTCTACCGTCTGCATAATGGTTCAGGTTGTCATGTAGGTAAAAAATAAGAAAATCAGTCACCGCACGCAATGACTCGCACTGGTGATGTGTTGAACGGCTCCTGGACGTGATCAGTGGCGATCGGCAGGCACCAGGTCAGGCGCAAAGGCCCACCGCCGGAGGCAGAAGTATTGCAGGTTGTGTTTCCGGCCGGTGGAGGCCGTGAATCCCCAAATGACCTGCGTAGCCCCTCCGAAAACGTCGTTGATCAGATCCCGCTTGCCTTTGTAGACGATCTGCCCGTCCAGAAACACGGTAATCAGTTGCTCATCGGGGTCCCACCGGAAGCGAAAGTCGTGCATGTAGTCGTCTTCCATGTTAAAGCCGCCATCGCCGTTGTTCCAATACGTTTCGTGCAGGCTCACGCCGTTTTCCAGATAAGCCACATGGTCGGAAGGCGGATCATTCTGGCGGTAGTTCTGGTACGTATCGAACTCCACCGCTACCGACGGGGTGATGGAATGCCCCGAACCGGCCGCCGGACTCCACCGCCCGTAGCCGATGCACTCGCCCCAGGTACCGTACGCCTGGTATCCCCGGACATCGTCGTGCATTACGAACGTGATGCCATCGGCCCCCATGTCATCCTTGTCGCCCAAATAAATGTCGAATTGTACCTCGAAGTAATTGGAGAGATCGAGCCGGGTGGTGTGGTAGGCAATGCCTTCGCGGTACTCTACATCGGGCGTCAGTAAAATACAGTCGTTGTCCATCGGCTGCGCATCGCCGATAAACTTGAATTGCGCGCTGACGAGGACAGGCAGCAGCATCGAAAGGCAAAAGAGAGTCGTTCGCATGGCCATGGGAGGAGGAAGTTCTGAAGGAAAAAAGCTGGTTATACAAGTTAAAAAAATCGGTGTACAATCTCTATTCTGCCCGAGCGGCGGCGCATCATTTTTACCTAATTCTACCCAAGATCGGTGTTGCATACGCCGCAATTTTCGCCTTTAGAAAGAGGTTGAGACATCTACCAAAGCAACCACGACCGGAATCTGGATGTTGTAATTTTTTCAAAAAAAAGTGGCAAAAGCCTCGGTAACAACTCACAGTCCCACACTCATTTTAAGAGACTTAGGAAAAATAACCCGTCTGGTTTGTACAATTTATCCCGGGAAAAAACGTAAATCTTACACGAGAACCCGGTAGGAATGGAGTAAGATTTCATCACGTTGCGAGAATATTTTTGTAAATTCAGGTGAATTAGTTGCCTGATCTGACAACGCAGGCGGGTAGGGCAACGTAGAAATAACACCTAATACTCTAACCTATCTCTTCCAATTTGGTATAAATCTACTTACTCATGCGTGACCGGTACTATCACATTCTGGGAGTTAGTGCAGGCGCCGACCGGGAAACCATCAGACGTGCGTATCGTCGGAAAGTGATGCAGCTGCATCCTGACCTGAACGCTTCGTCCAACGCACAGGAACAATTCATCGCATTGCAGGAGGCCTACGAACACCTTGTTAGCAATCGAGTGTACCTCATTCCCGACCCACCTGTTTCTCCTTTCGAAAAATATCGCTACGTCTATTCGGCACCGACCGATCCGTACGAATACGCCGAGTGGATCATCGTGGCGCGCGCCCGTGGTCAGGAACAGGCGCGTCAGCGTTATCAGGATTTTCTGTTGTTTCGGGAGAACCTGAAACAGCGCTGGTATTACATTCCCGCCAAAATCTCTACGTGGGCGGCTTACTTCCTCTGCTTCGTGCTGGGCTTTTTGTTTGCCTCGCTCCCGCTGGTGGGGTTTGCCATCGATCAGGAGGTGTATCCGGCCGCAGTGGTCTGCACGCCTTTCGCCGTCGGTGGGTTTTGGATCTTTCGTAATGCCTCCGTCTTTAAAAAATCCGTAGTGGATGTGTACTTTAAGGACTGAATTGATCCTTAGATGACTACGTACACAAAAAAGATTGCGCTGGTAGCGCACGATCACAAAAAATCCGCATTGCTGGACTGGGCTTCGCAGCACCGGGAAATTCTGAGCCGACACCATCTTTTTGCGACCGGCACCACCGGTCGCCTGCTGGAAGATCACCTGAAGCTGCCCATTCGCAAGTTGCAGAGCGGCCCCCTGGGAGGCGATCAGCAGATTGGAGCGATGATTGCCACGGGCGACATCGACTTTCTGGTTTTTTTCTGGGACCCGCTGGAGCCGCTGCCGCACGATCCCGACATCAAAGCGTTGTTGCGCCTGGCAGTGGTCTGGAATATTCCGATGGCCTGCAACCGTATCACGGCCGATTACCTCTTTGCCTCGCCGCTGCTCGAACAAGAACTGCCCGACACGCGTCCGGACTACGATGCCTACCGCCAGCGTCCCATCCAGATCGAATAATCGCTACAACCGCTCGCGTAACCGGAAATAGATGGTAGCCAGGCGGTTCTGTACGGTTACTTCGGTGCAGACTCCGTCTTCGTACTGATAGAGGTTTACCTGCCCGTCGGGCAGGGTCATTTCGTAGAGGCCCGCCCGGACGTTGCGCAGCGGCAGAAACTCGCCGTACCGTTCCGAAAAGACCTGCGTGATGTGCTGCGGCTCTTCGTAATAGATCGATGCCATGTTGTGCCGAATGCCCGGGTGATCCAGCATGCGGGTGTCGTCGTCGCATACTACTTTGTACTGACTCCCGTTCCAGAAAACCTGTGACTGATTGCGGACATCGTCGTTTACCAGATTGCGGGTGACCGACTTCACCAGCTTACCGTCCTTGAACGAGCACTCCAGGAAGTAGTCTACCTGCACTTCGAAAATGACCCGGAAGGTCACCGTAGATTCCATCAGGTAGGCCACCTGCTCCGGCCCGCCGTGGCGGTTCGAACGAAGCTGACCGATGACTTTGTCGCCTTTGACGACGTCGTAGATCAACTGCTGTCCTGATGCATTGTCGGTAGAGAAGAAGAAGGCCATCAGGCCCAAAAAGGTGATCATGCGCATATTATTCAGCTCCTTCAGTATCGGCAGATGTAGAACGAAAAAGATTGGTAAAACCTGATTTGACGGTACCGGTCGCTTTCCCCACGGCCCGGATACCCGATTTCACTGTATTGGTCCCGGCGCGCCGGGTAGCTTTGGCCATCGAGGCAATCACCTGTCCTGATGATTCTACCACCAGACGGCGCAACATGCCCGCCGCTTCGGCATACGCAGCCTTGCGTGCCCGGCTCGGCACAAAATGGTCGGGTGCACCGCAGTAGCGTTTGGTAACGACGCCGACCCGCAAGGTCAGGTAAGCGTTGACGGTTCCTTCCAGCAGCGAATCCATAATGATGTTGGTGGCAGTTCCCAGCAAGGGTACCGACTTCAGCGCTGAACTTTGCAACAGCGTCCCGACCACAGGCTCCACGTGCTCGGACACGTCCATGTCCTCCAGTTGCGCGGCGAAGAAAGTCGCCGCTGCGACGTTGGAATACATCCGCAGAAAATCGCGGGGTGCCGGGCGCTGGTAGTAGATATGGGCCAGATCCCACACCATTTTGGTTTGCGTGATCAACACGGTCAGCGCGTCGAGCTTCCCGTTCTGTGAAACGGCCGTGGTCAGAAACACCCCTTTGGCGGTCCGGATAATCACCTCGTTGGCCTTCGCATCCAAGAGCGCATAAGCGCGCGTAAAATCATCGTCGGTCTGAAACGTCAGCTTCTCTTCCAGCAGCAACCGATTGCGTGCCAGGCGTTTCCCCAAACGGAGCATGTGCGCGGCGCGTTCTTCTTCGGTTTCGGGCACCGGCAGCGACTGAGGCAAACGGTAATAGAGCAGCACCGGAATTGTTAACAACACCAGAAACAGCGCCGACAGCGTCCAGAGCACCACCTGCCCAAAAATCGGGTGCAAGACACTGGCATACTGATATACCTGCATGATCTGATTGAACACAAACAGGAAGAAGGCCGCCAGGACCAACACAGCGAGGGCAGTAAAGAAATAGGTGAGTTGTTTTTTCATGGCAGTATGCCCTAGGTTACGGTAAGATACACAGAATTAAAAGACTACCGGGGTGTACCTCCTTTGCCTATACGCACTTTCCTAACGAACAGATGACCGTACTATTTCGGTGACTGATCTTCCAGACTACTGAGTTCAATGGAAATGGCCTGCACCGAAATGTAGATTTCCCAGGCCGAGACGGCCAATGAGCCAATCATGAGCATCAGACTGACAGCGAAGGTATACCTGGCCGCCAGGAGCCATTCTTTAAACAGCATGAACATGCACAGCACGCAGAGTAGCAAACTCATGATGCCCAGAAACTGCATGTCGCGGATCAGACGCACCCGCAAACGTAGGTTTTTAATCTGCAATAAAATGCGCTGACTGGGATCGTCGCGGTATTGCGAGTGCAATCCTCGGATGAGCGTTGCGATGGTCAGGAATCGGTTGGTATACGCTAACAACAAGAGCGAAAGGGCCGGAAAAAGCAAGGCTGGGGTCGTTAGGGTCAACGCCATGTTTTTGCTTTTAAAGTTAGTAGAACCGTAATCGAAAAGCGGGTTGGTAACCTCCTTAAAAAAAGAAAGGACTCCGCCCCCGCGGAGTCCTCTACACCAAACAACCTGAGTAATAAAATACCTCCTTGTTCTGGCTTGGCCCCCCAAGGCCAACTTTTCTCTGGCGAATTGCCAGGGCTAAAACAAGTGAATTATTCTACCACTTACACAATTATAGCAATAATTTATCACGAATATCAAAACACATAAAACAATTTTTTGCATAATCGCTCAAAACCCTAATTCAAACCTTTGCACGCTTGTGCACATTTTATTTGGCATTTTGGCGTCAGTACGTATCGCTTTTCGTAAAGCCGTGGTAGTCGCTACAGGCTAATGTCAGCGCTGGGGTCTTCAGGCAGGTCACTAAAAACAAACCCCCGCCCTCTCTAGTAGAAGAAGGCGGGGGCTTATAGTCTAAAGTATCGCTTGCTTAGGAACGGTCGGCGGGCATGGCTTCCAGAAGTTCGTTGGTGTAGATGCTCTGCACGTTGAGCTTGGACGACTCCATCCGTACGCCGTGCAGGTCGGTCACCAAGCCTTCGGCAAAAAGCCAGTCGGCAAACTGCTGCCAGCGTTCTTCTTTCATCACGCCCCATTGCCCGGCATCGTCCAGGAAAGCTTGTTGGTGCGCCTGTACGCGCTTTGCCGTTAATTCAATGTTGTTGAATTCGCCCGAACGCACGGTTTCGGCCAGGAGACGTGCTGTCTGCGTCGGATCATCTTTGGTCAGATCCTGGTACCCACGTGCCGTTGCGGCCAAGAAGGTCTGCAAGGCTTCCCGTTCGCGTTCGATGGTGCTCGCGTGAGTCAACAGTACGGGTGCATAGCCGTAAGGCACACCATAGTCCTGAAACCGGAAGAAATTCAACCCTTTCTCTGCATCGGCTGAAGTAACGCCTCCCCAGGGTGTGAAAATCCAGGTGGCATCGGCTTTCCCTTTCATGACTCCTTCCCAGATGCTCAACTTCGCCGGGCGAACAATTGTGAGGTTGCCCTCCCCGCCATCGTTTCGCACCACGGCTTTTACCAAGCCTTCTTCAAAACGCGCTCCGTACGAAGCGTAGACCTTTCCGTCCAGCTGACTGGGACGGGCAATGCCACTCGACTTCAGAGTAACAATGGCGCTGGTATCGGTCTGCATCAGTGCGGCGACCGCCCGCAGGGGCACGGGTTCCGAAAATGTATTGTAGCTGATCACACTCTCCGAAGGAGCAATCCCTAAACTCACTCCACGGCGGGCTGCCCGTTTGGCTGGCGTAATCCGGTAGTCGTCGTCTGCAGGTGACCGAAAACTTGGCGACAAGTTCTCTTCCGTATAATATCCCTTGGCCTGCGCGATGAAGAAGCCAGCGTGGCTGATGTTAGGGGTCCAATCGAGTGCTACACTAAGATACATAGTAATTAATTTTATGTGATTTCACGGCAGACGAGCCAAGGGGTCCCCTCTACCATCTGACAACACAGAGGTAATATGGTAAAAAATATAATTACCTCCTTACGACACTTTTAAATATTCGTGGAAAATCGACAGATAAAATGCGAATGTGGCAGTCGAGCTTTCGGGCGAATAACATTTTATACGTAACACGGAAACGCGCGACCATCCAAATATCTACTATTTTATATAAATTTTTCAAATAAAAATCATCTTTCAAGCATTTGATTATCAAATGATTAACTCACAAAGCATCAATATAGTTACACTATTTTCTGATAAAGTTTTATTATTCATCGTTCTCACTCTATATTTGTCATGCAAATCGTTTCACAATCCATAAGCCGCGGCTTAATCCCCAAGGCTAGCAAATTGCTTCATACAGTACCAAAGCCCGACCTGAGCAATCGGGCTTTTCCTTTGCACGTGGATTACAAACAAAAAAGCCCGGAATTGCTTCCGGGCTTTTTCTATAAAAGAGGCGTGTCGCCTTATTTGTTTTTACTACCGTCTACTTCTTCGTAATCGACATCCGTCACGTCACTGGCGGCACCGTTTCCGGCGGCTTGGCCTGCATCCGCTCCCGGTGCAGCACCTTCGGCACCACCCGCCTGCTGTGCATTGTACAGGTCTTGCGAGGCATTCTGCCAAGCTTGATTCAGGGCGGCTAACGCGCTGTCGACTTCTTCCAAATTCTGCGAAGAATGGGCGTTGCGCAGGTTATCCAACGCCGACTGAATGGCCGTACGGTTGGCGTCCGACAGTTTGTCGCCGTATTCCTTCAACTGCTTTTCGGTCTGGAACACCATCGAATCCGCCTGATTCAGCTTCTCGATCTTTTCGCGTTCCTGACGGTCGGCTTCTTCGTTCGCTTTGGCTTCGTTGCGCATGCGTTCGATTTCTTCCTGCGACAGACCCGAGGAAGCTTCGATGCGGATCTTCTGCTCTTTGCCGGTGCCTTTGTCGCGCGCCGAAACGTTCAGAATACCGTTGGCATCAATGTCGAACGTGACTTCGATTTGCGGTACGCCACGCGGGGCTGGCGGAATTCCGTCGAGGTGGAATCGGCCGATGGTCCGGTTGTCTTTCGCCATGGGACGTTCGCCCTGCAATACGTGGATCTCTACCGAAGGCTGGTTATCCGAGGCGGTCGAGAACACTTCCGATTTCTTGGTAGGAATCGTCGTGTTGGATTCGATCAACTTGGTCGAGACACCACCCATGGTTTCAATGCCCAGTGACAGCGGCGTTACGTCCAGCAGAAGCACATCTTTCACTTCGCCGGTCAGGACCCCACCTTGGATGGCGGCACCCACGGCCACAACTTCGTCAGGGTTCACACCTTTCGAAGGCTTCTTGCCGAAAAACTTCTCAACTTCTTCCTGAATGCGGGGGATACGGGTAGAACCGCCTACCAGGATTACTTCGTCGATGTCGCTGTTGGTATACCCCGCGTTTTTCATAGCGCGACGGCAAGGCTCCAGCGTGCGCTGAATCAGGCTATCGGCCAGTTGCTCGAACTTCGAGCGCGTCAGGGTACGCACCAGGTGCTTCGGAATGCCATCTACCGGCATGATGTACGGCAGGTTGATTTCCGTTTGGGTCGACGAAGAGAGCTCGATCTTTGCTTTCTCGGCGGCTTCTTTCAGGCGTTGCAACGCCATCGGATCTTTCCGCAGGTCAATGCGCTCGTCTTTCAGAAACTCTTCTGCCAGCCAGTTGATGATCACCTGATCAAAGTCGTCACCACCCAGGTGGGTATCACCGTCGGTCGATTTTACTTCGAACACGCCCTCGCCCAGCTCCAGGATGGAGATATCGAACGTACCGCCACCCAGGTCAAAGACCGCGATTTTAACATCCTGATCTTTTTTATCGAGACCATACGCCAACGCAGCCGCCGTAGGCTCGTTGATGATACGCTTCACATCCAAACCGGCAATCTGACCAGCTTCTTTGGTGGCCTGACGCTCGGCATCGTTAAAGTAAGCCGGTACGGTGATGACCGCTTCTGTTACCGTAGTGCCCAGGTAATCTTCCGCCGTCGACTTCATTTTCTGAAGGATCATCGCCGAAATTTCCTGAGGAGAGTAGAGCCGATCACCGATTTTCACCCGAGGTGTATCGTTGGGGCCTTTCTCAACGGTGTAGGCTACCGTGCTGATCTCGTTCTGGGTTTCAGTATATTTTTTCCCCATGAACCGTTTGATCGACTGCACGGTATTTTTGGGGTTCGTGATCGCCTGACGCTTGGCCGGGGCACCCACTTTGCGCTCGCCGTTGTCCATGAAGGCAACAATCGACGCCGTGGTCCGCTGACCCTCGTTGTTGGGAATCACCACTGGTTCGTTCCCTTCCATCACGGCAACGCACGAGTTGGTCGTACCCAAGTCAATTCCAATTATTTTTCCCATGTCAAAACTTTATTTTAAGGTTTAGGTCGAATTCCGTAATGCTTTACGACGACCTATTGAACAAGGGTTATGCCACGAGTCCAGAAACGGACCTTTTCTGCCATTCTGTCACGCAACAAGTCATTTCGGGGGAAGAGCCTGACGGAATCTCGGCTGTAGTATGACGGATCTGTCCTACAGTGCCACTTTCACGTCCGGATAGCGGTTTTGCAATACTTGCAGGCTGTTCGCGCTGATGGCAGGGCTGACGGTCTGGCGGCGGCGCGAGGCTAGCAAGCCGACGCCGTTCTGCACATTGGTGTACAACGGCTTGGTTTGGGAAAGGGGCGAAAAGTTGTCGTTGATCTCGATGTAGTCGCTTAAGGCTTGATTGCCCGCATAGAACGTGAAGTCCACGGGCCCGAACACGCGTTCGCGCACTTGTGTGTTGTTCGACACGTCGAGCGTAGTGCCGATGGCGTCCAAAATAAATCCCTCCGGCAGCAAGCGGTTGACTTCCTCACTTCCTCCCGTCAGGGTGAACAGGGCGGGGACTTTCAACACGCGCCGGGCCGAATCGCCGGAAAAATAACGCTCTGTGTAATGGACCGTGATGCGGGTGAGTTGGTGAATCGTGCTGTTGGCCGAAGGCGTCAGTGCCACTTCGACCTCCCGATCGATAGCCACCGCCCCAAAGCTGGTATTGTTTCCCGGAATATAGAGGGGACGCTGCACGGCAAACGGCGCCACAAGGTCGGTTTCCGCCGAAGCTTCGTGGCCACTAATCAGGTTGCGCACGGCTACTTCGTAGCGGGTACCTTCGTCGGTACGTAACGCAACTGCCTGCGGCGTGACGTAAAGTACTTGGTCGGGGTAATAAAACGCACCGGAGTCTTTTTCGGTCGCGACCATCCGGGATAAGGTGCTTACCGTTACCCGCGTGCTGCCTGTGACTTGAATCAGCTCGACTTCCAGCGCCTCGGCGGGGTAGTTGGTCGCTTCAGGATCTTCCCGCGCAATCCGCAACGCGTCTTCGCCTTCGCGCAAATACGCCCGGTTTACGCGCACGTAATGCACCGAATCGTCAGGATCTAGCAGCCCGTACAGCACCATGATTTCGCGTTCGGGTGCGTTTACGTCCAACTCCGTAGAGCACGCGCTGATGCCCAGTACGCAGGCGAGGCCGATTCCAAGTGATATCCGTGCTTTCACGCCAAAAAGATTAATTCCGACCTTCTGTTTCGGCCATAATTTCCTCTAGCGCGTCCTGGTGCGCTTCAATAATCCGGTCGATCAGTTCGTCGGTCAGGGCGGTAGACAGGAACAGACTTTCGAATTGCGAGGGGGCTAGGTAAACGCCGCGCGAGAGCATAGCGTGGAAATAACGTCCGAAGGCCATCAGGTCCGACTGGCGGGCCGTTTCGAAATCGTATACCGGCTGATCGGTGAAGAACAGCGTATACATCGACCCGATCTGGTTGATGGTGTAGCGGAGGCCCAGTTTATCAAGTCCCTGGCGCAGGCCATCCGTCAGAGTTTTGCCCACGGTTTCCAGGCGGGTGTAGACCTCCGGATGTTCGTGCAGATAGGTCAGCATGGTCAGTCCTGCCGCCATGGCCACCGGATTGCCCGACAGCGTGCCTGCCTGGTAGACAGGTCCGGCCGGGGCTACAAAATCCATGATCTCTTTTTTACCGCCATAAGCCCCTACAGGCATGCCGCCACCGATGATTTTGCCCAGGGTAGTCAGATCGGGCGTTACGCCCAGCACCGTTTGCGCCCCCCCCGGCGCCAGCCGGAAGCCCGTCATCACTTCGTCGAAAATAAGGACAATGCCGTGCGCATCGCACACGCGGCGCAGGCCCGTCAGAAACTCCGACGACGGCACGATGCACCCCATGTTGCCCGCCACCGGTTCGATGATGATGGCCGCAATTTGGTCAGGATTGGCCGCAACCAGTTCTTCGACCGCGGCCAAGTCGTTGTAGGGTGCCGTCAGCGTATCCTGGGCCACGCCTTTGGTCACACCGGGACTATCGGGAGTGCCGAACGTAACCGCTCCACTGCCCGCCGCAATCAGGAATGAGTCGCCGTGGCCGTGGTAACAGCCGGCGAATTTGATGATCTTGTCGCGCCCCGTGTAGCCCCGCGCCACCCGCACGGCCGACATGGTAGCTTCGGTGCCTGAGTTTACCATCCGCACTTTTTCTACCGACGGCACCATTTGGGTAATCAGCTCGGCCATCTCGATTTCGCGGCGGGTAGGTGCTCCAAACGACAGCGAGTCGGTGGCGGCGTGTTGCACCGCTTCCACGATCAGCGGATGCGCATGCCCCAGAATCATCGGTCCCCACGAGTTGATCAGCTCGATGTACTGATTCCCGTCCACGTCGTACACATACGGTCCCTCGGCCGATTTAAGAAAAACCGGGGTCCCTCCTACGGCTTTGAAAGCGCGTACGGGCGAATTTACCCCGCCGGGAATGGTGTGTCCGGCACGTTCGAAAAGTGATTGGCTGGTTGTGTACTGCATGGTATTCTGGTTTGGTCCGGCCACAGGCACAGCGGCCGATTACCGTTTCTGAAATTCAAAAGCTGCCGAGGTAGGCGCGTTGACGATTTTGAGCGTCCCGTCCTCGATCTTCACGACGGCGACGAATCGGTTGTCATTCCCTTGGGAATAGTCGAAGCCGGTCAGCGTGATGCCGGGCCAATACCCCTCCTGGTGAATGCCCTCGGCCAGACCGGTGCCGTACTTCTTCAACATTTCGCCGAAGAACATCATCTGGTCGTATCCCTGGTAGGCATATACCGAAGGAATGAGCCGCGCCCGACTCATGTACCGACGTTGGAAATCCTGTACGGCTTTTTTGTCGCTGTCGGCAAAGTTGTCCATGAAGAAAAAGATGTTCTGGCGCTCCCACTGCGGCAGCGACACCACAGTGGCATCGCGCAGCCAGCTTCCGGGTGCGACAGTCGGCAGTCTGAAGCCTAAGAGTTCGAGCGAAGTGATGAAATTCTGCGCCATGAAAGCATCTTCGCTGCTGACCAGCACGTGCGAAACACCCGCCTTCTGTAAGCGCTCTACCACATCTTTCACGGCACTGTTCAGCCGACCGTCGATCTTCTCAAGCACGACCACCTGTCCCCCCAAGGCTTCGACAGCCTGCTGATACGCGCTGGCCAGGGCGGTATCGCGGCGGTCTGTACCACTCAGAATCCCTACTTTTTTTCCCTTGAACTGACCCAATGCAAACGTGGCAATGGCCTGTGCGCGGCTTTCCAGCGTCGCTTCGGCCAGAAACGAATACGGATTGCCTTCGATGATTTCCGCGTTTTCGGAAAGTGGATTGACCATCGGAATGCGGTACTGCTGTGCGAAAGGCGTCAGCACCAGCGATCCGTTGGTGTACACCGGCCCCACCATCAGGTCCATGCTGCGCAATTCCGGCCATTGGGCCATAGCTTTCACATTCTCGGGACTCTTTTCCGTGTCGTACACAAAAAGCTCGACCAGCGGCTCGCCGTCTTCGTTTTTCAATTGTTCCTGCGCCAGTTGAACGCCCTGATAAAAGTCGAGCACAAACTGATTCTGGCGATTGATGTCGTCCGGATTAATTGCCTTCACTTCAAATGGCAACAGCAACGCTACCCGGTAACGTGCTTTCTGTTCGGGCGCTTTACCCAGGGCATTCAGGCGTTCGGCGGGTAACTGTCCCCTGATTTTTTCGAGTGTCTGCTGGTTTTCAGGTGTCCGGGGCGCAAACTGCAACTGATGCGCATACGCCACCGCTACCGAGGTGTTGGCAGGATATTTTTGATAGAGCGTGCGCAGAGTGTCCAGCCCGTGAATCTGCTGCAGGTAATGATCGGCGGCCGTCGTTGCGAGTGTCTGCAACTCCCGACTCTTGATTTTCTGCAGATAATCTACGGCAACCTCGGGCTTATGCCGCTCGAATGCCGCCAGGGTCATCAGGTAATAAGCCTCTTGTTTGTCGGACCAATCCGGGAACGACTCGACCAGTTTTAATAAGGTCAGATTGGCTTTTTCGTAGTGCCCCTGCCGGAACTCGGCCAGCGCGTAGTAATAATGGGAATAGGCAGCAAACTGGCTCTGGCGGTCGGGAACGGCCAGCTTTTCGAAGACGTTGGCCGCCTCGGCAAACTGCTCTTTTTTCAGCAGCTCTTTCCCATACAAATAGTTGGTTTCGTCGTTACGAGACTGCGCGTGCACCGCAACCGACAGTATCAGAAGAAGGAAAAACCCTCCGCAATATCTTTTCAGCATGATGGGATTGTTTACGCAAATATAGCGTGATGAGATGAGTCACCCGCCGAAAACCTGTCTGCGTCAGGAAACTATCTGACGGCAAACGTCAGATTTCTCCGGTCTGGAGATTGTCCGGCACAGCCGCCCGGCGCAACCGATCGTTCATGGCCCGCCCCAACCCTGTCTCCGGCATCCATTCCGCCACGATGACGTCCAGCGGCAGGCTGTCCAGGTGACGCATGGCCGCAAAAAGACGCCCCGCAGCCTCGGGCAGATGCCCGGTAGGTGAAAGTTGCACTTGCCACGCCGCGTTCACCGAAGGATAGGTCGTTTGTAAGGACAATACCCCAACGTTTTGGTGCGGAAACTTCTCCAGTAAGGCGTCGATCTCGCCCACGTGAAATGGGATGCGCGGTGCGTAATGGCTTTTCAGCATGCCGGGGGCTTGCGGATTGGACGTAGAGTGCGCGCGGCGCTCAACCGGTTCGCCGATCACCGCTTCCAGCTGTTCCAGTGCAATTCCCCCCAACCGGTAGACCAAAGGACGCCCCTCCGGAAATCCGACGATGGTCGACTCCAGCCCCACCTGACAGGGGCCACCGTCCAGAATATAAGGAACTTGTTCACCCAACTGCTGTGCGACGTGCTGCGCCGTCGTCGGTGAGATGTACCCGAACGGATTGGCGCTGGGGGCGGCCAGCGGAAAATCGAGTGTTGCCAGAAGTTGTTGGGTGAGCGGATGGGCCGGAAGCCGTATGCCGACCTGCGGCAATCCCGCCGTGACCAGATCGGGAATAAGCGGGCGACGGTCGAGCAGCAGCGTCAACGGACCGGGCCAAAAGTGCTCCGCCAGCCGGAGAGCCAGCGGCGGAAGCTGCGTGACGTACGTCTCCAATTGCGCCAGCGCACCAATGTGCACGATCAGCGGATCGAACGATGGCCGTTTTTTGGCTTCGAAAATGCGACTCACCGCCTGCACATCCAGCGCATTGGCCGCCAACCCATATACCGTTTCGGTCGGAATAGCGACTAATTGTCCCTGTCGAAGAAGCGCTGCTGCCTGAGATACGTCCGTGCCGATCATGGATGGTCGGCCCCGCACGCCTCGCGTACTTCCGGGTCGACTTTGTCGTACCCCAACTGCACCGACCGGCGCACGTCGTCGCACCCGGATTCCTCGTTCATGGCCAGCCGCGCCAACCCCCGGGCATACAGCGCATCCGGATAATTGGGATTGGCCGACAAGGTACTGTCGAAATCTTCTTTCGCCGAGGCAAAATCTTCGGTCAGGTAATAGAGTTTTCCCCGGTTGTAGTGGGCAATGTTGTTGCGCGGTGCCAACGACAACGAGTGTGTGAAGTCGGCAATGGCTTTCGGATAGTCGCCGTTGAGGTGGTGGGCCACGCCCCGGTTGTTCCAGATCTCGTGAATGGTGCTATCGCGTTGCAGCGCAGCATCAAAACTCTGGATGGCGAGCGGATACCGCTGCTGCGCAATGTAGGCGCGTCCCCGGTTATAATAAGGCTTGTAATTTTCCGGATCGAGCCGGATGGCCTGGCTATAGTCGGCCTGGGCCTGCTCGTACTGCCCGGTTTCGAAATAGGAGACACCACGGGCATTGTAATAATCGGCGCGGCTGCTGTCGGTTTCAATCGCCTGCGTAAACGAGGCAATAGCAGCCGCGGTCTGACCAGCCTCCAACTGCTGCCGCCCCTGCGTAAACGCTTCTTCGGCCGCTTCGGTGTCTACCTGCTGGCAGCCCAATGTGGTAAGCAAGAGGAACAAGAGCGGCCAAGAGCCGCATCGAAAATGAGACATAAAGGGGAGATACATGCTACGCAAAAGTAACAGATGCGGGGGAGTTATTCAGCAGGAGGCTACAACACAAAAGCCCGACCATTCGGACGGGCTTTTGTGCTCTGTGCTCAACAATTAACTACTTAAACGACTTATTAGGGGTAACGCATCGCCAAAAGATAGGTTACAAATTTTTTAAAAAAAGTTTACTTAACCGGTAAACCTTCTGATTTCCAAGCGGTTATTCCGCCATCTAACTCGTAAAGGTGCTTGAATCCCATCTCTTTCATCTGCTCGAGGGCCTTGTGGCTGCGTACGCCGGAACGGCAGTACATGTAGTACGTACGCTGCGGATCGAGCGCACGCACCTGCTCTTCAAATTCGTCGCTTTTGTAATCGACAAGTTTTGCGCCCTCCAGATGTCCTTCTTCGTATTCTTCCGGGGTTCGCACATCCAGCAACACGGCCTGTTCGTCGGCGATCTGACGCGCAAACTCTTTGGGCGATAGGGTATTGTCTTCTTCCTGATAGTCGGGCAGCACGGCTACGCCTTCGTTCGAATCCGTGCGAATGGGCAAGGGAGTGGTTTGTGCCTGCAGTACAGCGGGAATGCTCAGCATGCCGATCAGCAGGCACAACAGACTTATACGTGTTTTCATTTTTTCCTTCTTCATGTACATCGTTTCAACGCAAAACTAGTGCCACAAGGTTGTTCCTTCTGCCTGATTTCTAAGGAACTGTTCGCATTTCTGGCCCCCGCTCCGTTCGCTGCGCTTTTGCTTCCAGGTTGTGTCCGCAGCCGCTGGTTTGCTCGGGCACCAACGTGCTTTGTTTCCCTTGTGGTAACCCCCTGTTTACGATGACGTTTATGGATACAAAACTAGGACTTATCGTAAATCGCTATATGAAAACGAAAGAGAAGGAGAAAATCGCCAAGAGCGACCTTGAGTGGCGAGCGCAACTCACTCCTATCCAATACGAAATAACGCGACGCAAAGGCACCGAACGGCCCTTTACCGGGGCTTTCAATGGACATAAACAGGAGGGGACTTACAAGTGCGTGTGTTGCGGAGAGCCGCTTTTTTCGTCTGAAACCAAATTCGATTCCGGCTCAGGGTGGCCCAGTTTCTACCGGCCGCTTCCCTCCAGTGTGCGCGAGGCCGTTGACAAAAGCTTCGGCATGATCCGTACGGAAGTTTCGTGCCGCCAATGTGAGGCGCATCTGGGCCATGTGTTTAACGACGGCCCCCGCCCCACGGGGTTGCGCTACTGCATTAATTCGGCCGCGTTGGAGTTTGATCCCTCCTGAACTGCTGCACTTGCTGAAAAAAGCCTTTTTGCCCCCCGGCAGAAAGGCTTTTTTATTTTGCCCCCTAGCGACGTGGTGCTTACAAATGCGCCAAAAGCTCACTACCTTGACGTGCAGTGCATGCCAGTTCCCTCAACTTTTTCAGCTCCTATGAAGGCGATCTCCCTCCTTGTGGCGTTACTTCCGCTGGTATTCAATCTCGGATGTGCGCGTCCTGCCTACTACGTTTTTCCGAACGCCAGCACCGGTGCCTTGCACGGCGCTTCGGCGGGCGAAGTTCCGTCGCCTGGCTTAGTCGAGACCAGCGTCTCCCCGCTTCCGCCACGGCCGCTTCTTTCACCGAAAATGGATGTACAGGCATTGGCGGTACTGGGGCATGGTCTCCTCCCTCCACCGACGATACGGCTGCCCGCGCGTACATGGGCAACCGCCGGGCAAACCACTTCTGGTGCTGAGGGCATCCATCCGCGTCCTCGTCTACGAGAGGCGTTTCAAGTTCGTACGCCCCTGAAGGCACTGAACACATTGCCCGGCAATTCGGCACGCGGACGCAAGATCAATCCCTGGTCCTTTCTCGCGTTGGCCGGTGGCATTGCGGGGGTGGCCCTGCTGTTCACCTCCAGCACGGCGCTTGTCGGGACCGGCCTGGTGCTGCTTCTCGCCAGCTTCGCCAGCGGAATTGTAGGCTGGATACAGACCGGACGCAACCCGGAACTTTACTCCGCCACAGGTCTGGCCATTGCGGGCACGTTGCTGGGCGCCTTCGGCATGGCGCTCGTAGTAGCCGCCCTATTGCGGCACAACACCGGCGACGCTCCCGCCCCCTGAGGACACTTCGCTACACCAGTTCGCGCAGATCGACCGGAATAACGGTAGAAACGCCCTGTTCGACCATTGTGATGCCGTAGATCACGTCCACGCTGCTCATGGTGCGTTTGTTGTGCGTAACGATGATGAACTGCGAATCGGACGAAAACTCACGGATGATGTTGTTGAACTTGTCGATGTTGGTATCGTCCAGCGGCGCATCCACCTCATCGAAAATACAGAACGGTGCGGGTTTGATCAGGTAGATGGCGAAGAGCAGCGAAATGGCCGTCAGGGTTTTCTCCCCACCCGACAACTGGTTGATCGTCAGCGGGCGTTTGCCTTTGGGCCGTGCCATGATTTCGATTTTGGATTCGAGCGGATCGGACGGATTGACCAGCGTCAGGTCACACGTATCTTCTTCGGTGAAGAGCGTGCGGAACACCTTCTGAAAGTTGAGCCGAATCTGCTCGTAGGTCGAGAGGAAGTTCTCTTTCGCCACCAGGTCGATCTCGCGGATGGTGTCCACCAGCGACTGACGCGCCGATTCCAGGTCGCGCTTCTGGGACTCGATAAAGTCGTAGCGCTCGCGGATTTCCTCGTAGGCTTCCATCGCCATCGAGTTGATCGGCCCCAGTTTTTCGATCTGATCGCGCAGCGACTGTACACTTTTTTTCAGCCCTTCTTCCGATACCCCGACGTATTGTTCGGGCATGTCGAGCTTGGCCAGATCGCTCAGGTTGAACTCGATCGACAAACGCTCGCGCACCGTGGCCAGGTCCATTTGGGTATCGCTGAGCTTGCGTTGCAATTCCTGCAACAGCGCGTCGTTGGCCTCGCCCTTCCGGCGCAGGTCCCGCAGGTCACGCTCCAGGGCATCGCTTTGTCCGCGCACCGCGAAGAATTCCTGTTCCGCCTCGTTGACGCCCTCCTGCACGGCCGTCTGTTCCTCGTACAGTGCTTTCAGGCCATCGTCGTCATTACCCCGCGCTTCCAGCAGGTTTTTCAGTTCCTGCTCCGTTTCGACCAACGTGCGCTGGTTGTCCTGAATGCGCTGTTCGTTGACTTCGTACGAATCTTCCTTAAACTCAATTTCCTGGCGGAGGCTGTCTTGCCGCAGGGTCTGCTGGTGAAACGCCAGATTGGCCTGATTGAAGACCTCACCCCGCTCTGCCACCAGCGCCTGCTCCTCTTCCAGTACGTGCTGCTGGTCTTGCACCTGCGCCTCTAGCGTCGCGAGTTGTGCCTTGCGCTGGTCCACGTCCGGCGTCAGGTCGGCGATGTCGTCCTGAAGTTGCACCTGCCGTTCCTGAAGTTCCTGGCGACGCAGAGCTTGGTCGTCGGCGAGGCCCGCCAATTGCTCGAAGCGCGCACGCTGGGCCGCCAACTGCTGCTGACGGCTGTTGATCTGCTGCTCGATTTCCTGAATTTCGGCCTGCCGGGAAGCGGTGCGTAGGGTCTGCCGCCGGGCTTCCAGAGTAGCTTTTTCAGCTTCGAGAGTTTCCTGTTCAGCTTCCAGTTGGGTGATTTCTTCCTGCAGGGTCGTGAGGCGCTGGGCCTGCCCCAACCGCGTGCCGGCAAACGCTCCGACCGAGCCCCCCGACAGGCTGTAGGCCCTTAACAGAAACTTGCCGTCGGTCGAGACGCACGTTTGCCCCGGTGGCACGTCCGACGCCGCAAACCCGGGCGTTACGAAGTAGACACGGTCCAACATGAAGTGGACCAGCTCGGCATAGCGCTCGTCATACTGTACCACCGAAAGGGCCGGAACGGCATCGGCCAGCGCCGGCACGGGCCGCGACGCGTATCCCTGAAAACGGTCCAGTACAAAGAAGCTGGCTTTGCCGCGCTTGGCCTGGTCCAGCAACGCGATGGCAGCTTGCGCCTGCGAGTCGTGCTGCACTACGTAGTAGTTCATCCAGGGCTCCAGAAAATGCTCCAATGCCGTGCGGTACTCGTCCGGGCAAGAGATGATTTCGGGCAGCAGCGGCGTTCGTGTGGCGGTGGCCGATCCATTCTGCTGCCACGACTCCTCCTTGCGCAGAAAGCGCGTTGCTTCCGGGTATCCTTCCAGGTTTTCGACCAGAGCCCGCGTCAGTTTGTATTCGTTGCGCAACGCGTCATGTGTCCGGTGCAGACGCGCCAGTGCATCGCGGTGCTGTTCCCACTGCTGCTCGGTACGTTGCAGTTCCTCGCGGCGGGCGTTTTCGGCTTCCTGCAACTGCCAGCGGGTTTCCTGCTGACCCGCCAGTTGTTCGGCTAGGTCGCTGATGTCGGCTTCCAGTTCTACTAGCCGGTCGCGATGCCGGTCGGTTTCGCGGGTGCTGTTCTCCAGCTCCTGCCGGATGGTGGTCAGTTGTTGGGCGTCCAGTTCCAGACGTTTGGTCAACTGAAAATACGCGTCCTGCGCCTGTCGTAATTGCGTGGTCAGGCGGTTGGTTTCCTGCTGCTGGGCGGTAAGTTGAGCTTTTTGGGCTTCCCAGGCGGCACGGGCCTGGGTCATCTCTTCCTGATGGCGCAAGGTGGTCGCTTCGGTCTCCGCTAACGCTTCGCGCAACTGTTTCAGCCCCGACGCAACAGCTCGGTTCTGCTGCTGGTCCTGGTCGATCTGGCGGCGCAGGCTCTCGGCTTTGTCGCGCAACAACTGGTGACGCTCGTGGCGTACTTTCTGCTCGCTCTCGCGCTGGCGAATGGCTTCCTGCTTTTGTGACAGCACTTTCCGTCGGCTGGCCAGCAAATGTTCGACTTCGGCCATCTTGCGCCGCAACCCTTCGAGCACCTCCTCCGATTCGGCCACTTTGCCGCGCACTTCGGTACGTTCGGTGGTCAGGCCCTGAATCTGCTGTTCGAGGCGCTGCTGCACCGACTGCCGGCTCTGCACCGTGACGAACGCCAGCGCCATCCCCGCCGATTTGTACATGTCGCGCATCTCAAAATACTTTTTGGCCTGCCGGGCCTGCCGCTCCAGCTGCTTCATGTTTTTGTGGATCTCGTGCAGCACATCCTGCACCCGCGACAGGTCCTGATCGACTCCCTCCAGTTTACGGAGGGTTTCACGTTTGCGGAGTTTGAATTTGGAGATGCCCGAGGCCTCTTCGAACAGGGTACGGCGGGCGTTTTCGCGGTCGTTCAGAATGTCGTCGACCATGCGCAGTTCTATGATCGCGTAGCTGTCCGACCCGATACCCGAATCCATAAACAGGTTGGTGATGTCCTTGAGGCGACACACCACGCCGTTCAGCAGGTATTCGCTGTCGCCGGAGCGGTAGTAGCGCCGGGCAATGGTCACCTCCGAATACTCCGTCGGCAAAATGCCCTTGTCGTTCAGGAACGTGAGCGACACTTCGGCCATTTGCAGCGGCTTGCGCTTTTTGGTGCCGTTGAAGATCACGCTCTCCATTTTGTCGGACCGCAGGGCGCGCGTTTTCTGTTCGCCAAGTACCCAGCGGATGGCATCGACGATGTTGGATTTTCCGCTTCCGTTGGGGCCCACCACGCCGGTAATGCCCTGATCGAAGTGAAGCACGACCCGATCGCCGAAGCTCTTAAATCCCTTTATTTCTAATTTACTAAGCTGCATATATCACCGGCCAAACTTTGAAAATTTGGCGTATCTTTAGCAAGTTCAAATCACGAAATTAAGGGCCTTCCGGCAATTCTCAACCGTTTTTAGCGTAAAAAAGGAGATGGACGCTTCGGATATTCTTGTGTATGTATTGGGGGCGCTGATCTACCTAGTGGCCACGTTTGTGAAAATGCGCCGCAAAGCCGCCACGCGCCAGCAGCAGGACGAGTCAACGCATCTGCCGCAAAGCCCGCTGGAGTCGCTGTTTGGCGAAGAAGAAGACGAAGAAGAGATCCGCCCCCGCAGAATCGAAACCCGCGAAACGTGGGAGGAGGCCGAAAAAGCCGCCGAGAAGGCGCAGCAGAGCGTTGCCCGCAAAGCACAGCAGGTGCGCGAACGTACCGAGCGACGCTTTCAACAGGCCGAACGCGAACTGGAAACACAGATCCGCCGCGCGAAGGCGCGCACCGCCCAGTTGCAACGGGAACAGGAAGAGGACGAAGAAGAAGCAAAAGCCGAACAATTGCTCCGCGAACGCGAGCGTGCCCAGGCAGAAACGCAACGACGGGGCATCCAGACCCACCGCAGCACCGACCCGGCCGACGCCTCGTTTCTCCCCTACCAGAAACGCACCACGCTCAAACCCCTGCCGACGCGCTACCAGGCGCTGTTGCGCAACCGCCAGTCCGCTCGCGATGCTTTTGTGCTGAGCGAAATCCTGCAACGCAAATTCTGACGCGTTCCTGCCGACTTGATTTTTAAGGATGCTGCTGCCGAATGCGATCGCACAAAATGGCGGTAGCTACGGCCACGTTCAGCGACTCGGCCGCACCAAACCGGGGGATCGTCACTTTTTGGGTGATGCGCGCCGAAAGCGCCGGTCGGATGCCATGCGCCTCGCTGCCCATCACCAGCACGCCCGCCTGTGGCAAACGGGCGGTATGCACCGATTCGCCTTCCAGATAAGCCCCCAGGACCGGCTGCGGACACTGGTCGAGATAGGATTCCAGCGCTGCATAATGCACCCGCACGCGTAGAAACGAACCCATACTTGCGCTGATGGTTTTGGGGTTGTACACGTCGACCGTATCGGGCGAGCAGATCAGATCGGCAAACCCGTACCAGTCGGCGATGCGGATCAGCGTGCCCAGATTCCCCGGATCGTTGACACCGTCCAGCGCCAGCACCCACTGCTGCAACGGAAAGGTCGGCGACGACGGCGCAGCGGGTATTTTGGCAATCGCCAGGGCTTGTTGTGCCGTTTTGAACGTTCCGGCTTTCTGCAATTCGGCGGGGCTGGCCTCGATCCACTCAATGCCCGAAGCACCCTGCGCGGAACGATGCGTCTGCAAAAATTCGGCGGTTCCTAACACATGCGAGGCTTGATACGTAGTAGAAGCAAGCAGTTCTGCAACGCTCTTTTCGCCCTCTACCAGAAAAGCTTCGTGTAGCTTACGGTGCTTTTTTTGCTGGAGTGCGTTGATGTATTTTAAAAAATTTTTGGAGAGCATATATCTTGAATACTTTACTCAAATCCTTTTTTACCTGCTTCCTTTTGCTGACGGCCGTTTTGCTGCAAAGCGGCTGTGCTACTTCGTATTATACCGACGACGAGCATTACCTGCTGACGGGCCAGAAGGTAAAGGGCAACAAGAAAACAGACGCCGCCGCCCTGGAGGCGCTCTACCGCCAAGAATCAACGTCCTCGTTTTACTTATTCTTCTACTACCTCGGCGATCGGTACTTCTACGATTCCTTGAAAGTGGTCCAGAAAATTGAGAAAACGGAGGCAAAGTACGACAAAAAACTAGAGGGGGTAAAACCCGGCAGCGACAAGGAATTACGCCTGGAACGGCTGCGCAACAAGAAGTTAGAGAAGCTGCGGACCGTGCAGGAAGAGGGCAACTGGTTGATGCGTGTGGTGGGCGAGCCGCCCGTTTTTTTCGACTCGACGCTGGCCTCCGAGACCACCACGCAAATGAAGGCCTACATCTACAACCAGGGCTTTTTCGACAACAACGTTACCTGGGATGCCGACTCCAACACGCGGAAGCATACCCTGAAAGTTACGTACCGGGTAGAGGAGAACGATCCGCACTACATCCGGGACCTGAATTACATCACCGACGACAGCAGCATCGCCAACATCATTGCTGCCAACCAGTCGTCGGCACTGGTGCAGACGGGCGATCGGTACCAGGAAGCCAGCCTCGCGGCCGAACGCGACCGCCTCGACAAACTGCTGCGCAACCGCGGCTATTACGGCTTCAGCAAGAACTTTATCTTCTACGATGTGTACTACAACCTCACCGATTCTACCGGACGGAAAATGGTGGACATCAATCTGAAGATCAACAATCCCCCCAACGGGAAGCACCGCGTTTACACGTACGACAACGTTGTGGTGGATTTGCAGGCCAACGAAAACCAGTACCAGCGCGATACGCTCACGCTCAACGGGGTACATTATACCGCACCCTCCATCGATTTTCCGGCCGGGGTGCTGGATCGCAAACTTCAGTTCAAGCCGGGCGATATCTACCAACTCGATGCGGTGGTCAACACGCAGGGGCAGTTGGGAAGTATGGACATGTTCAAGTTCGTAAACATGAACTTCGATACGTCGGGAACTACACTCGTAGCGCGCATCGCGACCAGCCCGCTGCCCAAATATCAGGTGACCGACGAAGTGGGGCTCCTGGTGAGCCAGGGTTCAGGCGCACCCGGTCCGTTTGCCAACCTGACCTTCAAGGTGCGCAACTGGTTTAAGAGTTACGAGACGTTCGAGTTGAGCGGTCGGTATTCGATCGAAGGGCAGACCAGTTCGTTTTTCAGAGAAGATTCGGTTTACCGCGCCCGTGAGGTAGGCGTCAACGCTTCGTTGGTGTTTCCGACGCTGATTTTTCCGACGCGTCTGCGGTACACGCTGGCGAAGTACAACCCGAAAACGCGTTTCCTGATTGGCTACACGGACATCAAACGGCCGGAATATGCGCGTCAGTTGTTCCGCGGAAACCTGAGTTACATTATGCAACTGGGCAACAACCAGGCGCTTACCATCAGTCCCATCGACCTGAACGTGGTGCGGACGCGGCAACTGGCCGAATCGTTCGAGCAGTACCTTATCAACTTACAAAGAGACCAAGGTAACCCGCTGATCAACAGTTTCATCCCGTACAATTCCATCGTTTCCAGTTTGTCGGCATCTTGGACGTACAACACCAGCGAAATCGGGACCGCTACCAAAGAGTCGTTCTACTTGCGGGTGAACACCGAACTCGGGGGCCTAACGCCCGGTTTGCTCGACCGCACGTCCAGTGCGGAGGCCGATGGCACGCTGTTGGGCGATGCCAGCTATTTTCAATTTCATCGTACGGACATCGACGGGCGCTACTACCTGCCGCTGAACAAGCCCACCACGCTGGCGGGGCGCTTGCACGTGGGCATTGCCAACCCCTGGGGGCGCTTTTCGCAGACCCTGCCTTACGAGAAATTCTTCTTTGTGGGTGGCGGCAACAGCGTGCGAGCGTGGCAGCCCCGGCGGTTAGGTCCCGGCTCGTTTGTCGAACGCGACGCGAACGGCAACCCCACCTATCTCTACGAACAACCCGGCGAGATTTTGCTGGAAGGTAGCCTGGAACTGCGTCGCGAGCTCTTTTCAGTGGTGGAAGGCGCCATCTTTGCCGACTTCGGGAACGTGTGGAACAACAACTTCGCGCGTGTCACTGACAGTGAAGACCAAGATCCCGAATACATTGCGGCGCGTCAGGAAGCGGCCCAATTCAGCTTCAGCAAGTTTTACAACGAAATTGCGGTCGGGGTGGGTGCCGGGCTACGGCTCGATTTTTCGTTCCTGATCGTCCGATTCGACTACGGTATCAAAACCTTCGATCCGGCCCGTCCCCTGGGGCAGCGTTTTGTACTCGATGAGTTCCAGTTCCGTCGCGATCAGGGCTCCCTCCAAATCGGGATCGGGTACCCCTTCTAATCCTGAATGGCTTTTACACAAAAGGCCCTGCGAAGCGAGCTTCGCAGGGCCTTTTGTATTTCGATGAGGTGGGCTTACGACTTGCCCAGCAGCTCTTCTAACTTTTTGCGCAACGAAGGACCGCGCAGGTTTTTGGCGATGACCTTTCCGGCCGGATCGACCAGAAAAGTAGCCGGAATGGCCCGCACGTTATACTTCTCCGCCGCAGCCGATTGCCAGCCCTGCAAGTCGGAAATGTGTTTCCAGATCAGTCCGTCCTGTTCGATGGCCTTCACCCAACGATCTTTGTTTTCGTCGAGCGATACGCCCAGGATCTCAAAGTTCTTGTTCTGGTATTCGTTGTACAGGCGCACCACGTTGGGGTTCTCCTGACGGCAGGGCTTGCACCACGAGGCCCAGAAGTCGATCAATACGTACTTGCCGCGCAGCGACGACAAACTGATCGATCCCCCTTCGGGTGTATCGAACGTCAGGTCGGGAGCATCGTCACCGATTTGTACCGATGCCGCGCGGGCCTGGCGTAGCTGATCGACCGATTCGGTCAGTTGCTTGGTGTAGGTCGAGTTGGGACGTTCTTTCTGAAACTGCTGCGCCAGCGTTTCGAAGCGTTTGAAATCTTCTTCGCTTTCTTCCGGATTCAGCACGTTCAACGCCAACAACGACGCCAGCGAAGCACCCATGGTGTCGAGACGGGCTTTCATTTCGGTAGCGGCTTCGCCCTGAAGTTTTTCGTAATCGGCCATAACAGCGGCCTGCTGCTCGGGCGACGAAGCCGACTGCATGCGCTGCTGCAATGCCTGCACTTTCGTTTCCAACCCACGCTGGAGGGTGGACATTTCCTGGAGGCGATCGTTTTCGCGCGAACCGGTGATGTTGAAATCACCCTGCGGATCGTCGCCAGCGGCGGTTATTTCCAGCCGCTCGCCGTTTTCCAGAATGACGGTGACGACCTGCTGGTCGTTGAAGCTCAGTACATGAAACGAAGGCTCATCCACCTTGCCGGTAAATTCAAAGTTTCCTTTGGTGTCGGCATGGGTAGAGTCGAGGGTCGTCAGCTGGTTATTTTCAATTTCCTGCAGTTTGATCCAGCCATCGGCCTGCGGGTGTTCTACTTTTCCCTGGATGTGATACCCCTCGTCTTTGGCGCGAGTGCTCGGTTTTTGGGCGCAGGCGGCATGCAATACCAGAAGGCTCGCAAATACAACTGATTTGTTCATGTAGGAGTGATGAGGTTACGGATGATGTTGGGTTGATGCGGCGGGTTGCAGGACGCGCCCCGCGCAAAACGATAACGTTGTTTTACTGCTCCTCGCAGTATTTGTTACTCGTTTAAACTCAAAGCTTTGGTTAATAGTTCGTTCGCTTTCTTGGGATCGGCCTTGCCGCGGGTGGCTTTCATCACTTCGCCCATAAACAGGCCAATCAGGCCTTTTTTGCCTTTGCGGTAGGCTTTCACCTTGTCGGGAAAGCGCTCCAACACCGTCGCGATGATCGGTTGCAGCGTATCGTCGTCGCCCTCCATCCAAAGATTTTTCTCTTCGGCCAACGTCCGAACGTCCCGTTGCGGGGCCTCGATCCAGGCCGGGAGGAGCTGCTGTGTGGCCGCAGCGTAGCTAACGTGGCTCTCGTCCACCAGCGTGATCAGTGCGGTTAGTTGGGACGGTTGCAACGGAAACTGGTCGATGGCCGAGCCAGTAGCGTTCAGGTACGACTGCACCGGCCCCATCAGCCAGTTGGAAACGCCCTTGTAGTTGGCCGTGTGCTGGCAGGCCTCTTCAAAGAAGAATGCCATTTCTTTGCTTTCGGTCAGAATTCCGGCGTCGTAGGCCGGCAAGCCGTACTGCTGCGTAAACTTCTGATACAGCTCCTGAGGCAGGGCGGGCATACTCGCTTTGATCTCGTTCAGCCAGGTTTCCGAGATCTGCAACGGGGCCAGGTCGGGCTCCGGAAAGTAGCGGTAATCGTTCATGGCTTCTTTCGTACGCATGCCAAGCGTAATGCCCGTGTTGGCATCAAACAGGCGGGTCTCCGAGAGAATTTTCTCGCCCTTTTCGAGCAACTGAATCTGCCGTTCGATCTCGTAATCGATGGCGCGCTGCACGTTCCGAAACGAGTTCATGTTTTTGATCTCCACTTTCTGCCCCAGCTTGGTTTCGCCGCGCAAACGCACCGATACGTTGGCGTCGCAACGAAACGAGCCTTCTTCCAGGTTGCCATCGCAAATGTCGAGGTAGCGCACCAGCCGCCGCACTTCTTGCAGATAGAGCACAGCTTCTTCGGCACTGCGCATTTCGGGGTCGGATACCACTTCGATCAACGGTACGCCCGCCCGGTTATAGTCCAACAGCGACTCAGGCTCGCCCTCCAGGTGAATCGACTTCCCGGCATCTTCTTCCATGTGGATGTGGTGCAGCCGCAGCGCCAGTTCTTCGCCGGACGGCTTGCGGATGACCACCTGGCCGCCCTGGCAAATCGGCGTTTTTTCCTGTGAGATCTGATACCCTTTGGGCAAGTCGGGATAGAAGTAGTTTTTCCGGGCAAACACCCCGTAGCGCGTAATTTCCGACCCACACGCCAGCCCCATGCGGATGGCATACTCGACCATTTTGCGGTTGGTACGCGGCAAGGCGCCGGGATGCGCCAGCGTAATCACACTGATGTGGGTATTGGGTTCGCCACCGGAGGCGTTCGGGTCGGCGGCAAAGGCCTTGCTGGCGGTGAGCAATTGGCAGTGGACTTCAAGCCCGATGACGGGTTCGTACTTCGAAAGCATACGCACAGGTAATAGGCTGATACTAAGTAAGCGGTGGCAGCAAAAGTCCAAAGTTAGCAGAATTAGTCGCTTGCTACTCCGGATTGTTCGCCGATCCGCAAAACTAGACCGTTCAGGCGCTTCTCGCCGCCCCCCTCCAACACTTACTGCTTGACGATTTTCAGCGTCTGCCGGTACCGCTCGGTCGTGGTGATGAGGTAGTAAACCCCGGGTGCCTGCGTTCCCAGCGGCAACAAAAGGGAGTAGTGCTGGTCCAGCTCCAGGGCCTGTTCGGCTTGCCAGACGGTCGCCCCGTAGACATCTACGACCTGTACACGCAGGGTCTGTTCGTCTTCGACCGCCGTGTAGTCGAGCGTCAACTGCGCGCGGTACGGATTAGGGTATACGTGCGGCGGATAAAGAGGCGTATCGGGTTCGGTGCGCTCTTCGTGCGGACGGCAACGCAGCCCATCGATCAAAAGTCCATACGGTGCCGCCGACGAGGCCTGGCTCTGGTCCTGTAGCCGGACGTACATGGCAAAAGGCAATTCGGCCAGATCGACCCACCGTTCCTGAGCGGTGATGGTACCGACTTCGTGCCACGTGCTGCCGTCGATCGATGCCTGCACCGCTACGTCCAATTCCCCGGTCGACGTAGGGCCCGTAATTTCAAAGTCGGGGTGCGTCCCGAACCGATTGAACAGCGCGGTTTCTAGCTGCACAACCAGTTCGCCACCGTACCCCAACGCAGTCGTTTTTCCATCGGGCACGTCCAGGACATGCGCCGTTACCGTCAGGCTATCGTCCAGTCCGTTTCCGGCCAGATCTTTCCCAGAGCGGTACTTCACAACGTCCCAGGCACCACACGTCTGCAATTCCGTTAACGCACCCTGGCGGTACGCGCCGCTCGTGCCGATCAGGCCATCCAGCGTAAACCCATCGGCATCCAGGCCTTCGTTTGTATCAATCAGTCGGATGTAACGCGCCCACGGCAGCGCTTGCAGATCGAGGTCCGTACGTCCGCACGCGATCCCCAGATACACAAAATCAGTTCCGTTTTGCGACGCCAGTACGTACGCTTGCGCCCGATTTTCTTCGCAAAGAGTCGTATCGAGCGGGACGACTTGCAGATCGGTCCCGACGCCGTTGGCTAACGAATCGGACAGCATCAGGGTCAGCCAGCCGCCTTTACCCAGCCGGACGGCGCTCTGCGGATCGCCCGTTTCCTCCGGAGCCTGCAACGCTCGTTCGGGGCGGTTGTGCCACTGGTCGATCGCCCGTTGGCCCACACTCAGGCCCGGCGTAAAGTCCGCGACGGAGGCGGCGTAGAGAAGCGTATGGGCCGTGCTATCCTGTTGGAAGGCGAACGGCGTCGACAGCGCGCTACACCCCGTTTCGTTGCCAATGCTGACGGCATACAGCCCCGGTTCCATCGGCACATACGTCGAGTCCGCGGCGTCCTCAATCCATTGGCCATCGCGCTGCCAGCGGTAGATACTCCCGCCCGAGGCATACAAGACGCCTTCCTGAAAGACGAGCGTGGCTACCGGCGTGGGCTTTACGTACACCTGCACCGTATCGGAAAAGGCCAGACAGCCCGCTTCGGTCGTTACCTGTACGCTGTATGCGCCCTCTTCCGTAGCCTGGAATGAGGAGGTTGTCGCGGCATCGAGTGGTGTACCGTCCCAGTACCATTGGTACGCCGCCCCTATCCCGGCGGGCACGGACAGCTCGACCGATTCGCCGCTACAAAACGTGGTGGAACCGTCGGTCTGGAGCGTTACCACGGGCACCGAAGTCACTTGGACGGTCACACTGGCTTCTTCGCTCACGCACCCGTTCGTCATAACTGACAAGCGGTACGTGCCGCCATGTTCTAGTCCGGCGTTGACGATGACGGGCATCTGTTCGTCGGATTCGAACCCGTTGGGGCCTTGCCAGTGGTACGTCCCGTTTTCGAGGAAATCGGTTTGCAGAAACAACACATCGCCGGTACAGACAGGTCCGTTGCTGGTCGCCGACGGACGAGCGGGCGAAGGCACCAGTTGCAAAGCTTCTTCGCTGCCAGTAGCCACAAGACGCGGTGCAGTGCTCACGACCCGCAAGCGATAGCCGGTTCCGGCCGGCAGGTAGCTTGGAATAATACCCCGAATGGAGCCTCCCGTACCTTGTGCTGATCCGATCAGCGTCGATGACGTGAAGCTGCCCGAAGCATCCGAAAGTTCCAGCCGAAAGCTATTGCCGTTCTGAAACGTACCGGTGGTCTGATAAGCCACGGCAAGTTCGGTTCCGAGGCAGTAGGTGGTTTGTGTGACGGCACTCGCCGCTAGCGTAGGTGGTGGCGGGGCATTGCGTGATTTGCGCCCACTCACCACCAGCGAAAAAGGCTGTGCGCTGCCGGTCAATAAAGCTTTGTGGGTAATTTTCAGCGTATAGACACCGGGCATGGCGTCGGGAATGACAATTTTTTCGACGTTGTCGCGGATGTTGTCGCCGGTGGTGGCGGCTTGCTGGGGCTGCGCCGGATTCAGCACGTACGGTTGGTACACCTGCCCTTCCGGATCGGTGATGCGCATGTCCAGATCGTTGATCAGCTTTAATTCGGGCGAGTTCAGCGACGGATACGACGGGTACCCTGGCAGGTCAGTCCAGCACAGCGTTGCTACCAGCGGCTGGGTGCCGTCCGACTCGATGGAAAGAAGGTAGGTTTTGCCTTGGGCCAGTTGGGCTTCGGTGTAGAGGTGCGCTTCCGAAGTATCGCCCACTACCGTTGCGACCTGCCGCAGGTTGGCGACTCCCCATCCAAACATGTAGTCCGGCCCGGGCTGTGGCCCCGCTTCATCGGCAGTATGGATGGTCAGGGCTTTCAGGGTGGCGGCCCGCAAGTAATTTCCGGTCAGACGATGGGCATACTCCTGCACCAACAGCAGCGAACCCGCCACACTCGGTGCCGCCATCGACGAACCCGACCGGTACGAATACGCAGAATTGCTGTATGAATTCGTAGAATAGACCATTACGCCGTTGGCGACCACGTCGGGTTTGATGCGCCCGTCGTCCGTCGGTCCCCAGCTACTGAAATCCGACATGGTGACGGCACTGGGCGTCGTGTAACCGCTTTCCAAGGCTTTGATGGCCCCTACGGTGAGGATGTTTTTGGCCGTGGCATACGTGCTGATGCAATCGAAGCCATCGGTCCCCCCGTCTTTAGGACGTGCCCGCGTACTTTCTACCCAACCGCTTCCGTCCCATACCTGATACTTCCCGCTGGCCGGCTGCGCATTGCCGCGGTCGTTCCCTACCGATTTCACAATCAGGTAGTAGGGCGCATCGTGCGCAATCTGGTCCCAGGCTTGCGCTTTCTCGTCATAAAAACCAAACTTCCAGTCTTCGTCCTCACTGATGATCGGATCGCCGTACCACGCGTTGGTCGCCTCGTCCCAGCCCGCCGCCGTTCCGTACGAATGGTTGGAGATCAGCAGCCCATCGGCTGCCGCAGACGCCATTTCACTCAAGTCGTTGTCGAAATCGTAAGCACGCAATTGAGCTTCGGGGGCCATGCCCCGCGCCAGGCTCTGCACCCCGCTAGCGACCAGCGTACCCGCGACGTGGGTGGCATGTGCATTGACGTCCAGGCCCGATTCGTACTGGAGCACCCGCCCGCTCAATTCCTGATGCGTCCCCAATACGCTACCGCCGTCCCACTGCCCGATGCGCATGCCCTGGCCGGTGAGGTTGAGTTGTAAACCGCCCCCCGGCAACAGGTACGTCGTGCCGATGGTCGCGGCCGAGGCTTGGTTGTTCTCCGTTTGTTGGAAAAGCGGCTGTCCGTTGGGCGCAAACCCACTCAACAAACGCACGTGTCCCTGCGTCGTCTGCAAGCGCAGCGGTTGGGCGTGCAAAGTTGCCCAACGTTGGGCAGAGGCTTGCTGGCGCTGGTAGTGCGCCTCGTACACGTCGGCAAGTTGTCGTAACGCTTTCTGTTGAGCCGCCTTCACCGGCGCTTGCGTAAAGTTCTGGGCAGCAGGTGCTTGTGCTTGCAAGCCCCAACCCGCTATTAAAAAAATACAACTAAGGAACAGCTTTTGCATACTCGATCGGCAATCCGCGTCAGGTATACAAAGCTACTGGGATGGCTATCCGCATGGGCGGCAACTCCCTGGCAATCATTGTCTGTGTAATATTCAGGCAGATTGGCACCGGGTTTATCGATTGCGTTCTCCCGGCCCTCAGGGCATGCAACGAATCATTCTAAAAGTGAAATTGAAGAGGCGTTTTCCGCACCTTCTCGCTGACCGCGTTTTCAGGCGAAAACGATCCTGATGATTTTGCTGCAAAAACTTACGTCCGCGTTTTTCAGAGGTCGCCCAACTGCGGACGGATCAGCACCTCTTCTACCACCGAGCGCGGCGAGAGTTGCCAGGCCGAAAACATAGCTTCTGCGACATCTTCGGAGGGCATAAATCGCTCGGGAGGCAGGTCAGTTCCCGCCCAGCTGGCCGTCAGCGTTGCGCCGGGCAGCACGCTCGTCACGCGTATTCCTTCTTCCTTCAGCTCTTCGCGCAGTACCTTAGAGAACCCATACAGCGCAAATTTGGAGATGCAGTACGACCCTCCGTTGGTGTAAGCCATGATGCTGGCCGTAGAACAAAGGTTGAAAATATGGCCCGATTGCCGCGCCTTCATGCCCGGCACGAAACGCCGCGTCAGGTGATAAACGCTGACCAGATTCAATTGCAGCGTGGCTTCCAGCACGCCCTCTTCTTCGTTGTGCACCTGCCCCGGCACAAAAAAGCCAGCGTTGTTGACCAGCACGTCGACCGGACGGTTCAGCGACATCACAAACTCGGCAAACGCGGTGACCTGTTGCGGATCAGACAGATCGGCCGGTTGGGTGAAGAGTTGCTGTTGCGGAAATCGCTGTGCAAAATCGGCGGCGAGTTCGTCCAGATCTTCGGCGTGTCGCGCGCACGTGACGGCGTCGACACCGGCGGCCGCAAACCGCTCAATTACCGCACGACCGATGCCTTTGGTACCTCCCGTCACCACAATCAATTTTTCCATGAATCAGATTTAAATTAAACTTGAGTCGCTAACCACACGGACAACTCTTTCAGGTTCTGTGCGTTGCAATACGACGGACCAAGTTACGGAACAAAAACGCATACGGTCCCTTAACTTTACCGGGCAGCCTGCGGCAGCACACCTTCCCCAGCCGTTGCTCTACCTCTAGCTACTCAACTCAACTGCATGAAAAGCGTTGGCAAATTTGTCATTTTTATCGGGAGCCTGTTCCGGAACATGGAGTCGATTCGGGTGTATCCGGCCCGCATTCTGGACGAGATGATTCTGATCGGCATCAACTCAGTTTTTATTGTAGCGATTGTTTCTACCTTCATCGGAGCCGTAACAGCGGTGCAAACCGCTTACAACCTGGTGAGCCCGCTGGTGCCCCTTTATATAATAGGTACCGTGGTGCGCGACATGACCGTGCTGGAACTGGCGCCCACCATCACCTGCATTGTGCTGGCCGGCAAAGTAGGGTCCAACATCGCGGGTGAGTTGGGTACGATGCGCATTACCGAACAGATCGACGCCCTCGAGGTGATGGGCATCAACTCCAGTTCGTACCTGGTGCTTCCCAAAATCCTCGCGGCGGTCATTATGTTTCCCATGCTGGTGATTCTGTCCGGTTTCCTTTCGTTGCTGGGCGGTTATCTGGCCGCGACGCTGACCGGAGCCATGACCGAGAAAGACTACATTTATGGCATTCGTTACGACTTTGTGCCTTACAACGTCACGTTTGCGCTGATCAAATCGGTGGCGTTCGCGTTTCTGATCTCGTCGATCTCTTCGTTCAAAGGCTTCTTCACCACCGGCGGTGCGTTAGAAGTAGGCCAGGCCAGTACCAATGCCGTCACCAACAGTTGCATCGCCGTGCTGCTGGCCGATTACCTTCTGGCACAACTTCTCCTCTGACCCGCGTATGATCGAGATACAGAACATTAAGAAATCGTTCGAAGACAAAGAAGTACTGAAAGGCATCAGCGGTACTTTTTATAAAGGAAAGACGAACCTGATCATCGGCTCGAGCGGCACCGGCAAAAGTGTCTTGTTGAAGTGTATCGTCGGACTGGTGCAGCCAGACGAAGGCGAAGTGCTGTTCGACAACCGCAATTTCTACCACTCAGATCTGGATACGAAGATCGACATCCGCCGCGAGATCGGCATGTTGTTTCAGGGCAGTGCGTTGTTCGATTCCAAAACAGTGGGAGAAAACGTCCGTTTCCCGTTGGACATGATGACCAAAATGTCGACCGCCGAGAAGCGCGACCGGGTCGATTTCTGCCTGGAACGCGTAGGGCTGACGGGCGTGAACCAGAAAATGCCATCTGAGATCAGCGGTGGCATGAAAAAGAGGGTCGGCATTGCCCGCGCCATTGTGATGAATCCCGATTACCTGTTTTGCGACGAGCCTAATTCGGGCCTCGACCCGCAAACGTCCATTACGATCGACGAGTTGATTCAGGAAATCACCTACGAGAACAACATGACGGCCGTCGTGGTGACCCACGACATGAACTCCGTGATGGGCATCGGCGACCACATCCTCTTTTTGGTGAAAGGATTGAAAGTCTGGGAAGGCAGCAACAACGAAATTCTCGACTCCGACAATGCGCAACTCAAGGAGTTCATCTTCGCCAGTAAAATGATGCAGGCCCTCAAGCGCTAAACGCCCTTTTCCTCCCTTTTTTCGAAGGCATTCTCCCTCGTCGTGCCGCCCTGACCGAAGGGAGCAATATTTTTATGCGCTTATGGCGTTGTATTTGGAATTTTGTACCTTTGCAGTCCTGTTCAAAAGAATAGGCTCCGCCAGGAGTTATCTTAACTAAACCCCACCCCCATCTGGCTCTCGGGATGTGGTGGTACTCAGAGCCTTACGAAAATTTATATGAGCAATCAACCGGAAGAATTTAACTGGGACGCCGTTGAGGAGAAGGGCTTCGGAAAGCAGTATTCGAAAGAAGACCGCGACCGCATGGCCGAGATGTATGAAAACACACTGAACGAGATCAACGAGAAAGAAGTTGTGACCGGACGTGTGGTGGGGATGAACAACAAAGACGTCATCCTGAACATCGGATTCAAATCTGATGGGCTGGTGCCGGTCTCCGAATTTCGCGACCTGGATTTGAAAGTCGGTGACGAAGTAGAAGTTTACATTGAAGACCAGGAAGATGCGCAGGGTCAGCTGATCCTGTCGCGCCGCAAGGCCCGTATCGTAAAAGCCTGGGAAAATATTCAGCGCGGCTACGAAGAAGATCTGGTGATCGAGGGCGTAGTGAAGCGTCGCACCAAGGGCGGTCTGATCGTGGACATCTATGGCGTGGAGGCCTTCCTGCCAGGTTCACAGATCGACGTGAAGCCCATCCGAGACTTCGATGTGTACGTCGGCAAGAAGATGGAGATCAAAGTGATCAAGATCAATTACGCCAACGACAACGTCGTCGTTTCACACAAAGTGCTGATCGAGAAAGACCTCGAAAAGCAAAAAGCCGAAATCCTCAACAACCTGGAAAAAGGTCAGGTGCTGGAAGGTACGATCAAGAACATGACCAACTTCGGTGTGTTCATCGACCTGGGTGGCGTCGACGGCCTGTTGCACATCACCGATATCTCCTGGGGCCGCATCAGCCATCCGGAAGAGGTGCTGCAACTCGACCAGAAAGTCAACGTCGTGGTACTCGACTTCGACGACGACAAGCGCCGTATCTCGCTGGGCATGAAGCAACTGACGCCTCATCCGTGGGATTCGCTGCCTGAAGAAATCCAGGTAGGTTCTAAAGTAAAAGGTCGCATCGTAAACGTAGCCGACTACGGCGCGTTCCTCGAAATTGTACCGGGTGTCGAAGGGCTCATCCACGTTTCTGAAATGTCGTGGTCGCAGCACCTGCGCAATCCTCAGGATTTTATCAACGTTGGCGACGAACTGGAAGCGGTCATTCTGACGCTGGATCGTGAAGAGCGCAAAATGTCGCTCGGCATCAAGCAACTGACCGAAGATCCGTGGACGAAGTCAGACATCCTGACCAAATACGCAGTAGGCACACGTCACACTGGTGTGGTGCGCAACCTGACTAACTTCGGCCTGTTCCTCGAACTGGAAGAAGGTATCGATGGTCTGGTACACGTATCGGATCTGTCGTGGACGAAGAAGGTGAAACACCCGTCAGAATTCACGAAAGTGGGTGACAACCTGGACGTAGTGGTACTGGAACTGGACGTGGAAAATCGTCGTCTGGCGCTGGGTCACAAGCAGTTGGAAGAAAACCCATGGGATACGTTCGAGACCATTTTCGAAGTGGGCAGCGTACACCGGGGCACAATCCTGACGCGCAACGACAAAGGAGCGACCATCGAGTTGCCGTATGGCATCGAGGGCTTTGCGCCGAGCAAGCACCTTCAGAAAGAAGAGGGCTCGCAAGCCGAAGTAGGTGAAGCGCTCGACTTCCGCGTACTGGAGTTCTCGAAAGACGATAAGCGTATTCTTCTCTCGCACACCAACACGTACGGCGAAGCTGCGAAGCGTTCCGAGAAGAAGAAAGACAAGCCGTCGAAGCCTTCGTCCGCTAAAACGGAGAAAGCTTCGAACGAGTCGGCCACTTCTACGCTGGGCGACCTGGCTGCACTGTCGCAACTGCGCGAGCAAATGGAGCAAAACGACTCCGACTCAGAATAAAACAAACCCGTTTTGATAGAAAAGCCCCCGGTGCACCGGGGGCTTTTTTTATGCCGTCAGAAAAAGTTCAAAGAATGGTGACGATCAGGCAGTTCAGGCCCATTTTTTGCAGAGCAATTTCTTTTCACCCGGGAGCGTTTCCTACCCGGCGACTCTTCCTTTTCTTCCGGCTCGGGCGCATGAAACAAATCGACGGTTTGGGTACTTTTGCGAATCAAAAAAGAACTTTCGGATTGACTGCTCTCCGGCACTTCTGCCTGCTGATTTTCTGTTTTTTTGCTATTCAGGTAGCTTCCGCCCAGGTGAGTTCGCCTGCCGACTCTACCGTTACTCCCCTGCCCAGCGATACGTCCGGCATCGCGGCCGACTCGACCGTAGCGGCTGATACGTTGCAACCGACGGGCGACATCAAAACCACCATCAACTACTCGGCGCGCGACTCGATCCGCTTCAACGTGCGGACGCAGGAGATTTACTTGTACGGGGACGCCAAAATCGAATACGGGGATATTACCCTCAAAGCCGATACCATTGAGATCAACTGGGCGAACAATACCCTTACAGCCCGGGGAGGCGTGGATTCGACCGGCAGGACGATCGGTACCCCTGAGTTTACCGAGGGAGCGGATAATTATGTGGCCGAAAACATTCGGTACAATTTCGTTTCGCGCAAAGGCATCATCTCCGGCATTGTCACCCAACAAGGCGAAGGTTATATCCACGGCGAACGGGTCAAGAAAAACGAACTGGACGAACTGTTCATCCGCCGGGCCAAGTACACGACCTGTAACCTGCCCGATCCTCACTTCGAAATTTCAGCGCCTAAAATCAAGGTTATTCCCGGTGATAAGCTGATCAGCGGTCCGTTCAACCTCGTTATCGCCGATATTCCAACCCCCCTGGGCTTTGCGTTCGGGATGTTCCCCACGCCTCGGACCAGATCGTCAGGCATTGTGATGCCGGTGTACGGCGAAGCCGACACGCGCGGTTTCTTTCTGCGCGACGGCGGCTATTACTGGGCCGTAAGCGATTACCTGGGGTTACAGTTCCTGGGTAACATCTACACCAAAGGCAGCTGGGGACTGAGCACCCAGGGCACGTATCGCAAGCGATACGCCTACAGCGGCTCGTTTAACCTTCGTTTCAACAACACCAAATCGGGTACCGAAGGCCTGGAAGATACCCGAAAAGAGTTCTGGGTCAACTGGAGCCATAGCCCGCAAACCCGGAAGAACGGGCGCTTTGCGGTGTCGATCAACGCGGGCTCCAGCAGCTTTAACACGCTGAACTCGTTTAGTACCGACGCGTACCTGTCCAACGCGTTTAACTCCAGCATCTCGTATTCGAACCGGTTCAGCATCGGGCAGGCGCAATTCAACTACGGGGTGAACCTGCGGCAAAGCCAGAACACCAGTACCGGGACGGTCAACTTTACGTTGCCTGACATCAACCTCGGGATGAACCGCATCTATCCCTTTGCGCCGGCCGGAAGCGCGCCGAAAAACTGGCTACAGAAGATCGGCCTGAGCTACAACTTTACGGCCACCAACCGCATCAGCAACGAAATTCCGAAGGACATTTACGCCTTCGACAACATCATTACGCCGGACGAAGTTAGTGTCGATGAGGTACGACAACCCAACATTCCTTTCAACTTCCAAAACCTGCCCACCATTCTGTCCAACGCGCAGGCGGGTGCACGGCACACCATTCCGGTCTCTACTTCGTTTTCGCTTTTCAATTACATCAACGTGTCGCCGAGCCTGAACTACGAAGAGGTCTGGTTTCTGAAGAGACAGGTGTATACGTGGAACGCCGTCGACGATACGCTAAACGCGCGCACGGAACAAGGCTTTTACCGGGCTTACTCAGGCAGTGCCAGCTTGGGGTTCAGCACGCGTCTGTACGGAATGTACCGGTTCGGAAGCGGAAACGGTAAGGTGCAGGCCATTCGCCACGTCATCAACCCGTCGCTGTCGTTGGGCTACCGTCCTGACTTTTCCGACCCTGTCTTCGGCATCTACCAACAAGATGTACAAATTGACCGCGCGGGTACCCTACAACGGGTCAACCCCTTCTTAGGATCGGTGTACAGCGCGCCGGCAGCCGGAAAATCCGGAAGCGTAAGCTTCAGTCTGAACAACAACCTGGAAATGAAGGTCCGGGAAGAAAACGACACGGCGCAAACGTTCAAGAAGGTGAGCCTGCTGGACAACTTCGGCATTAGCACCAGCTACAACCTGGCCGCCGATTCGTTTGCGCTGTCGCCCATCAACTGGAATGCCCGTACGCGCATTCTGGGGCAGATCGACATCAACATTTCAGGGACGATCGATCCGTATCAGTACGCGATTCTCGACCAGAGAGACGGCGTAGTGACACGTCAGCGGCGCGTCAATGCCTATGCGTTCGACTGGAAAAGCCGAAAGTTCGGGCAGCTTTCACGCACCACGGTCTCGCTGAGTACCAACCTGAACCCGCAAGCCTTAAAGCGGGAACAGCAAACCCGGGAGGCGCTGGACGAAGCCCGTACGCCAGAAAACAACGAAGAAATCAACCGGATTCAACAGAACCCAGACCAATACGTCGACTTCAACATTCCGTGGAGTTTCCGAGTCAGCTACAACCTGAGTTACTCACGCGTGGGGTATTTCGATTCGTCCGTGCGGCAGTCCCTTTCATTCAGCGGCGACTTGTCGATCACCGAAAAGTGGAAGCTTTCGTTTACGTCGGCCTACGATTTTGAGGCGAAAGACTTTGGCTTTACTACGATCAGCATCAACCGCGACCTCCATTGCTGGACTATGGCCTTCAACTGGATTCCGTTCGGGCAACGCCAGTCGTACACGTTCGACCTGCGCGCACAGGCTTCCCTGTTGCAAGACCTGAAGTTGAGCCGCCGCCGGAGCTGGTACGATCGCTAGGTAAGACCGGCACAGGCCGCTCCCAATGTGGTTTAATAGCCGAGGGTGGGCAGCTCGTGAACGTAGCTACGCTCAGTCAAGCATTTCAGGATAAAGTGAGCCAGATCGGCGCGGGAAACGCGTCGGGGCAGGTCGTGCGCATAGTCAGTGGTTACGCGATACTGCCCCGTCAGGCTCTTGTCGGTCAGCCGGGGCGGACGCACCAAGGTCCAGTCGCGAAGGCTACGCCGGATGTAGGTTTCCATCAGGGTCAGGTCGTCGTGCGCCTTTTGCAGAAAGTAGGGCAACACCACGTAGCGAAACAGCGGCGGCATGTACTCGGGCTCCACGCCCAAGGAAGAAACGGCAATCAGTCGGGCAATGCCCACCTCCTGCATGTACCGCAAAATGTGTTCGATGGCCGTTGAACAGACCTGCTGCGCGGCTTTTGCCCCGCCCCCGAGTGCCGACACCACGGCATCGTATTCCCGATCGAAGGCTTTCGCCACATCGTCCGACTTGGTCGCATCTCCTACCACGACCCGCAAGCCTTTGCCTGCCTGGATTTTCTGCGGATTCCGGACAAACGCCGTGAGACGATGCCCTGCCGGAATGGCCTGCCGGACCAATTCCAGCCCCGTTCCCCCCGTTGCGCCAAAAATTAGGATCTCCATGAATGCGCTATTCGCCCAACTGATACTTTTTGCGGTAGGTTTCGTACAGACGCTTGTGCTTGTTGTCCAGCGAAATTTCCCGCCCGTTGATGAAGGCCTGGGTTACGTGGCTGGTCCGCATGTCGAGCAGATCGCCCTGCGACACCACCAACGTGGCATCTTTCCCGACTTCTACGGTTCCTAACCGGTCGTCGATGCCCATGATCTTCGCCGGGTTGGAGGTCACCATTTTCAGCGCCTCTTCCCGGTCGACGCCGTACGCGGCCGCCGTGCCTGCCAGAAACGGTAAGCTCCGGCTCCGGAAGTAGCTTTCGTCGTCGTAATCGAGCGCTACGGTAATGCCGGCTTCCTGCAGGCGGTGTGGCAGTTCATATGCATGGTCGACGTTGCTTTCCGGGCGCGGCGGCAGGGCATGAATGGTCGACAACACCACCGGTATGTTGTGTTCTTTCAGAAAGTCGGTCACCATCCAGGCGTCTTGTCCGCCGATCACCACCGGATGCTGCACCCCATGCCGCAAGGCAAACTGGACCGCCTCCACAATTTCTTTTCCGTAACTGGCGTGCAGGTAAAGACGCTGCGACCCATCGAAAAGTCCTTTCAAGGCGGTGAGTTTTAGATTTTTAACGGCTTCGTTGGCGGGATTGTAAGCGGCCGCTTCGCTGAACAGGCTTTCCAGTTCCTGGATTTCCTTATCACGATTTTCGTTCTTTTTTACACCTCCGGGCTCGGCCCACCAGCCGCTTCGGGTAAACAGGTTGGGCCAGTAGATGTGCAGGCCGTCGTCGGCTTTGACCGCCGCATCTTCCCAGTTCCAGCCGTCCAGTTGCATGAGCGATGAAGCGCCACTCAGCAAGCTCCCCCGAGGTGTAGTCTGCACGGTCAGAATGCCGTTGGACCGAATGGTCGGAATGATGTCAGAATCAGTATTGTAGGCAATCAGCGCCCGGACGTTCGGGTTCAGTTCGCCGACCTCTTCTTCGTCGTTGGTGGCACGTACCGCCGAAATTTCGACCAGCCCCACCTCGGCATTGGGCAGAATCAGGCCGGGGTACAAATGCTGTCCTGAGACATCAATCACCCGAAAATCGGCGGGGTTGAACGTCGTCGCAGCGGCAGCCCCGACCAACGTGATTTTTCCCTCGGCAAAGCCCACCACCGCATTTTCGATCACCTCGCCCGTGCCCGTGTGCAACGTGGCGCCACTTAGCAAGATGGGACGTTCCTGAGGCGGAGCCGGGTCAGGGCGTTGGGCGTGTACGACATGGAATGGAATCAGGAATAACAGGAGGAAAAAGTGTTTCATAGAGCGGGAGGTTAATACGGTAAAGCTAACGCACGATGCACGTGCGGTGCAAGTAAACACGCCGAGTAAGTTGGTGTTTTGCAGGCGTCACCCGGCGGGGCCCTGTTCCGTTTCCACGGCAAACCGTAGCTTTGATGTATGCCCCCTGCCGCCATGCCCTCCCTCTTGGAAGAACTGCACCAGCTTCTTCGGCACGACGCCCGCCTGGTCAGCGAGGGGACCTGGCGCAAAAACAAGCTGCAGGATTTGATCTGGCAACTCGATGCCGAGCTGCTGCGGCTACTGCGGAGCCATCCGCGCATTCGCGCACGATTTTTCCGGGAAGTCGACGGCGTATGTGTATTCGATCAGGCGGGCTTTCAGCAGATCGTGACCGGGAAGGATTTTCTGCCCGACAGCTATACCGCCTACAAGAACCAGCTGGGCCTCACGTCGGAGCAACGGTTTCTGTCGGCGAGCAAGGACGTTGTGTTGGCCTGGCCCTACAAAGATGGCGTGCTGGAAGGCGGCCAAACCCAAGCCGCCGATAAAACGGAGGAGCGATTCTGGCACGAAACCCTGGCTGCCGAAGAAATCGACTGGCTGCTGGCCCCCAAAGCGCTGCATCGGTTCCGACGCATCACGGCACACAAACAAGCCCCCGCCGAACGGCTTACCGCCGACGAACATCTGCTCATCAAAGGCAACAACCTCCTGACGCTCTGTACGCTGCGGGCACGCTACGCAGAAAAAGTCAAGCTGATCTACATCGATCCGCCCTACAATACCGGCAAGGATACCTTCGGTTACAACGACCGCTTCAGCCACGCGACCTGGCTCACGTTCATGAAAAACCGGCTGGAGGTGGCCCGCACGCTCCTCCGCCCCGACGGCGTGATGTTCATCTCCATCGACAGCCACGAACAAGCGTACCTGAAGGTGCTCTGCGACGAGCTTTTCGGGCGGGAACATTTCGTGGGTGAGATTGTCTGGGAAACGGCCACCGACAACAACGCGACGCAGATTTCGGTCGAGCACGAGTACGTCTTGTGCTACGCGAAAGACAAACGGCGGCAGGGTCCATGGAAAATTCAGTCAGAAAAGGCGCAACGCATTCAGCAGGAATACGAAACCTTGAAGCAACAACACCCCGGCGATTTAGCGGCGGTGGAGCGGGGACTCCGGCGCTGGCTTACGCAGATGCGCAAGTCCAAGGCCGTCGACTTGTCGGGCGTGGCGCACTACGCGTACGTAGACGAGAAGGGCGTCTTTTATCCCGGCAATTCGGCCAACACGCGACCGGGAGGCTATCACTACGATCTGCTGCACCCCACGACGGGCAAGGTCTGCAAACGGCCCACGAATGGCTACCGCTGGCCGGAAGCGACATTTCGGAAAGCTGATGGGCGGGGCGACGTGCTCTGGGGAGCCGACGAAACCACGATTCCCAAGATCAAAAAGCGGCTCGACACCGCAACGGAACTGCTGAAGGGCTATTTCTACGAAGACAACCGACGCTCGACGCAAGCACTGACGCAACTGATGGGTCGGAAGGCGTTCGCGAATCCCAAGTCGATCAACCTGCTGAAGAAACTTATCCGTTTTACGACTGGGGCCGGCGACCTGGTGCTCGACTTTTTTGCGGGCAGTGGCTCCACGGCGCAGGCCGTGCTGGAGGTGAACCGGGCAGAAGGCGCAAGGCGGCGGTTCATTCTCTGCGAACAGCTCGACTACATCGAAACCCTCACGTTGCCGCGCATCCAAAAAGCGCTGGGGGAAGATACGCTCGTCTACGCCGAGCTGGCGGGACTGAACCAACCGTTTGTGGAACAGATCCAGGCGGCGGGGGATCATGCAGCACTGCAAACCACTTGGGAAACGATGCGCGGCAAGGCCCGCCTCGACTGGCGACTGAATGCCGAAGCTTTGGAAACGGTAGCTGCCCAACTCACCACCTTCCCCCTACCCGAGGCCCGGCAATTGCTGCTCGATCTGCTGGACAAAAACCAGCTGTACGTGCCTCTCTCCGAGATGGCCGACACGGATTATGGCCTGACGGAAACCGATCAGCGGTTGAACGGCGCATACTAAAAACCATCCCAGCAGACACCTTTCCTACGACCTGTCTTGTCGCGGAGAAAGATCCCTGCCGGGATGGCGCAGAATAATGTCGATATGGTCAGACTTACGACTCTTGCAGGCTTTTCAGGTACTCAATGCTTTGCGGCACCTGCGTGTAAATGCGGTCGCTTTCGTCTTCGATGAAGTAGTGCTGAATGCCCAGCTTTTTCGCCTCTTCCAGAATGGGTTTCAGGTCGATTTCGCCTGTCCCTAGGGCCACGTCGTTGTTTTGGTCCGTGCCGCCCGAGAGGTCTTTCGGCGTGCCTTTCTTCAGATCTTTCACGTGCATCAGCTTCCAGCGGTCACCGTATTTTTTCAGCAACGCCACCGGATCGCCACCGCCAAAGTGCGTCCACAAAATGTCCATCTCAAACGATACATCTTCCGGATTGGTGTTTTCAATCAGGTAGTCCATCAGCGTGCCGTCTTCGTGCGACTGAAACTCGTAGCCGTGCACGTGGTAAGCGAACGTAACGCCGTTGTCTTTCAGAACTTTTCCAGCCTTGTTGAAATCCGCGACCGCCTTTTGGGCATTTTCCAGCGTAAACGTAGTGCCGTTATGCGGAATCCAGGCGCACATCACGTACTTGGCTCCTAGGGCTTTGGCTTTGTCAGCCACGGCCTGCGGGTCTTTCACCAGTTCGTCGTAGCCCGCGCCGGTCGACGGAATTGTAATGCCCCGCGCCTCGCAAAGCTGCCGAAACGCTTCGGGCGACAGGTCGCCGACCGGTCCGCCTTCCAGTTCGGTAAAGCCCATGCTCTGGATGGTATCGAGGGTTTGTTCGATGCCGTTCGGGAAACTGTTGCGAAACGTGTACGCCTGCACCCCGAACGGAAAGGTGTAAAGCGGATCGGACGTTTCTTCCATAGCGACCGTAGTCGAATCCTGCGTATCGCCGGTCGTCGTGGTTTCACTGCCGCAGGAGAAGAGAATGCAAAGGGACATCAGTCCGAGTACTTTTTTCATAAGGGAAGGTACTAGTTGATTTTCGTGGACAAATTGCTTACAAATTTCCTTTTTTCAACTGATCGGCCGCATAATTCGCCGCGCGGGCGGTCAGGGCCATAAAAGTCAGCGTCGGGTTTTGGGTCCCGGTCGAGGTCATGCAGGCCCCGTCGGTCACAAACACGTTCTTGCACTGGTGCAGTTGGTTGTGTTGGTTCAATAGTGAGGTTTTGGGATCGTGGCCCATCCGCACCCCGCCCATTTCGTGGATGTCGGAGCCGGGCGGCGAGTGCGAATCATCGGCCGAAATGTTGATGAAGCCTGCTTTTTCGAACATTTCCTTCGATTGCTCCATGTAGTCGGCCACCATCTTGTCGTCGTTGTCGCTCCACTCGCAGGAGATCACCAGTTGCGGAATGCCATACTTGTCGGTTAGGTCGGGATGGAGCCGCACGTGGTTCTTTTCCAGCGGCACGGTTTCGCCCATCATCCAGCTACTGACGCCCCAGAGGTTCCACTCCGGATGGAGCAGGTTGGTCCGCAGCTGGTCGCCAATCATGTCGGTGTCCGACCAGGTGCCCCGCCCGCCCCCGATGCCGATGGCGTAACCGCGCAGAAAGTCGGTCTCCTGTTTGTGAACGTTCCGGAAACGGGGGATGTAACTGTGCGTCGGACTGCGGCCTTCCGTCTTTTTGTCCAGAAAGCCCTCGTGCTGCGCGTGGGCGTGGCCCCGGTAATTGTGCCAGGCGATGTATTTGCCCAACAGGCCGCTGTCGTTGCCCAGCCCGTTCGGAAAGCGATTGGAAGTCGAATTCAGCAGGATGGCGTTGCTGTTCAGCGCCGAGGCGTTGACGAAGACAAGTTTGGCGTAGAAATTCATCGCTTCACCGCTCGTCGCGTCGATGATCCGCACGCCCGACGCGCGCTTTTTCTGCTCGTCGTAGAGCACCGAATGAACCACCGCGTGGGGCCGGATGGTCAGGCGACCCGTTTTCATCGCCCAAGGCAGCGTCGAGGCGTTGCTGCTGAAATACGCGCCGAAGTTGCAGCCCCGGTTGCACATGGTCTGGTGCTGGCACTTGCCCCGCCCCTGTTCGAGGTGAATCGCCTGCGGAGCGGTCAGGTGCGCACAGCGCGCCTTGATGAGGTGACGGTCTTGATAGTGCTTCGCGATGCTCTCGCGGAAATACTGTTCGATGCAACTCACCTCGAACGCCGGTTGGGTTTCGCTGTCAGGCAGCACGTCGAGCCCGTCGCGGTCGCCCGCGATGCCCGCGAATTTTTCCACGTGCGCGTACCACGGCTCCAGGTCCTTGTAGCGGATGGGCCAGTCGACCGCAAAGCCGTCGCGCGCCGGTCCTTCAAAATCGAGGTCGCTCCACCGCTGCGTTTGCCGCGCCCACAGCAGCGACTTGCCGCCGACGTGGTAGCCCCGGAACCAGCGGAAGGGCTTCTCGGCCACGAAGGGTTGCTCGTCGTCTTTCAGCGCCCAGTGCAGCGTCTCTTCCCGCAGGTAGCGCTGGTTCTGATAACCGACCCGTTTGTCGAGCGGCACCGTGCCGCGGAACTCGAACTGCCACGGCCCTTTCGAGGCGGTAGGATAATCTTTGATGTGTTGCACGTCGCGCCCCCGTTCCAGCACCAGGGTGTGGAGCCCTCGCTCGCAGAGTTCTTTCGCGGCCCAGCCGCCACTCGCGCCCGAGCCGATCACGATGGCGTCGTAGGTACGCGCCTTGACAGATGTGGTATTCAGGTAAGTCATGTTCGTTCAGGAGTTGACGTCAACACAGCCGTGGTAATACGTCGGGATCACCCGGTAGCCCAGGTACTTTACCATCACCTCTTCCGACGTAGTGAAACCGCGCATCGTCTCCGACTTCATCAGGTCAAAAAAGGCTTTTTCTTCTTCGTCCGCAGAAGCGGCCAGACGGTTCAGCAACGTCTCCCGCTGCGTCTGCGAGCACGCCGGAAAAGCCACTCCGTGCGCCTGGCGTGCGGCGGTATCGAGGGCGCGCAGTTGCGTTTTGAGGCTTGCCTGCACGTCGGCATCGTAGCATTGGGAAAAGAGTTTCGGCAGAAATTGATCTACCCCCACCGACAGCGCGCCGATCTCGTCACCGGCGGGCAGGATGGTATCGGCCACCGCGGCCAGAAGTTGGTGTTCGGTCGACGAAAAAACAGAAGCGGTGCCGGCGAGGTCGGTCGGTCGCCAGCGCATCGCCCAGGAGGGCAAGGTTGCCAGCCCACCGGAGGCCAGCAGCAGCGCTTGTAAAGCAGTACGACGGTTCATGGTGAATGTAGGTGTAAAAAATAAGAGGTGATGCAAAGGGGGTAATCTACGGCTATCCCCGACAAAAGGCAAATTAGCGACGCCAAGCCCGTACGGCGTTGCACAGGAGTCCGGAAGGGTTGAAAAAGGATAGAATTACGACGCAAAAGGACGCACGATTGCTGCGTTCCCAACACGGGCAAAACCTTTTGCGCAACACACGAGTTAAAGGGGAAAATGCCGTAGTACCTCTGTATGCGCCCACATTACCCCCTCATTTCCCTGCTGTTTCTTGTTGTATTGGCCCCCTGTTCCTTCGCCCAGACCGGCAAAATCACCGGCATGGTGCGCGACGCGCGGACACAAGAGCCGCTCATCGGCGTGGCCGTGGTGGTGAACGGGACGGACCAGGGCGGTGTCACCGACGTAGAGGGCTATTATACCCTCGACAACCTCACCCCGAAAACCTACAACGTCACGGCACAATACGTTGGCTACCGGACGCTGACCAAGTACGACGTGGTGGTGACGACGGGCAACACGCTGACGCTCAATTTCGATCTGGAAGAAGCCGCCAGCGAACTCGGCGAAGTGGTGGTGGAAGCCAGCCCGTTTCAGCGCCGCACCGAAACGCCGAACTCCATCCAGAGCTTGTCGACGCAGGAAATCAAGGCCTACCCCGGCGGGAATAACGACATTGCCAAGGTGGTGCAGTCGCTGCCGGGCGTCTCGGGTTCGGTTGGCTTTCGGAACGACATCATCATCCGGGGAGGAGCGCCGAACGAAAACGTGTACTACCTCGACGGCGTGGAGGTGCCCAACATCAACCACTTTGCCACGCAGGGCAGCGCGGGCGGACCGGTGGGCATGCTCAACGTCTCGTTCATCGACGACGTAACCCTCAGTACATCAGCCTTTCCGGCGCGCTACGACAATCCCCTCTCGGGCGTGTTGCAGTTTCGGCAACGGACGGGCAACCGCGAAAAGCGACAGGGCAGCCTCCGCCTCGGGGCCAGCGAGTTTGCCGGTACGCTGGAAGGACCGCTGATTCGGGGAAAAGAAAACACGACGTTTATCGTGTCGGTGCGGCGCTCGTACCTGCAACTTCTCTTCAAGTTGATCGACCTGCCGTTTCTGCCCGGCTACTGGGACTACCAGTACAAGATGACGCACAAGTTTGAGAACAACAAAGACGAAATCAGCCTGATTGGCCTGGGATCAATCGACCGGTTTACACTCAACATTCCGGAGGATGCGTCGCTGGAGCAACAGGCCATCCTGGACCAGATTCCGGTCTACCGGCAATGGACCAGCACCGTAGGCGCGACCTGGAAGCACCGCTTCGAGGACGGGTATTTCGACCTGACGCTCAGCGGCAATATCCTGAACAACGGGGCCGATAAGTTCGAGGACAACGACGAAGGCAACGAAGCACGGCGCCTGTTGAAACTGGAATCGGTCGAAGACGAAAACAAACTGCGTTTCAACTGGAACAAGTTTTCCGGTCCCTGGTCGTGGGCGTGGGGTGCATCGGTGCAACACGCACGGTACACCAACCAGTTCTACCAGGTCTTTAGCCGGGAGCCCCTGACCGAAGCCCGATTCGATTCGGAGATCCGTTTCTGGAAGGCAGGGGCGTACGGACAGGTGAGCCGCACGTTTTTCGAGCAACGGCTTGACGTCTCGCTCGGGTTACGCTCTGACGCCAACACCTTCACGGCGAGCGGGTTGAATCCCCTTTCCACCCTATCGCCCCGTTTGTCGGCCTCGTTTGCCCTCAGCGACCAGTGGCGCATCAACGGTTCCGTCGGGCGTTACTACAAACTGCCGCCTTACACCGTGCTGGGCTTTCGGAACAACGCCAACCAGTTAGTCAACCAGGACGTGCGCTACATCCGCTCCGATCACCTCGTGGCCGGGCTGGAATGGCTCCCCTGGAAATCGGGGCGGTTCACGCTGGAAGGCTTCTGGAAACGCTACGACCAGTACCCCGTCTCGGTCCTTGATTCCATTTCGCTGGCGAACCTGGGCGGCGATTTTGGCGTGCTGGGCAACGAAGACGTACGGGATGTGGGGCGCGGCCGGGCCTATGGCGTAGAGTTTCTCTACCAACAGAAGCTGATCCGCAACTTTTACGGGATTCTGGCTTATACGTACTACCACTCGGAATTTACCGGCTTCGACCGCGACCGCTACATTCCGTCGGCATGGGACCAGCGGCATCTCCTTTCGTTCACAGGGGGGTACAAATTTCCACGCAACTGGGAAGTCGGCGCGCGCTTCCGGGCGCAACGCGGCGCGCCTTATACGCCGTATAACACCGTCGCGTCGCTCCTGGCCTATCCGGTGCGCGGGCAGGGCCTCCCCGACTACACCCAAATCAACACGTTGCGCCTGAGCGGCTTCAGCGCGCTGGACCTCCGGGTCGATAAAAAATGGAATTTTGATCGCTGGTCGCTCGACCTGTACCTCGATATTCAGAATGCACTGGATGCCGAAAACCCGACGGCCCCGACCTTTACGCTGGAACGCAATCCTGACGGGTCGGTCCGTACCCGCTCCGGCCAGCCCTACCAACCGAACCAGCAGGCTTCCGACGCACCGGGTGGTGAGCTCGATGCCATTCCGGTCCTGTTGCCCAACTCCAGTGGGGCGCGTCTGCCGACCATCGGCCTGATCATAGAATTGTAAAAAGTGGGGCGACGCTACCGGGTGCTCGCCGCGGTGGGGGTCACGTTGATGTAGTAGCCACGCATCCGCAATGGCTGGCCATCCTCGCTCCAGGCGACCACGGCGCCGTGGCAAAACAGGTGAAAAACTGTGCCGTCTTTGTGCAGGTAACGACACGTATGGCTGTAGGGCATCATGCCGCGGGTGGTAATGTGCTGACGGTACACGGCCTTTGCACGCGTCCGGTCGTCGGGATGAATCAGGTGTTCCCACTTGGCGGGCTCCGTACCCAATTCGTGTAGTTGATAACCCAGAAGCGCCCGGAAACGGTGATCGTCGCAGCGCCACCGGTGCGCAATTTCCCAATCCCAGAATCCGACGAATGTGGTGTCGAACACCACGTCCGCGTTGACTACTGATTCAAAAACCAGACGTTTTTGTTCATCACGGACGTGTGGTTGTCCACTAATGAGCAGCGCTTCTTCTGTCGTCATACGCGTAAAGAGTTTAGGTATAAAGAGGTGTTAGGATTCGACCAGATGTCCCGTTTCTTGCGCGGTACTCCTCTGCAACGCCGCAACTGTTTCTCCCCACAGCGGGCGGGATTCGGAGGCACACGCCTGAGCCTGTGGCTCAGCTCCGATCCTGGCAAAGGACTATCGAACTAGAGGTAGTATTTTCTTACGAACACATCACAATATGGTTCCAATCGGAGCAATATTTAGACAAAAAGTTACGTAAAACCAAAATTCGGAGAAATGATTTTTTGTACTTCGCGCGCTGTAATTATCCTGGGGATACGTACGTTATGCGTTCCTGAAGCCTTTAGGTAGCATTTTAAAGCACTAATTCTCCATCAGAAGTATCGAAAATTTCTTAAAAAAATGTTTTTGAACGAACCTGAACTTACATCCTGGTCGACTGCCATTTCATCAACGCTGGCGATTAACTTAGCCACACGATGCGCTACCTCTTCTTTTTCCTCTCGCTTGTCACGTTTCTACCGCTGATGGCTCAACCTACTTCTTCTCCCCGCGCCCGGGAAGCCGGCGTCGACGTTGGCATTCTGCCGCCCGGTCCGCTCAACGCCATTACCGACGTGCGGGGCGTGCTCGTAGGGCACCAGACTGTCTGGCGAGGCGATTCCGTCCGGACGGGCGTCACGGTCATCAAACCGCACGCAGGCAACGTCTACCAACAGAAAGTTCCGGCGGCGATCCACCTGGGCAACGCATTTGGCAAACTGGCGGGCTCTACGCAACTGCAGGAACTGGGAAACCTGGAAACGCCCATTGCGCTGACCAACACGCTGAGTGTGGCGGCCGCCGTCCGGGGGTTGGTTAACTACACGCTGGCCCAACCGGGCAACGAAGCCGTGCGTTCGGTGAACGCGGTGGCGGGTGAAACCAACGACGGCTATCTGAACGACATTCGAGGCATGCATGTGCAGGAGCAAGACGTGCTGGCGGCGTTACAAGCTGCCAAAGCAGGACCAGTCGAAGAAGGTGCGGTCGGGGCGGGCACCGGCACGGTATGTTATGGATTCAAAGGCGGCATCGGCACAGCTTCGCGGAAATTGCCCGACGCGTTGGGAGGCTACACGGTTGGCGTGTTGGTACAGAGCAACTTCGGCGGCATCCTGACGATCAACGGCGCACCGGTCGGGCGGGAGCTGGACCAGTTCTGGTTGCAGCAGTTCACGAAAGAAACCGGCGACGGCTCGTGCATGATGATCGTCGCCACCGACGCTCCCCTCTCGCCCCGCAATTTGGAGCGCTTGGCGAAACGCGCACCGCTGGGACTGGCCCGCACGGGCTCGGTGATGAGCAACGGCTCGGGCGATTTTGTCATCGCCTTTTCAACCGCGTACCGCCTGCCCCACGACGGACCAATGCCCGCGGTGATGCTGGTCGGCAACGACGACATGAGTCCGCTGTTTCTGGCAGTGGTCGAAGCAACGGAAGAGGCGGTCTACAACTCGCTGTTCAAAGCCAAAACTGTGACCGGTCACAACGGCCGTACGGTAGAGGCACTGCCGATCGACCCAACCCTCGCCGTGCTGCGGCGCTACAACCTGTTGCACCTGCACAAGCGCCTGCCGGGCATCCCGCCACAAGGCACAAAAAAGTAGCCTCCCCGCCCCAGGACCGGAAGGCTACTTTCGCTTCACGCATGTGTATTACTTGCTCCAGTTCAGGGTCGCCGATTTGACATCGCGCGAATTCCCGCCGATGTGAATACCGAACGCGCCGGGCTCCCAGACGTACGCCAGGTCGCTGTTGTAGAACTTCAGGTGTTCGGGCGTCAGGGTGAACGTAACTTCTTTGCTTTGGCCCGGTTGCAACTGCACCTTTTGGAAGCCGATCAGTTCCTTCACCGCCCGCGTCACGCTGGCGACCGGATCGCTCAGGTACAATTGTACCGTCTCTTCACCGGCGTATTTTCCGGTGTTGCGCACCGTGACCGTCGCCGTAACCGACGTAGTGCCGCTCGGATTCGTGTTGCTCAATTTCACGTCCCCGTACTCGAACGTGGTATAGCTCAGGCCGTACCCGAACGGATAAAGCGGCTCGTTCGAGACGTCGAGGTAGCGCGACTGGAACTTGGTGAGCGGATCGCCCCCGAAAGGCCGGCCCGTGTTTTTGTGGTTGTAGTAAATCGGAATCTGCCCCACGTTGCGCGGAAACGTCGCCGTCAGTTTACCCGATGGATTGTAGTCACCGAACAGCACATCGGCCACCGCATGACCCACTTCCGTCCCGCCGAACCACGCTTCCACGATGGCCGGTACGTGCTCGTCTTCCCAAGTCAGCGTCAGCGGACGCCCGCTCATTACGACCAATACCACCGGCTTGCCGGTCGCTACCAGTTCGCGCAGCAGCTCCCGCTGGACCTCCGGAATACCGATCTCCGAACGGCTCGCCGCTTCGCCCGACATTTCTTGCGCCTCGCCCAATACAGCCACGACCACGTCGGCTTGCCGGGCGGTAGCGACGGCTTCCCGGCGCATTTCCTCAGCCGAGCGCGGATCGACATCGACCAAGTCGCGGAATGCCGCGAGTCGTTTCAGGAGCATCGTGTCGCTCGTGATGTTCGCGCCTTTGGCGTACCGAATGGTGACGTCACCGGCGACGTCCTTAATCCCCTGTTCGATCGAAACGGCCTCCTTCCAGTCGCCCGCGATGTTCCAGGTGCCCAGCATGTTTTTCTGGTCGCTCGCCAGCGGTCCGATCAGCGCCACGGTACCGGATTTTTTCAGCGGCAACAGTTGGTCCTCGTTTTTCAGGAGCACCATCGAGTGGGCCGCCGCCTCACGTGCTAGGGCTCGGTGTTCGGCGGTCAGAATTTCGCGGCCGGGCCGTTTCGTGTCGAAGTAGCGGTACGGATCGTCGAACAGCCCGAGTTTGTACTTCATTTCCAACACCTTCCGGCAGGCCGCATCGATCTGCTGTTCGGTGATTTTTCCTTCTTTCAGCGATTGCTGCAATGTGGTCAGAAAGCCTTCGCCGACCATATCCATGTCGACACCCGCCGCCAACGCCCGCGCCGACACTTCCTGCAAGTCGCCCAGACCGTGCGCGATCATCTCGTTAATGCCGGTATAATCCGTCACCACCAACCCGTCGAAGCCCCACTGATCGCGCAGCAGATCCGTCAGGAGCCATTGGTTGGCCGTGGCCGGTACGCCGTCGATTTCGTTGAATGAACTCATGATGCTGCCCACACCCGCGTCGATGGCGGCTTTGTAGGGCGGCAGGTAGTACTGGTACATTTTGATCCGGCTCATGTCGACCGTATTGTAGTCGCGGCCCGCTTCGGCGGCCCCGTACAGCGCAAAGTGCTTCACGCAGGCCATCAGTGTGTGATCGTTGGTGAGGTCCGTCCCCTGGTAACCGCGCACCATTGCCTTCGCGATTTTGGAACCTAGGAACGGATCTTCGCCCGAGCCCTCGGAGATGCGGCCCCACCGCGGGTCGCGCGAAATGTCAACCATCGGTGAAAAGGCCCATTGCAGCCCGTCGGCGGTGGCCTCGGTGGCGGCCATGCGGGCGGTGCGTTCGATCAGCGTCGTATCCCACGAACAGGACAGCCCCAGCGGAATCGGCACGATGGTTTTGTGTCCGTGAATCACGTCCAGCCCGAACAGCAGCGGAATGTGCAGGCGTGAATTTTTGACGGCGATTTCCTGGGCTTTGCGCACGTCGGCGGGGCCGTAAATGCCGAAAATGCCCCCGACGGCTCCGTTGCGGATTTTGGCATCGACCCCTTCGGAAACGACCGCGCCGGTCAGCGTCGCACCACCCGGCGTCACCAGGTTCAGCTGGCCGATCTTCTCTTCCAGGGTCATTTTCTTCATCAATTTGGTAACGTAGGCGTCCATTTTCTGATTTTGTGCCTGCGCCACAGCGGCCGCACACCACAGAAGACAGAGCCCGAAATAACGTAGTTTCATGAATCGATATAGGTTTGGGAGGTTTGGGTTTGAAGAATAGTGTCGTACTGCAAAGACGCGCCACTACTTAAGTCGTGGTGCAAACCTTTGCTTCGCTAAAATACGGAAGAGCGTCTGCCCGGGATGTCTTCTTACGCGGACTTTCGGAGAATGGCCCGGAATGCACGACCTGACGGGGCTGTCGGCAACTGAACCGTTCATTTTCCAGCCTGACCTTGCATTTTTTCGTTTTTGCCCCGTTCTTCCCGGAATTCGGATGCGAGAAGTGTTGCAAAAAGTAAACGTGTCTCCTGAATTGTCTGACCGTGTTTTTTGACCAACCTGCACAGACGACAGCAAACCGCTTCTTCATGTTAAAGCGGTTTTCTATCTTACAGCCCGAATTTATTTTCTACCCATACCTTCAATTTTCATGCACCGCCACTCCATTTTTTCGCTGGCACTTGGTCTTATTTTTTCGCTGTTTGCCACCACCGCACTGAGCGCTCCCCCCAAATCGGAGTTCTACGAACTGAAAGTGTATCACTTCAAAGATGCCACTCAGGAAAAGAGCATCGATCAGTTTCTGAAAGATTCTTACCTGCCTGCCCTGCATCGCGCCGGCATTGCCCACGTGGGGGTATTCAAACCCCTGGCGAACGATACGGCCACCGACAAGCGGGTCTACGTGCTGATTCCGTTTCAGTCGCTCGACAAGTTTGCGGCGTTGCCCCAAACCCTGAACAAAGACAAGGCTTTTCAGAACAGCGGGCAGGCGTACCTGAGCGCTGCATACAACCAACCGCCGTACCAGCGCATGGAGTCGATTCTGATGCGCGCCTTTACGGGCATGCCCCAGATGGCACTGCCGCAACTGACGTCGGCGACGCAGCAACGTGTTTATGAACTTCGCAGCTACGAAGGCCCGACCGAAAAGCTGTATGCCAACAAAGTGGACATGTTCAACAAGGGCGACGAAGTGGGTCTGTTCAAGCGCCTGGGCTTCAACGCGGTGTTTTACGCCGAAGTGCTGGCAGGCAGCCACATGCCCAACCTGATGTACATGACGACGTTCGAAAATATGGAAGAGCGGGACAAACACTGGAAAGCCTTCGGGGAAGATCCGGCCTGGGTTAAATTGAAGTCCATGCCCGAGTACCAGAACAACGTTTCGCACGCGGACATTTTTATGCTGCGCCCGACCGCTTACTCGGACATTTAGCCGCGCCCGGCTCTGCCGCACGGGGGCCGTTGACGGACCGGTGGTGTCTGGTTAGCTTTGTTCAGACCAGAGTGCGGCGTTTCTCATGCCGTGGTCTTCACCCGACTCCACGCTAGCGTCTCCGAACCTCACCGATGCAGGAAACGATTGTATTCTACGCGGCAGCTTACCAGCAACTGGCCTCCATCAGTGCCGTGCTCGGCGGGCTTGCGTTCACGGCGGCGGCCGCGCTGCTGGCCACCGGTGCGGGCATGAACGCTCCCAATGCACTCAACCCACCTGCCAAGATCACCATCGTAACGGCGGTGGTCAGTGCGGTGGGGCTGATTGTCGCGGCCCTGATGTGGTCCCTGATGGCGGCCGACTTAAGCCGACTGGCCATCCGTCCTGACGAGACAGCCGCGGCTCGGATCACAAACCTGAACTGGCTTCCCTCGTTGGCCATGCTGCTGGGCGCAGTACTGTTTTTCGCAAGCATCGGCGCAAGTGGGTGGATTGCTTCCCGAAAACTCGGCTGGGTCACAAGCGTAGCCGGTGGTTTGGGCGTGGTGGCTGTGGTGTTGATGATCCTGCTCTTCAGTAACTAGTCGGACCTGATTCACGATCTCCCTATATATCCATGAAAACCCAATACTACACCGCGACCAGCATTAACGGTTACATCGCCGACGGCAACCATTCGCTCGAATGGCTCTTTCAGTTCGGCGAGATCGACAGCATGAAAGACCACTACCCGCAGTTTTTCGGCAACGTGGGCGCAATGGCCATGGGTTCTACGACCTACGAATGGGTCTATGCGTACGAGAATTTGCGCGAGCATCCGGAAAAGTGGTCTTACAACGTGCCGACCTGGGTATTCAGCCGTCGGGAATTGCCCACCGTCCCCGGGGCGGACATCCGCTTTGTGCAGGGCGACGTAACGCCGATTCACGCCGAAATGGTCAGGGCCGCACAGGGCAAAAACGTATGGATTGTGGGCGGGGGCGATCTGGCCGGTCAGTTTCACGACCAGGGCCTGCTGGACGAGCTCATTATCAGCATTGCGTCCGTCATGCTGGACGGCGGTGCTCCTCTGTTGCCGCGTCGCATCACCACACCGCCGCTTCAACTCATTGACGTTCAACAGCACGGAAGCGCCTTTGCGATCTTAACGTACGCGGTTTCTAAAACGGCCTGACAGTCCCGAAAGATCCCGGTCTAACGCCTCTCCCAATCCGCCTGGCGTTGCCATAGGAGCACACCTTTAGCCTAAAAGATGCCGACTGCATCGGAGATTCTTTTGGTAAAGGCACCCCGATGGATCGCACGCTGACCACGATCCGCGAACCGGATCAGGCATAGAAGTGCTAAAAAGGGTTTAGTAAAGGACGATTCTACTGTTTCCGGTCCTACGAGCAGAAGCCTTTTGTATTCCGCTCCGATTCGTCCCATTTTCAGAGAGGTTCGTCACATTTTCCCCACAGCCGTTTTTCCTTCCTTTAGGTTTGGTGCATGATCTTTCTCCGCATGATCGTGATGACCACCTCCTGGAAATACAGCCTAGCGCTGACGGCCCTTCTGGTCGGGGCGCTGCTGCGGGTGAGCACGGCCCCCTCTGCCGAACACGTGCCCCCCGCCCGGCAGGCAGCGTCTTTTTCAGCTACGCGGGGGGGCTGGCCGCTGTTTGTTTGCTTCCCCCACAGTTACGTTCGCACGTCGCACACCCGCGCACTTCCTGAAAAAGCGCTTTCGGAGACCCACAAAAATTTAGCATATTGATTTCTGACCGCTCGTCTTATGTCTACGTATACCCATCGCTTCACGCACTTCTTTTCGGCCGATCGGCTGAAAGTTCTTTCCAAAAACTGGGGAGAGCCGCAAACCGTGGCCCACATCCGGCGCACGGAACTGAGTCTGGGCATTTTGTTCCTGGTCACCCAGTTGGTGCGTTCGTACCAGAAAGCCCTGGATGCCCACCAGTCGCTGTTTCAGAAAGTGCTGATCGAAGCACCCGAACAGGTCGATTTTTACCTGAGTCGTTACAGTTATTTCTGGAACGGCTTTTTGCCCGCACTTTTTTTCTGGGTCACCCTGATGGGGGCGTGGTGGGCCATGCATTACTACATCGTGCCGACCCTGGTCGAACGCCAACACGCCTACCGGGCATTTCTGGTGGCGACGGGCGTGGTGGGGTGGCTGCTGCTGGGTACGGCTGCCAGTGCGCTGTTTGATAAAAATGCGTACTGGAACGATCAGCAACTGTCTGTGGAAGTGTGGGATGTGACCTTTTTTCAGGCGCTAGACCGCATAGCGATCATCCTCGTGACGGTGGTGCTCTACGAACTGATCGCCCAACTCCTCTACGGGCTGCATCGGCTGGTGGGGCGCCGTACCAAGAAGGAGTCCCGCCGCAACATGTTTCAGCAGCTCATCGCAGCGTTGTTCTTCTGGGCCGGCTTGCTGTTGGCTTTCCTGGGCGACATGCCCCTGTTGCCGCCGCTCGCCATCGGGTTGATTGCGTTTTCGTTACCGGCCTGGTTCCTTTGCTACCTGATTCTTCTGTACGGCATCTTGCCGCGCGTCGAAATTGAACAGCGGTGGCTGTGGCTGGTGATCTACTGCCTGCCCATCACGCTACTGATCAACTTCCTGGGGGCCGTCTTTTTCTCGGAGGTCAACGACGTCCACAGCAACCTGGCGGCCATCTGGATGCTGCACTGGGCCGTGTCGGTGTCGGTCGTGGTGGTGATCGCCTGGCTGGCGTACGGGCGGCGGCTCGAACAACTGGCCCTGATGCAGGAAGTGGCGCAGGGCTCTGCGGAGTTGTCTTCGCTGAAAGCACAACTTAATCCGCATTTTCTGTTCAATGCGCTCAACACCCTCTACGCCTCCGCCATTCAGGAAGAGAGCGAACGGACGGCCGAAGGCATTCAGAAGCTGGGCGACATGATGCGCTTCATGCTGCACGACAACGAACAAGACCGCGTGACGCTGGCCCGCGAACTGGAATACCTCAACCACTACATCGAGTTGCAAAAACTACGAATCGGCGAACATCCGCAAATCGACATCCAGTTGCAGTTGCCCGAAACGGAGTGCCACGAACCGATTGCCCCGATGCTGCTGATGCCCTTCGTCGAAAACGCGTTCAAACACGGCATCAGCCTGCAACGCCCTTCGTGGATCTATGTGGAGCTGACCTGCGCGCCCAAATGCATCCGGTTGATCGTACAGAACAGTTGCCACGAACGGTGCAAAGCGGACGATCCGGCCCGGATGGACCCCGAACGCGAAGCCTCGGGGGTAGGACTGGACAACGTAAAAAAACGTTTGCAACTGCTCTATCCTGACCGGCATACGCTCGACATTCACCAGACACGACGGGAATTTTCCGTCCACCTCGAACTGCGCACCAAATGAAAGCCATTGCCCTCGACGACGAGCCACAGGCCCTGGAAATCATCCGAGCCTTTGCCGCCAAAGTTCCGTTTCTGACGCTGGAAGCGGCTTTTACCAATGCTTTTTCGGCGATGGATCACCTACGGCAAGCGCCCGCGGATCTGCTGTTTCTGGACATCAAGATGCCCGATATTTCGGGGCTGGATTTTCTGCGGAGCCTGCCCCAACGTCCGCTGGTCATTTTTACCACGGCTTATTCTGAACACGCCGTTACCAGCTACGACCTCGACGCCGTCGATTACCTGCTGAAGCCCTTCGCCCTCAGCCGGTTTCTGAAGGCCTGCCACAAAGCCGAAGCCCTGTACCAGCTACGCCACCCCACAGCCACGCACGTGTTTGTGAAGAGCGGCTACGAACAGATCCGCGTCGAACTGGACGAAATTCTTTACCTGGAAGGAGCCGGAAACTACGTGGTGTTTGTCCTGACCGAGCACCGGAAGATTGCCTCCCGCCTCACGATGCAGGAAGCCCTGGAACTGTTACCGACCGACCAGTTTGTGCGGATTCATCGCTCGTACGTGGTGGCCTGCGACAAAATTGATCGCCTCGACCGGCACGACGTCCAGGTCGGCACTCAGGTGTTGCCCATCGGTGCCAATTTTCGGGAAGAGTTGCTGACGCAGGTGGGCAAGTGATTCGGTGTCCATAAAAAAAGCCGGCTACAGGTTAGCCGGCTTTCCATTTTCTGTCGCACAAGGGTTATGGCACGTGTTTGTCAAAAAAACTGGCGACTTCTTTGTTCCATTTCTCCAACACTCTGGAGCGCTCCTTGTTCAGTTGCTCGTTGGTGGCGTTGAATTTCCCAATGGCCGCATTCATCTCTTCAACGGCCTTGTTGTACTGGTCGACGTCAGCCTGCGTACGGGCGCTGGCTTTCTTCCGCTCAAACGCCGCTTTCACTTTTTCGAACGTCTCCTGTTTCAGGTAAAAATCGGTGATTACCGGCATTTTATCGCGCGCCTCGACCTGCAAAAACTGCAACACGTCGCGACACGACTGTTTGAGCGCCACGTCGCCCTGAAACGCATTGATTGACTGTAGCTTGGTCAGGCCTTCGCTTGCATAGTTCTGCACGGCATTTTTGTTCTGTTCGACGGCATTCAGGTCCTGACTCTCGAGGGCTTCCAGCATAAAAGCTTCCTGCTTGTGACTCTTGAAAAAAATCAGAAACACTGAGTTGTAGTACGCGTACACTTTGCTGGCTTGCTTCAACTTCTCACTCCGCTTGCTGGTGTCGTCCACCAGGTTGATGTTATGGGCCGACGCGAACTGTTTCTGGTCCGCAGACATCTTCTCCCAGGCGGTATTGAGCTTGGCATTGGCCTGATCTTTTGCCATCAGGTACGCTTCCATCAGGTCGTACGACTGTTCCGCGATTTCTTCCATGTCGACGATCTTGGCATAGTCCTCGTTCATCACCAGGTAGCTCATCTTCAGGTAGTCGGCCAGTGAGTTGCGCAGGCTGACGTCGCCTTCGAAAGCCGACATTTTACTAATTCGCTTTTGCGCATCAGCAATCGTGTTAACCACTTCCATCCGGCGTTTCTCGGCGGCCCGGGCCCGTTTGCTGTGCGATGCGATCTTCACATAACTCCACATGTCTTTGGTGATCACTTCGTGCGACTCCGCCATGTAGGCCATGTATTCACCGGCGCTTTTGAAGCTCTGGGCTCTGCCGTTCCCGGAAAGCGCCAGGAAAACCAGGAGGAGTAAAAAGTATCCGTTTCGAATCATTTGATTTATTTATTGGATTGTAGTTCAATGAAGTCAAGAAGCACCTGATAGGCTTCTGTGAGGTAGGCGTCGTGGCGCAGATCGTCGACCACCGCCTGGTTCAGTTCCTGACGATGCGTATCCATCTGCAGGAGTTCTTGTTCGTAGCGATCTGCTTCAACCTCAAACAGCGTAGTGGGCCGCCGACCGCAGGTTTCGAGCTGGTTGATCAATTGTTGCGCATGCGCTTCCGCCTTCTGAAAATGTGACAACTCGAGCGGAATGGCGGTTTCCTGCGAAAAACGGCGGGCGAGCAGTTGCCCGGCTTCGTCTGCACGGGTAAACACCGTATCGTGCTCCACTCGCTTGTGGCTGCGCTCGCGCAACGTTTCGCGTGGCAACGCCGCGCCCGGCTGGTAGTACACCTTCTTGTCGACGTGCCCGAACGAGAGCGCATGCGCCTCGTCTTTTTCGCTCATGGGCAGGTAACTGTACAGATCGGGCAGCACCACGTCCGGTGCGACACCCCGCTGCTGGTGGCTGTTTCCGGTGATTCGGTATAGTTGGTCGATGGTCACTTTGACGAAGCCCATCGGGGCGTGGGGCACGTCGGGTAGCGGTAAGATCGTTTGTGCGGAGGCTTTGCCATAGGTCGTTTGCCCGACGATGAGGGCCCGGTTATAATCCTGAAGGGCCGCCGCCAGCAATTCCGAAGCCGAAGCGCTAAACCGATTCACCAACACCAGAAGAGGTCCGTCGTAAATCGTCCCCCGGTTCACGTCCTTGAGTAGATACGGTTTTTGGTCGCGGTCCTGCAGTATGCTCAGCGGGCCTACGTCGATGAAGATGCCAGCCAACGCCTGGGCCTCCTGCAACGAGCCACCGCCGTTAAAACGCAGGTCGAGGATCAGCCCGGTGATTTGTTCTTTTTTGAGCTTAAGAATGGCTTTGGCCACATCGTTGGCACATCCCAATTGGGTCGGGGAGTCAAATTCTGTGTAGAAGTCGGGCAAGGAGATGTAGCCGATCTTCTGCGGTCCGTGCAACACAAAGCTCTTGATCACACTTTCTTCTACCTCCAGCTTGATTTTTATTAGTTTGACGTGCGTCAGCTGCCCGCCGGCATTGCGTACCGTGATGTCCAGCCGGTCGGCGAGGGTGGACTGCATCTGCTGGTTCAACGCCTCCGCGGTCAGGCAAACCGGATCGACCACGTCTTTGCCCAGTTGCACCTCCAGCACCACATCGCCCTTGTGCAGTTCATTCGATTTCCAGGCGGGTCCACCCGGCATCAACTGCGCCACCTGTATCTCTCCGTTCGGCCCTTCTTCCACCTCGAAACCGAACGTATAGGCCTCGCGCGACAACGAGGCTTCAAATCCCTCTTTATCGGCACCCGAAAAAAAGGCGGTGTGTGGATCGTATTGATTGGCAACGGCATTTAAAAACAGCGAGGCGACGTGCGTATCGAGGCCTTCGGGTGGGTAGAGCAACTTCTGAAATTTGCAGTGTTCCTGCGCTCGCACCAGTTCGCGCATCTCCTGCTCCCGCTTGGCAAACGAAGCGAGCGTAGGGTCACGTTCTGCCAGACGGCTGCCGATGCGGTAGCGCAGTACTTTCTGCCACAGTTTTTGGTGAACTTGCTCGTTTTCAGGACGGTACGAGCTGCGGTGTCCCAGAAGCGTCAGCGTATCGGGCTGCGCATACGGTAACGGACGCGCCAGCATCGCTTGGACCAGCGAGTCGGTTTGCAGGAGCCGCGTTTCGTACAGGGCGGTAGCCTTCTTGAGAAACTCTTCATTCCCCGTCTGCAACGCGTCGTCCAGCTGGAGGCGGTACGGCACGAGCGATTGCAGGCATTGGTCCGAAAAGTAGAGCCCCTGCGGATCGAGCGCGTCCAGAAAAGCGTCGTATAACTGGGCAGAAAAAGAGTCGTCGCGCGTGCGGGGCTGACAGTGCGTTTCCTCAAGGACCTGCACCAGCACCTTCGCCTGTTGGCCGTAATGCTGGGCTTGTGCCTCAAAAATGACGACCAACAAACTCAGGTAAAAAAGGAACGTTCTTCTCATGTGCAGAAACAGCGGTTGATGGTTCGAAAGTGAGGACATCAACACAGGCTGTAGTTTATTGCAGACACGAATTAATTACAATACCGTCTCAAATACAAGCAATTTTTGGCAGGAAAGTCACTCACTCTAGGCAATAAATTTTAGTCCAATACTTCAACGGAGCAACCAGGCAACGCTCCGGCTCAAAAAAGTCATCAGGAAGGGCGGGGCACTCGGCAGAAAACCTCAAACGAAGCGCGCATTACTCACCTAGCACAGGGATTGCCCCGCAAGAAAAAAGGAAGTTCAGCCACCCTGCGTTTGAGCAAGGGGCTGAACTTCCTTATACATAGACATAGCTGTTACGCCTTTCGGGCAGAGCCGCCGTCCGACATCTCGTCGCGCGACACCTGGAGATGCGTTTCAATCAGAGGCAACGTCGTGGCGGCCAGGGTTTTTAACGTTTCGTCCTGCGCTTTCGATTGCACCTTGCTCATGGTCTTCTGCAACAGTTCGTGGCCCCGTACACCGATTTCCTGCAAGTAGGTGTGGTTGAGCCGGGCACCGGAAAGGCCCTGCAACTTCTCTACCTGTTTGGTGACTTTGGGGTCCGGTGCGTCCGGCAGGGTTACGTTTTTCGCCTGGGCGATCTCTTTCAGCTTTTTGCTCAGGCCCGTCTGCTCTTCAATTTCCGCGTTGCAGATGGCGCGTACGTCTTCGTCGGTCAGTTTGCTGACGACGGCCCGGCTGGCTTCCAGCTGCATCATGCCGCCCATCGCAATTTCCAGCAGAAGTTTCTGGTCGTCGGCCGTGAGGGCGCCGGCACTGGCATCAAGGTCAGCCACTTTGGCGAAGGCTTCCTGGTTAATGTCCTGAAATTCGGAAGCGTCCATCTTTCCGATCTTCCCGTCTTTGGCAAACGCGAACCGGGAAAGCAGAGGAGCACTGGCCACCGCCAGCGCACTGGTGAGGATAAATTGTCGGCGTTTCATAAAATTAAAAAGTGAGGGTTTATGTTGCGGCACCTCGCTGGCAACACCAGCGGGCACCGCTTCAGGTACGCAGCGCGCCCCACCGAAGTTGCTCTTTTTGAGTGCATTACGCACCCATCTCGGAAAAATTTAGTGGGATACTGCGTTCCCTCACGGCCGACTGTCTACCCGCCAAGCGCCGGGCGCTTTTACCGCATCGGATTCGGGAAGACGGGCAGGCTTTCGTGCCCCGCCGCATCGACCGACTGCACGGCGAAGAAGTAGTTGTCCTTCGAGTAATCAAGTGTGTCTTCCGTCCCGGTTACGTAAAACTTCTGCTCCCAAAACGGACTGGTTGTTTCCCGCATCAAGACGTAATACCCGGCGGGGGCTTTGCCTTCCGGTGCTTCCCAGCGGAGGGTCGTACGGTTGGTCAGGTTGGCCGTGACGATGCCGACCTGTTGCGGCGCGCCGGGGGCCGACGCCAGGTTGGCCAGCGTCGCCAGGTTCATGCGTGCGACTTTCTGCGTGTAGTCGTAGTCGACGAAGTCGGGCAGGTCGCCGTAATCGACGCCCTCTTCGGTGCGGATGTCCTGGTGCTGCCGGGTAAAGTCTTCGTTCATCTCCGTAACGCGCACCGCCGCAAAACCTTCGCGGGAAAACGGCGTGTGGTCGCCCCCGCGCAGGTAACGGTCGCGCCGGTAGATCAGCTTCACGTCGAGTTGCGGCACGTAGCGCTCGCCCACCTCTTTCATGTACCGCGCCACTTCGCGGGCGGGGCTGTCGTTCTCCCCTCCGACCGACGTCCGGATGCGTGCCGATTCTTCGGTTTCAGCGGCGGGCACACCTTCGCTGAACACGCGTACGCTGCGGTTGTCTTTCAGACCCGTCTCCATGCCGTACGAGTTCCCTACAATGTCGTTCGTGATCATGGCATCGACGTGCCAACCCTCTTCGCGGGCGCGCTCGGCCAGGTGCGTCGCGCCGTAGAGGCCTTGTTCTTCCCCTACCATCGCTACAAAAATGATGGTCGCCGGAAACGAACGCTGGCTCATCACACGGGCCAGTTCCATCGCCACGGCCGTTCCTGAGGCGTCGTCGTTGGCGCCGGGTGCTTCGATTTTGGCGTCCATCACATCGCTGGCACGGGAGTCGTAGTGACCGGAAACGATGTAGATGCGCGGGTCGTTAGGATCGGTACCTTTCAACGTCGCCAGTACGTTCTTTAACGTCGTCGGCTGCGGGACGCGTCGTCCGTCGGCGGGCTGCACAAACGCGTCGTACGTTACCTGCAAACGCCCGTTCGAGGCGGTGGCATAGCGTTCCATCTCGGATTTGATCCAGGCGCGGGCCGCGCCAATGCCCCGTTTTTTGCTGGTGGTGTCGCTCAGCGTATGGCGCGTACCGAAACTGACCAGCTTCCTAACAATGGCCTCGATGTTTTCGGCCGAGACGTCCTCTACCATTTTCTGAATGGCGGGATCTTGCCGGACAATCGCCGTTTGTGCATAGCCTGAAAACGAAAGGAAGAGCAACAAGAGGGAGAAAAAGTGCTTCATAAAAAATTAGCGATGAACATCAGTTTACGCTTAAAGATAAGGCAGGCACAGGATTGCTGAGGCACTTCAGAAGAATTCCTTATCAAATCCGCGCTTCTTCCCAAAACCAACAGCGTGGTCGGCTAGTGGCTACGCACTGCTTCCCTACCTGAAACTTCTACAGAAGATCTTACGCTTTGCTCGGAAAAGTACTTGGCTCTATAAGACCCTAAGTCACGTAAAGTGCAGATTCCCTTTATCTTTGGCCGATGGATTCACTCTACGGCACTTCGCTCAGCCTCCTGACCGACCTCTACGAACTCACGATGGCGTATGGCTACTGGAAAGCGGGACGCGGCGAACAGGAAGCAGTTTTCAATTTGTTTTTCCGCAAACCTCCGTTCAAAGGCGGATACGCGCTGGCCTGTGGACTGGAGCCCGCCCTGGAGTTTCTGCAAACGCTTCGGTTTACTGACGACGACCTGGCCTACCTGGCCGAATTGAAAGGGTCGGACGACCAGCCGCTCTTCGAAGTGGCGTTTCTGGATTACCTGCGCGACATGCGCTTCAGTTGCGACGTCGATGCCATCCCGGAAGGAACCGTGGTTTTTGGCAACGAGCCGCTGGTGCGGATACAAGGCCCCATTTTGCAGGCGCAGATTATTGAAACGGCGTTGCTAACCATCCTGAATTTCCAGACGCTGATTGCCACCAAAGCCGCGCGGGTTTGCCAGTCGGCGCAGGGGGAGCCGGTCCTGGAGTTTGGGCTACGCCGGGCCCAGGGCATCGACGGGGGCATTTCGGCCAGCCGGGCGGCTTACATCGGCGGCTGTGCGGCCACGTCGAACGTGCTGGCAGGGAAACGGTACGGTATTCCGGTGAAGGGCACGCACGCCCACAGTTGGGTCATGTCGTTCGACTCGGAAGCAGAAGCCTTTGCGGCCTACGCACGCGCCCTGCCGAACAACTGTATTTTCCTGGTCGATACTTACAACACGCTGGAGGGGGTCCAACACGCCATCGAAGCGGGAAAACGGCTGCGGGAAGCGGGCCACGAGATGAACGGCATCCGCCTCGATTCCGGTGACCTGGCGTACCTGAGCATCGAAGCCCGGCGTATGCTGGACGAGGCCGGTTTTCCTAAAGCCAGCATCGTGGCCAGCAACGACCTGGACGAATACCTGATTCGCAGTCTGAAAGACCAGGATGCGGCCATCACCGTCTGGGGTGTGGGCACCAATCTGGTGACGGCCTACGACCAGCCCGCGCTCGGCGGCGTCTATAAACTGGCGGCCCTTCGCCGCAACGACGGCACGTGGGAACCGAAGATCAAACTCTCGGAGCAAACGATCAAAGTCAATAATCCCGGTCGACAACAGGTGCGACGCTATCGGAACGACCGGGGCTTTGCGGCCGACATGATTTACGACCTGGATGCGCCCCCTGCGGCCGACCAGGCGCCCGTCATCATCGACCCCAACGACATCACCCGCCGCAAACGCCTGTCGCCCGAAACCCCTTCGGAAGAATTACTGGTGCCGGTGATGCGTGCCGGAAAGCTGGTCTATCCACTTCCGTCCCTGTCGGACGTGCGGCAGCGGGCACACCAACAGCTCGCCTCGCTGCACCCCACCATCAAACGTTTCGAAAATCCTCATCTTTACCCGGTCGGGTTAGAAGAAGCGTATTACCAGCGCAAGCTCGACCTCATCCTGAAAATGAAAGCGATCAACACATGAGTGCTATCAATAAACTCCTGTTCAGTACCCAGGCTTACCACTACCTGAAAAAGAAAATGCTGGCCACCGGGCGGTTCCAGGACGGCCTGACCGAAACGCGCCTGTTTCCGGACGGCGAACGTTACCAGCGCATCCTGACGCAGCCTCGCGAGTTTGACGCGTATGTGCTGGGCGGCACCATTTCCGACGCGGACACGCTGGAGCTGTACGACCTGGCGTCGGGCCTGACGGAACTGGGCGCGCGTTCGCTCACCCTGATGATTCCGTACTTCGGGTACGGCACGATGGAACGCTCGATTAAAAAAGGCGAGATCGTGACGGCCAAAACGCGGGCGCGTCTGCTGTCTTCCATCCCTACCGCCGATTACGGCAACCACATCCTGATGCTCGATCTGCATTCCGAAGGGCTGCCGCACTACTTTGAAGGGAACGTGCGGGCTTTCCACATTTACGCGAAGGATGTGATCATTGCCCAGGCCCGCGAAATGGGCGGGAAAAAATTTGTGCTGGCCTGCACCGATGCCGGGCGGGCCAAGTGGGTGGAATCGCTCGCCAACGACATGCACGTCGACGCGGCGTTTGTGTTCAAACGGCGTATCAACGGCAGCCAGACCGAAGTGGCCCACATCAATGCCGACGTACAGGATCGCCACGTAATCATCTACGACGACATGATCCGGACCGGGAGTTCGCTCATTCACGCGGCCGAAGCTTATCACAAAGCGGGCGCCAAACGCATCGACGTCCTGACGACCCACGGCCTGTTTATAGGCAATGCGTACACAGAATTGCGCAACAGCGGTTTGTTCACGCTCATTTGCAGCACCGACAGCCACCCGAACGCCACGCGCATTCAGGACAAACAGTACCGCCTCTGTTCCGTGGCCGACCTCCTCACCCAGAATGCCCTGACCATCGGCGCATGAGCTATACGTACAAATACCCCCGCCCGGCCGTTACGGTCGATTGCCTGATCTTTACGTACCTACCAGACGAAGCCTCGCTGCGGGTGCTGCTGATTCAACGAAAAAACCCGCCTTTTCAGGACATGTGGGCGTTTCCGGGGGGATTTATCGAAATGGACGAGCCTCCGCTGGCGGCGGCGCACCGCGAACTCCAAGAAGAGACCGGCCTGACGCTCCCGTACCTACGGCAGTTCCATACCTTCGGGAAGGTAGACCGCGATCCGCGCGGGCGCACCATTTCCATTACCTATTATGGCTTTGTGCGTCCGCATGACGTGACCCACCTCGCCGCCGCTGACGACGCCGCACACCTCGACTGGTTCGATGTGCGACAACTGCCCGAACTGGCGTTCGACCACCGGGACGTATTTGAGGAAGCCTGGCGACAGCTGCAGCAACGGCTGCGCTTTTTTCCGGTCGACCGCTACTTGTTGCCCGACACCTTTACCCGGGCGCAACTCCAGACGCTCTACGGCATTTTTCTGGGCGAACCGCCTGCGGCAGAGGCATTCGTGGCATGGATGGCGCAAACCGGCCTCTACCCCCCGACGGGCCAGGACGAAACCTACCACCTCCATCCGGAGACCTACGTGCGTACGATCGAGTGGGGCCTTGACCATCCGTTGCCGTTCCGTCCGTTGTAACCGCGAACTAGAAGCGTAGGGCAAGCTGGCATAAAATGTGAGCGAAGTAAGTTGATTTACAACTACTTCCATTTCCGTTGAGCCATGACAACACGCCTCATTTCCGCCGTTTGCCTTCTGGGAAGCGCGCTGCTGTTCGGGTGCCGCACCCCGCAGGTAGCCCGCCTGACTTCCGACATCTACAGGGCCTTGCCCGCCGACACAGCGATCCGGATTACCACCGGAGACCTGACGCAGGCTTACGAAGAAATCGCCATTATTTCTGTCAGTCCTCCGGCGTTCACGGCCAACGCCCGTGTGCTGGAGAGCCTGAACCTGCGCCTGCGCGAAGAAGCCGCACTGCTGGGTGCCAATGCCGTCATCCGTGTCGACTACGACATGCAACAGGGCGATCACATTGTGCCCGCCGCGACCGGAACCGCCGTTCGGGTGCGTCCCTGAGTGGGCCTTCCAAGTGATTTTTCCGGCTGCCTACGAAGCGTCTAGACCATGGGGCAGGGCCAGATTAGCTTTTCCCGAGGCAGAAAACGATTTTTCTTGTTTTTGATCGGGCCGACCTGTTATCTTTCGTGCCCAATCGGCCTTCTATCTGTGCTACCTAACGACTCCCTCCTATGGCATTTTCGCGTACACGTTTCGCTGCCCTGGCCTCTGCGCTTGTCTGGGCCCTTCTGATCTCGACCACAACACAGGCGCAGCACCCGCTGCTCGAACCGCTGGCCACCTTGCAACAGCAGGTAAAAGAGGTCGCGACCGATAAAAACACCTACGAACAAGCGTTGAGTTTTTCGGCCGACAAACCCTATCTGCTGGAACTCACACGCAAAGAGATCGACAAAAAAGGCAAAGAAAGTCAGCAACGGTACGTATTCAATCTGGGGCTGATGGACAAGAATCTGGTGCGCCGCAACACCTCGCAAGGATTGATGCGCATCAGCGCCCGCTCGGGTGGGCAGCCCGTCATCAAAGAGTACGAAGACGGCGAACTCGACGGCTTTACCGATGAACTGGAGCTGTACTGCACCGACGTCGACAACGCCCGCGCCATCGAAGAGGCGCTCAAAGCGGCCATTCCGCTGGCCGAAGAGGCCTGGAAAAGCACCATCGCGATTCCGACCGAGCTGGCACCACTCCGGCAGTGGATCACCGACCAGGTGCAAAACGTCGAGGCCGGCGACGCTACTTACAAACAAGCGCTTTCGCCGGAAGAGGGACACGCAGCGCGCGGTGTGCTGACCCGACAAAAGTCCACCAGCAAAGGCCTGGAAGACGAAGAGCGCTACGAATGGAACTTCGGCGACTTGCACGAACCCTCGGTTACGATGAAGGTATCCGGAAAACTGATTTCCGTGAAAGCCAACATCCGGCAGAACAAGAAATTCGTGCGCCGGGAAGAAGGCGGCGAACTCAAAGGCTTCGACGACGAGATCAGCCTCTACGCCGCCGACGCCGACCAGGCCCAGGTGCTGGTGCAGGGCCTCCGCGACCTGATTCCGCTGGCACGGGCCGCCTCCGAAAAACTGTTGATTCAACCCACTTCGACCGCCGAAGGACTAACTCATCTCAAAAACCAGATCCAGAGTTTTAAGGTGGGGACAACCAGCTACGAACAATCGTTCGACGGTGATGCCGTGGCGACATACATCCGGACGACTACCGACGAGAAAAAAAGTGAAGAAGAAAAGTTTGTTTTCAACTTCGGTGATCTGAACGAAAAGTCCGTCTCCATCGACGTCAACAAGCTTACGTTCACCGTGTCGGCCACTACCACCAACAAGCAGTCGTTCGTCGGGGTTTTTGAAGATGGCGAGCGGCAGAACTACACCAGCAGCGTAGCCTTTTATGTACCTGACCTGCCGACCGCCAAGCAGCTAGAGCACCTGTTGGTCTACTGCATCGGCAACCTGCGGAAAGACGGCCAGGCGCAGGATCTGAGCTGGTTGAGCGCCACCCTGGCAGGCCTGGACGAACGCGCCCTGGGCATGACTCAGAAACTGGAACTCCGCGAAGGCGATAATTGCAAGATGAGTTTTGCCACCCGCGAAGACGACGGCAAAAAGGTCAAAGAAAACCTCTACGAGTTTAATGTGTACGACCTCGATCCCGACAAGGTCGGTCTGAGTGTAAAAAGCAAGACCGTGAGCGTGGTCGCACCGACCAAATATAACGAGAAGATCATCAAGAATTACGAAAACGGCGACAAGGTTAGCTACGTGAGTAGTCTTTCCATCACCGCGCCCGACATTGAAACCGGCCGCACCATGGTGGCTACGCTCCAGAAGATGATCCGCGACTGCAAAAAGTAATTCCGAGCTGGCTAGCGATCGGCCAGCGGCTCGTTCCCCAAAATGCCCGCTTCCGCAAACAATTGTGCGTAGGCTTTTCCGTACTTGATCTGCAATTCGGCCAGCTTGGTTTCGGCCTCCAGCAGTTTGGTTTCCCGCGAGTTGATCAGGAACAGCGAACTTTCGCCGTTCTCGAACTTCTCCAATTCACCGTCGCGCAACTGCCGGTAGTTGTTGACCATGTCGGTCTGCTGCACCAGCAGGTTTTCGTACGTCAGCACTTCGTTCCAGGCATTGCGCAGGGCATTGTCGATGGAGCGCGCCAGGTACTGCCGCTCCCAGCCCGCCTGTTTTACCTTGGCCGTGACGGCCTGGAGTTTCCCGCGTTCTTTCCGTAGAAAAAGCGGAAATGAAAAGTCGACCCCTACGCGGTAGTTGTTCGAAAAGAAGGCATAGCTCAGGTCATCGCCCACGTGGGGGGTTGCGCTCAACAAATTGAGTTTCAGGTCCAGTTTGGGTTTGAGTTGCTCGCGCGACCAACGCTGGTCGATTTGCAGCTGATCTACCTTCCCGCTGAGTTTAAGCAGTTCGGGATGCTGGCGCTGAGCAACATCGAGCAGGCTGTCGAGCAGAACGGCGGTGTAGGACTCGCGGCGAAACGCATCGGGCCGGAGCGCTCCGTCCAGCACCACGGGTTGCCCCCCCTCGTCCCACAAGTACGTCGAGAGCAGATTCCGTGCATTCTGCACAGCCAGTTGAGCCTGTTGCCACTGCAGCTGGCGACTCTGCAGGTTGATTTTCGCTTCTACCGTGTCGATCGGTGCCAGGTCGCCGAACCGCGCACGCTCGCGCGTGGCCTCGTAGAGCGCCTGCGCCAGCCCGATGCTTTCCTGCAACAGTTCAACCTGCCGCACGGCCAGAAACCAGTCGTAATAATCTTTGGTGGCAGACCAGAAAATCTTGTTCAGCAGCTTTTGCCGCTCGGCCGCCGCCATGGTCTGGTAAATCTGGGCCTGGCGCAAGGTGGCCCGGCGCTGGTCCAGAAACATGCCCTGCCCGAGTGGCACCACCACGCCCGCGTACGCCAACCCTGCCGCCGGAGTTTGCGTCTCGTCGTTTACGTAACTGCCGATGGCCCGCTCGTAGCCGGCCTGCAACTCGATGCCGCCCGGCCATACGGGTACCTTCAGGTAGCTGTTCCAGTTGTTGTAGTAGGTCTTCTCGCCGAATTCTTTCCGCTGATACGAAGCAATGGCCTTGGGATCGAAGTTGCCCCGCGCCTGACGCACTTCCGCGTCGGCAATGTCCTGATAAAGCTCCGCCTGACGTACGACCGGGTGCGTCTCGCGCATCAGCCCGTACAAATCCTGCAGGGTGAACTGAATCGTGCTGTCCTGCGCCCGGGCGGCGGGCAAGGTCAGCACGAGCCAGAGCACAATCCGCACCCCACAATTGCCGACAAGTGATTTCAGGTACCTCATTTCTCGGTCGGGGTTTTCTCTACGGCTGCGGTTTTGGCGTCGGGCATATTTTCCAGGCTGGGCGGGAAGCCGTTCAGCTGCCGCCAGAGTTCGTACCAGATGGGCACTTCGTTCAGCATGGCCCATCCGTATACGCCCGATCCCTGGCGCAACTGCGCCGGCCAGGGCTCTTCGTTCGGGTCCGGCGTGACCAGCACCCGATACTTCCCATTCGCACTGTTCACATAATCGATTACGGCAACGCGACCGCCAAAGGTACCGACGGCCACACTCGGCCAGCCCGAGAATTGAAGCGCCGGCCAGCCGTCGAACTCCAGCCGCACCGGGTTGCCAATGTGCAACAGGGGAACGTCCATCGGGCGAACGTAGATTTCGGCCGCCACGTCGGGCTGATCGGGCATGATGGTCACCACCGGATCGCCTTCTTTTAACGTTTCGCCGACGCCCGTTTTCAGCGCCCGCACCACGTAGCCGGTCTGCGGGGCCGTCACGAAGTATTGATCTCGGCGAATCTCCAGGTTAGCGTAGTAGTTCCGCAACTTGCTATATTCGGCTTGGGCACCCGCTAGGTAAACTTCCTTGGCGGCGCGTTCGGCCACCGTCTTCGAGATTTTATCGCGGTATTCGGCCTGCAGCGACGTGAGTTGCAGGCGCGCGTTGATCAGTTCCTGCCGGGTTTCCAGCAGCTTGTTTTCCTGCGATACCACTTTGGCAGCGGTTTCTTGGAGCTTCTGCCGGCGGCTTTCGTAAGCCGTCAGCGACACCAGCCCTTTGCGGTAGAGGCTGTCGTACCCGTTGAACTGCCGCTGGGCAATGGCGTACTGCACACGCTCGTTTTCCAGGTCGGTGCTGTCGCTCACAACCTTCAGCCGCACCTGCGTGACTTTATTACGGGCCTTTTCCAGACTGATATCCAGCCCCTGTTGCAGCGCGTTCAGGTTCACGTTCATCGCTTCGATCTGCTCGCGCGTCGCCGCGATGGCCTCCTGCTTGGCGTCCAGCTGTTCGGCCGTGCGGGTCAGTAGTGCCGGATCAAAGTATTCGGTTTTTACTTCGCCGAGCTGCAGCAGGGTATCGCCCGCCTCCACAAACTGGCCTTCGCGCACTTTCCATTCCAGAATACGGCCTGCAATTACCGCGGGCACCATCTGCGGGCGGTCTTGCGGGGTGAGGGCCGTAATCTGCCCCGTGCCGGTGATGTTCTGCTGCCAGGGCAGAAACAGACAGATGATGAGCAGACTGAAGATGCCGATGATCCAATACGCCAACACACGCCCTACCCGCGGGGTATGCAGGGTATTCATGGTTTGTAGTTCGTACTGCGCCAGCGGATCGTTTACCCGCTCTTTTGACAGATTTAACATGGGTTACTGCGTTAGAAAATGACGAGCTACAGTTGTTGTAAGAATGGATTCTGTTGTTGGTGCAATGCTTCGTAGGTGCCCTCGGCCACCAGCGCGCCTTCGTGGAGGATCAGCACCCGGTCGCACGCGGCCAGCACCGTCGGATCGTTCGACACGCACAACAACGACCACGGATGGCGCGAGTCCGTCAGCATGGCGATCATCTCCTGCTTGGAACGCCGATCCAGGGCCTGAAGAAAATCGTTCAGGATCAGGAGCCGGGGCCGCGACACAATGCAACGCGCCAGCATGATGCGGCTGGCAACTGCCGGGGGCAGGTTCCGCCCGCCGGGCAACAGTTCGGTTTCCAGTCCCTCGGGCAGGGCGCCGACCTCTTCGTCGAGGCGGGTCTGGCTCATGGCCCAACGCACGTCCTGATAGCTGATCTGTGGTTTGCCCAGGGTGATGTTTTCGAGCAGCGTACCGTTAAACAGGTCGTCGCGCGATACGTTCTTGCTCACGTAATGCCGGAGGTCGGGCAGGTACACGTCGCGGGCCGAAACGCCATCGAAGCGCACGTCGCCCTCAAAATGGGTCTGCACCCCCGCCAAGATGCGGAGCAGCGCTTCTTTCCCGCTCGAATCAAAACCTGCCAGCGCCAGCCGCTCGCCGGGCTGCAGGTCGAACGATAGGTTGTCTAACAACACTTCATGCTGGTGCTCTTCGGTATAGCGGAGTTTCCGCACCTGCAACTGCAGACCCGGCGTGGTGTCTTGCTTGGAAGAGGGCAGGCCAATGCCGTTGAGGCGTTCCAGAGGCAAATCGGTCACCTGCGCAATTTTTTCCACGCCCGTCAGCGTGTCGTAGATCGTCTCCATGCTGAGGATGGTCTTTTCGACCGCGCCCAGAATCAACACGATGATCACCTCCGAAGCCACAAACTGCCCGAGGGTAATCTGCCGGTCGACGACCAACAGGGTACCCAGCACCAGCAGGCTACCTGTGATGATGGTCTTGAACGTGACGATGTTGATAAACTGCGTCAGCAACACCTTGAAGTGCTTCTTGCGGTAGCGCAGGTAACCGTCGAGCAGATGATCGGTTTTTTGCAAAGCCAGGTTGCTGCGCCCCGTCAGCTTGAACGTCGTCACGTTGCGGGCCAGCTCTTGTAGCCAGTAGGCAATGCGGTACTTGTACTTCGATTCCGTCAGGCTGGTTTCCAGGCCTTTGGTGCCCGTGAAGTAAAAGATCAGAAAGAGGTAGAGCAGCAGGGCCAACCCAAAAAATACGAAGAAGGGGTGGTAAAAGGCCAGCAGCACCAGGCCGAACAGAATTTGCAGGGCTGCAGCCGTCAGTTCGATCAGGACCTTGGGCAACCCCTTTTGCACCGTCACCACGTCGAAGAACCGGTTCATCAGCTCCGGCGGATGGTGGCCGTTCCACGCTTCCAGCTTTACCCGCGGCACCCGGTACGAAAACTCGAACGCCGCTTTGGCAAACAACCGGCGCTGCAAAATTTCGACCAGCGTCAGCTGCATCACCTGCAAGGCGCCACTCAGAAAAACGCCCACGATCACGAGCGAAATCAACACCACGACCGAGTTAAACACCAGCCCGCCCGAGATCAAACCGATGATGGCCTGAATGCCCAGCGGCAACGAAAGCGTGATCAGTCCCGCCGCAATGGCGTAGATGTAGATGTAGGTGATGTCGCGCCGCTCCGCTTTCAGCATGCGGTAAAAGCGCTGCACCGGCTTCAGCACTTTGGCCACCCCCGAGGCATCTTCTTCGCTTACCAGCGTTTCGTGCGCAAACACCGCCAGGTACAGCACCTGATCGTGGTCGTCGGCGTGCAGGTTCCGCAACAGTTCGGCATCGACCGCGCGGGGCATCTCCCCGATGTCGGTGTACTGAAATGCCTGTGTTTCTTTATCGTGTGTGAAAATGACGGGCGCCCACCGCTCGCCTTCCTGCACGAAGGCCACAACCGGGAAATCGGCCCGCACGACGTGCTGCCGGAAAAGTGTGCGCGGTATGTGGTGTCGCAGGATGCGCAACGACACTTGCTCGGCCCGCTCTGCCAGACCGGCAATAAGGGACTCCAGCGAATGAACATCGCACGTAGGGGACAAGGCAGGTTTCTCGATCGCCGGTGCCTCTTCCTGGCGAACAAGTTCCACCAACCGGTGAATAGCCGTCTCGATCATCGGGATTACTAATTAGTAGCAATACTACTATACCAAAAAGCAATCTCTTTGTTCCAAGAAGTATCCTTATACAAGCAATTCTAATACGATTCTAATCTCGCGCGGTTTCTGCATCGGAGCGAATTTCGCGGTGCGGCCATAAAAAAAGCGGCCCTTCCCGAAGAAAGGAGCCGCTTGGTAAGAAGTTAAGGCAGGATCAGACGATCTCTACCAATTGAATCTCGAAAATGAGGTCTTTCCCGGCCAGCGGGTGGTTGGCGTCGAGCGTGATGCTGCTGTCGTTGATATCTGTCACAACGACGGGAATCTGGCGGCCGTTCTGGTCTTGCATCGCCAGTTGCTGACCCACTTCGGGGTTGATATCTGGCGGCACCTGCTGGCGGTCCAGCGTCATGATCATGTCTTCGCGCACGGTACCATAGGCTTCCGCAGCGGGAATTTCGACCGTCTTCGACTGGCCGGTTTCCATGCCGTGTACAGCGGCATCAAATCCTTTGATCATCTGCCCACCGCCGAGCGTAAACTCCAGCGGCTCCTGCCGAGGAATGGACGAATCGAACGTGGTGCCATCCTGCAACCGACCTGTATAGTGAACCTTTACGGTGTCTCCTGATTTCGCTTGTGCCATAATCTATAGTTGTCAATATAGGTGATAAATTCCTGCAAGGTACCCAATTCTGCGGAGCTGTGTTTACCTTTCAGATAATCAATACGTTAAGCCTCTGCCAGCACCTTGTGGGTTGGGGCACCCCAGAAAATAAAAAAGCCGCTTCGTAGGAAGCGGCTTTTTCGTGCAGCACTGATGCTTAGAATTTTTTGCCGGGATAGTACGCCAGTTCGCCCAGTTCTTCTTCAATGCGGAGCAATTGGTTGTACTTGGCCATGCGGTCCGAACGCGACGCCGAGCCGGTTTTGATCTGGCCGGTGTTCAGGGCCACGGCCAGGTCGGCGATGGTCGCGTCTTCGGTTTCGCCCGAACGGTGCGACATTACCGCTTTGTATTTATTGCGATTCGCCAGGTTGACGGCCGCGATGGTTTCGGTCAGCGAACCGATCTGGTTCACTTTCACCAGAATCGAGTTGGCAATGCCCTGGTCGATGCCCTGTTGCAGGCGCTTCACGTTGGTGACGAACAGGTCGTCGCCCACCAGTTGGATTTTGCTGCCGACCAGCTTAGTCAGCTCGCTCCAGCCCGCCCAGTCGTCTTCTTCCATGCCGTCTTCGATGGAAATGATCGGGTATTTGTCCACCCACTCTTTCCAGTAGTTCGCCATTTCGGAAGGCGTCAGTTTGTCGCCAGTCGATTTTTTGAAGTGGTACTTGCCATCTTCGAAGAACTCGGACGAGGCCGCATCCATCGCGATGAACACGTCTTCGCCGGGACGGTACCCTGCCTTTTCAATCGCTTCCAGCACGACCTTGATGGCGTCTTCGTTCGATTTCAGGTTCGGTGCAAACCCCCCTTCGTCCCCGACGTTGGTCGAGTAACCGCCCTTTTTCAGAACGCTTTTCAGGTGGTGGAAAATCTCCGAACCCATTTTCATGGCGTGTGTGAACGACGTAGCGCCCGTCGGCATCACCATAAACTCCTGGAAGTCGATGGAGTTGTCGGCGTGGCTGCCACCGTTCAGGATGTTCATCATCGGAACCGGCAGCGTGCTCGCACTCACCCCACCGATGTAGCGGTAGAGCGGCTGTTGCAGTTCGGCGGCGGCGGCTTTCGCCACGGCCAGCGAAACGCCCAGAATGGCGTTGGCACCCAGTTTGGCTTTGTTGTCGGTGCCGTCCAGTTCCAGCATGACCTTGTCGATCAGCCCCTGTTCGAATACCGTGTAGCCTTCCAGCTCGTCGGCGATGATCGTATTGACGTTTTCAACGGCTTTCAGCACGCTCTTGCCCATGTACTGGCTTTTGTCGTCGTCGCGCAGTTCGACGGCTTCGTGTTTCCCGGTCGAGGCGCCGGACGGGACGGCGGCGCGGCCCAGAAAACCGTTGGTGGTGCGGACATCTACTTCGACCGTAGGGTTGCCACGGGAATCGAAAATTTGGCGGGCGATGATGCGTTCGATCAGGCTCATGTGAATGTGTTTCGTTAGGTGCGTGGAAAATAGCGCGTTTTTCGCGCGGATGATGCGCGGCGAAATTAGACGTTTACCACTTTTATATACAAACCCGGCCCCGATTTTTATGCGACCGAGGGGGATAGGCGGCAGGGCCGGCGACAAAAGGCGGATTTTGGAGAGAGGGTGGCATAGCCGAAAAGTTTTCGCTTATTTGGCAGCTTACTTCTCCCTTTGCATGAAATACCTTCTTTCCGTTTTACTTTTTAGCCTCAGTAGTTTTGGGTACGGACAGGCCACGCCCGACAGCGTTTACCTGTTTTCGTATTTTAAAGGCAACGGCGAAGACGGCCTGCACCTGGCCTACAGCCGCGATGGTTACACGTTCACGGCGCTGAACGACGATCAACCTTTCCTCACCCCCACCGTCAGCGACGACAAGCTGATGCGCGACCCCTGCATTATTCGCGGCGCCGACGGCAACTTCCACATGGTCTGGACGGTGAGTTGGAACGACCGGGGCATCGGCTACGCTAGTTCGCCGGACCTGATCCACTGGTCGGAGCAGCGGTTTCTGCCCGTGATGGCCCTGCACCCCACGGCCCTGAATACCTGGGCGCCCGAGCTTTATTACGACCAGCCACGCAAAGAATACCTGATTTACTGGGCCACGACCATTCCCGGACGCTTTCCGGAAACGCAGGCCGCGGGCGACGAGAAATACAACCACCGGATGTATTACGTCACCACAAAAGACTTCCAGAAGTTCAGCGACACAAAACTGCTGTACGATCCGGGTTTCAACGTGATCGACGCGACCATTCACCGGACGGGCAAGCGGTACGTCATGTTCCTGAAAGACGAAACGCGCACGCCACCGCAGAAGAACCTGAAAGTGGCCTACAGCCGAAAACTTACCCGAGGCTGGGGACCGGCCAGCGCCCCCATCACCGGCGACTACTGGGCCGAGGGCCCGACGGCCATCCGGCTCGACGGCAAATGGACGGTCTATTTTGACAAATACCGCGATCACCGCATGGGGGCCGTGCAGTCGGACGATCTGGAACACTGGACCGATATTTCCGACCGGGTGCATTTTTCTAACGGGACGCGCCACGGCACCATCTTTAAAGTCTCCGCCAGCGAATTTGAAACCCTTCAGCAGGCCCTGCCTGTTTCTGCCGAGTAAATGGAACAATTTACCCCCTCTGCGCGCAGCAAAGTCAAGCGCATTCCGAAACGCGGTGCGTACGATGCCGCCACGGTCTACAGTATTTTGGATGCCGGATGCATCGCCCACGTGGGCTTTGCCGTTGACCAGCAGCCGTTTGTTATTCCCACGATTTACGGCCGGGAAAACGACACGCTCTATCTACACGGGGCGACCACCAGCCGAATGCTGCAGCAGTTGCAACGGGGGCTCCCGATCTGCGTGACGGTCACCCACGTGGATGGCCTGGTGCTGGCGCGGTCGGCGTTTCACCACAGCATGAACTACCGCTCGGTGGTGGTGTTCGGTACGGCAACGCTGGTGCCCGACGACGAAAAGATGCACGCGTTGGCGGTGGTGTCCGAACAGATTCTGAAAGGCCGTTGGGAAGAAGTACGGCTGCCCAATGCGAAGGAACTGAAGGCAACATCGGTGGTGCGGGTGCAAATCGAAGAAGCATCGGCCAAGATTCGGACAGGCGACCCCGGCGACGAACCCGAAGATTATGCGCTGCCGATCTGGGCGGGCGTGGTGCCGATGCACACGACCTTCGGTCCGGTCCAGCCCGATCCGGCGATGGAAACGCCCCTGCCGACACCGGCCAGTGTAGCGGCGCTGTATCCGAAGCAAGGCCCTTCTTCCGGCGCCTCAGCCGAAGATCCCTCTCGTGATCAGGCATAATCCCCATGACGATGCGCCGCTCCGGGTCCGAACCTCCTGCTGCTTTCTCTGTGCGCGGCACCAGATGGTTGCTGATTGGTATCATCGCCCTGGCCTTGACGAACTTCATTCTGGTGCGGTACGTGGACGTGGGCGAGGGGCGGCACCTCAGTGGGCAGATCGTCACCGCGGGGGAAGTGAAACAAGCAGCGGCACGCACGGCCTTGTTTGGCCTGCCGCTCATCGGTTTTCTGCTCGGCACCCTGATCAGTCTGCTGCCGTACCGAAAGCTACCTTACCGAAAAAAGTACCTGCGTTTTTCCCTGGTCCTTGTCCTGGTCCTGCAAACGATCATGCTACTCCTGGCCCTCCGCAACCTGCTGCTGTGGTGACCTGCGCAGGTGCAGCTCGCACTGACGAAGTGCATTTCTTCCCCATCCCGCAATCCGCCCCAATAGCGCTACTCTTCCATAAATTCGGAGGGTGTTTTGCCGAAGTGCTCGCGGAAGCGTTTGGTAAAGTACGACTGGCTGTTGAAGCCGACCAGCATCGAAATTTCGCTGATGTTGCCGCCCTGCTGGCGCAAGAGGCTGGCGGCCTTTTTGAGGCGCAACGTCCGGATAAATTCGCTGGTGCTTTGTCCCGTCAGGGCGGTGAGTTTGCGGTGCAGGTTCGAGCGACTCATGCCGATTTCCTGCCCGAACGTTTCCACGTCGAACTCGGTGTTGCTCATGTTTTCTTCCACCAGCGCCAGCGCTTTCTGCAGAAACTGCTCGTCGATCGAGGTGATCGTCTCTTCCGTAGGTTCCAGGGTCACCCGCTTGCTGAAACGCTCCCGCAACAGGCGGCGCTGCTCCAATAAGTTGCGGATGCGCAGCTCCAGTTCTTCCAGTTTAAACGGCTTGGTCAGGTAATCGTCGGCCCCCGTGTCCAGTCCCTCCAGCTTGCTTTCCAGGTCGGCGCGGGCCGTCAGCAAAATCACCGGAATGTGGCTGGTACGTTCGTCCTGTTTCAGGGCGTGGCACAGTTCGTAACCGTTCATTCCCGGCATCATCACGTCGGCCACCACCAGGTCGGGGATCAGCTCCAGCGCATACTGCAGTCCTGTGTTTCCGTCCGGCGCTTCTATCACCTGCCACCGTTTGGACAGATTCCGGGTCAGAAACTGCCGCAGGTCAGGGTTGTCTTCCACCACCAGCATGTGTGCCGACGCGCCCTCGGCCACCACGGGCGGCGGCAACGCAGGTGGCGTGGCGTGTACCGTGTGCCGTGTGGGGATTCTGTCACCATCGGGCAACACTTCGCCTGCAACCGGCGCATTGGCCAGAGGAAGGGTCACTCGGAACGTGGTGCCCTCGCCGGGTGCACTTTCGACCGCAATCTGCCCCGACAGGAGTTCCAGCAGTTCGCGCGTCAGGGCCAGGCCGATGCCTGCGCCTTCGTACGAGCGGGTCGACGAAGCATCGACCTGATAGAACCGATCGAAGATGCGCGCCAGTTGTTCCGGCGGAATGCCCACGCCCGTATCGGCGACGCTCACCTGCAACAAGCTCTGCGCGGGCCCGGTCAGTTCCAGTTGTGCCGTCAGCACCACCTGCCCGCCGACCGACGTGAATTTGAAGGCATTGGACAACAGGTTGGTGACGATCTTCTCCAGCTTGTCGGAATCGAGCATCACCCAGTGCTGAAACTCCGGCAGGCTATAGCGGTAGACGATCCCCCGCCCTTCGGCAAGCGACACGAACGACCCGGCCAGCATTTTGAGTACGCCCTGGATTTCTACCGGCCGCGTCTCGGTCGTCAGGCTACCTGCCTCCAGCTTCGCCAGATCCAGCAGTTGGTTGATCAGTTGCAGAATCCGGTTCGTATGGTGGTTGATGATCCGGTAATCGGCCTGCCGTTCTTCGGCGTCGGGCTCCTGAAGCATCAGCTGTTCCAGCGTTCCTCCGATTAGCGTCAGCGGCGTGCGGAACTCGTGCGAGATGTTGGTAAAAAAGCGCGACTTGGCGGTGTCCAGCTCGCGGAGCTTGTCGTATTCGACCTGTTGCACGCGGAGGTCGGCTTTCATCCGTTCGCGGTTGGTAATCACGCGAAACATCACGCCGTACAGCGCAATGGCCAGCAGACCATACAGCCCGTACGCCCACCACGTTTTCCACCACGGCGGACGAATCACCAGCGGCACCGACTGTTCGGTCCAGATGCCATCGCTGCTCGACACTTTTGCCCGGAACCGGTAACGCCCCGGCGGCAGGAAGTGGTACGATACCGTCCGGTCGATGCCCACCCGATGCCACGCCGCGTCGTAGCCTTCCAACTGGTACAGGTGTTCGTTCTGTTCCGGATTGTTGTAATGGAGGCTGGTGACCTGAAACATAAAGCTGTTCTGGTCGTGTTTTAGCGAAATCGGAATCTGCGCCGTCAGAGCCTGGCGGAACGCCTGCGCGGTAGCCACACTGTCGTCCGAAATCGGTAGTTGAAACCCCAGTGCCAGTTGCGGCGGCGTCGTGTTGCGTGGAATCTCCTCCGGCACAAACGTATAGTAGCCCGTTCCGGTACCGGCAATTAGCTGGTGGTCGGGTGATTTGTAAAAGTTGTAGTAACCCGTGGTGCGCTGGGTTGGGTAAGTCGTCACTACGTTTTGCCGGGTATCTACCTTGGCAAAGCCGGCGGCGGTACAGAACCAGATGTGCCCCTCGTCATCCTGCTCCACGGCGTAGACATCCCGAAAAGGCTGGCCGGTTCCCTGGTTGGTCAATGCCGTCAGTGTTTCCGACGCAGGGTCGAAGCGGTACAAACTGCCCATGATCTGCTTGGCTCGGCGGCTGGCCAGCCACAAAATGCCCGAGGCGTCTTCTTTAATGGCAGAGATGTAGTCGGGTGTGGGGTAGTGAGTAAACTTCCCGCTCGCCCGGTCCAGCCGGTTGAGGCCGTTCCGTGTTCCGACCCACAAGCGTCCCTGCCGATCTTCGTAGGCGGTATAGACCGAGTCGCTGCTGAGGCTGGTAGAGTCCTGGGGGTAATGCCGGTAATACACAAAGTTTTGTGCGGTTTCTTCCCAGTAACCCAGTCCGTCGCCAAGGGTACAGACCCAAAGCTGCCCGGCGCGGTCCTCGGCAAAGGCGTGGCTACGCGCCCGCGTTTTTGTCGTATAGCGCGCAAACTGTCCCGTCTCGGCATCCAGCCGATTGGGCCCGCGCTGTGTGCCGACCCAGAGCCGCCCCTGGCGGTCTTCAAAAAGGGCATATACCGAATCGCCGCCCAACGTCGTCGTGTCATCGGGCAGGTACGGATGGTGTACAAACGCCTGGGTGCGTTTCTCAAAACGGTCGAGTCCACTCCCGAGTGTTCCGATCCACAAGGTTCCGGACCGGTCCAGGTACAGCACGCTGAGCGAGTCATTGCTCAGACTTTGCTTCTGGTCCGCCTGGTGGCGAAAGCGTTGCTCTTGTCCCGTTTTCTGGTCGCGCCGTACCAAGCCGGCATACAAAGTATGAATCCATAAGGTACTGTCGGGAGGCGCCACGATCGCATTGACCGGAAAAGGCGTGGAATGGAATGGAAACGATACCTGAAAGGGATTGACGCGGTAAAATGCGTTGCCCGAAGCGCCCATAAAAAGCGTACCGTCGCGGGTAACGTAGCCGGTCCAGAGATAACGGTCCTGCAAGCCCTGCCCCCGGATGGCGTTGTAGTTGTGTTCGTAGTGGGTCGTTCGCTGCGTGGCGGGATCGTAACGATTTACGCCGCCCAGCAAGGCCCCGATCCAGAGCGCACCGCTGCCGTCTTCCTGCAAAAACGTAATGCCGCTCTCGCCGACTTTCAGGACGGACAAGGCGGTGGTGCCGAATTGCTCGTACGGGCGGCTCAGGTGATGCGGCTGCGCCGGATCGTACCGCAACCGAGTGAACGTGCCTCGCTCGCGGTCCATCGTGTGCAACCCGTCGCCGAAGGTACCGACCCAAAAGGTTCCACGGCTATCTTCCAGCAACGCACCGATGCGGTTGTCGATCAGGCTGGTCGAGTCGGACGGATCGTGTAAAAAACGCGTGAACCGGTTCGTCGCCCGCTCGAAGCGGTTCAGGCCCCCGGCCCCCAGAGGCGTATCGCCCGACCAATAGCTGCCGGTACCGACCCAGAGCGTGCCGCTTCGGTCTTCGTACAGCACCCGCACCTGATCGTTGCTCAGACTCGTCGAGTCGTCGGGCTGGTGCCGGAAGTGTTGAAACGTGCCGGTGGCGCGGTCCAGCAGGTCCAGGCCGCCGTGGGTGCCGACCCAGAAGTTGCCTTCGTGATCTTCTAGGAGGGTCGTAACGCGGTTGTGTCCGAGGCTGGTCGAATCGCCGGCCACGTGGGCGAATCGCGTCAACGTCGCCGTAGCGGGATCGAACCGGTCCAACCCCTGCCACGTCCCGATCCAGAGGATACCGTTTGCGTCGGTGTAGACCGTTTCGAGCCGGGTCTGCGGTGGCGCCAGCACGTTGTAGACCGACGTGGTTACCTGGTAGCCATCGTAGCGAAACAACGCACGGTCGGATACGAACCAAAGGTAGCCCTGCGGATCTTGCGTGAATTGCAAGGCCGTTCCCCAGTTTACCTCGTTGTGGGGCGTAATGGGGGTGATCGTGACGGGTTGCGCCACGAGCCGCCCGCTTAAAGCCAGGCCCAACAAGATTCCGAAAATCCGTGAAAGTAGCTTCATACGTTTCTACATCAAGCTACAACTGACGTCAGCACAACGCCCGAAGACACCACTCTTGTCTTCCTTTCGCTTGTATGCCATGTGCCTTACCCACGGGCTTGCGCCCCGGTAAAGCGTCTACACTCTATTTTGGGATGAACCAGCGTAATGGTGAAGAGGAAGAGGAGTATGTGGAACCAGCTTGCACATGTTCTGAGTCGAAGTTGGCGACCACGACATCAGCCCCTCGTACACTACCGTTAAAAACTTGCCGAACAAATAAAGTAGACCAGCACCGCTTTCACAACAAGATTCTTACTTTTTTGCAGGAAATCGGGCCGGTTTTTTTCTGCGCTACAGCCTTGCGCATCTACCTGAAAACCAACGCACTGCCTTACAGACCCGCCTACTCTCACCCTACTTCTCCTCCGTTAATAACCCAGCATTGCGGTTGGTAACCAGTTACTTACACAAAGAAGTGGTACAAAGCCCGGGCTTCGTTACGCCCAGCAGCTTTTACACGCCGGCTGGTAAACGTCCTGTGAAGCGTTGGCGTGAACATCGAAGCAAACCGGTGCCTGGGTAATGGTATCCTAAGCGCATCTCAGTCCGCCCGGCATCTCTATGCCTGAAACCGGTCAGCACTGGTAAGTTGTACGAGGGCGTACGACATCCACCGATGCGCTTGGGCGAGCCTCGCCGCCGGCGTTGCCCCTTCCCCACGACTTGCCTGCGTCGGGGCGGGGTTTCCTTCACATTATCAATCCATTACGCCCCCAACTTCGCAGCTGCCGTCCCGGAGAATCTTCGTACCTTCGGATGAAGTTTTCACTATCTACATGTGTAGCTAGTGTAGTTACATCAATTTGGTGTAACTTGCCCGCCCTGAGTATATCGGTGGCTCAGCGCAACAGCCGGAGTCGTGTGCCCCCTGCCATTTTTTATCGCACACGGGCTACATTTCTCGGGCTGCTGAAAGGCCGACTTTTCCGTACCTACCCACCACTACGGTCCTCTTGATGGCTTTGCGCGGACTACGGTTCCGCCGTCCCGTCTTCGCGGCGGTTGCATGCCCCTGTCGCAGGGGGCAGTTACTTGAACTTTATTTGGATGGAATCTTAGTACATGAATCTCTTTTTTACCCGCTGGTGTCTGGTTTTCTGTCTACTGGCCCCTACCCTTTCTGCCCACCCTCCTGCCGATTCGCTGGGATCGGAGGCGACGTTGGACGCGTGCATTCGCTATGCACTGCTGCACCAGCCGGCCCTCCGGCAAACGGCACTGGAACAGGAGATTACCAATGCGGACATCCGCATCCGGCTGTCGGACTGGTTGCCGCAGGTAGGCTTTAACTACTACATCCAGCATTACCTGAAACTACCGGTTTCGGCGTTTCCGGACCCATCGAATCCGGATGGCCCCCGGCGGATTGTGACCATTGGTCTGAAAAATACGTCGGCCCTACAATTTTCGGCCTCGCAGACGCTGTTCAGCGCCGATGTGCTGTTTGCCAGCCGAACGGCCCGCGACTTTCGTGCGCAGTCGTACCAGCAAACGCAGACGGCTAAAATCGACCTGACTGTCGACGTGAGCAAGGCGTTTTACAACGTGCTGCTGACCCAGCAACAAACGCAGGTGCTGCAGGAAACCATTGCGCGCCTGGAACGCAACCTGAAAGATGCGTACAGCCAGTACCAAGCGGGCATCACGGACAAGATCGACTACAAGCGGGCGACCATTTCGCTAAACAATGCCCGCGCTCAGCTCAAGGGCATCTCCGAAAGTCTGGAAGGAAATTATGCGTTGCTGAAGCAATTGATGGGCTACCCTCACGAAGCGCCCTTGCAGGTGGTGAGCGATACGGCCGCGCTGCAACAGGCGGTGCCGCTCGACACATTGCAACAACTGCAGTTCGAAAACCGGGTGGAGTACCAACTGGCCCAGACCAACCTGCGGTTGCAACGCGCCAATGTGGCCTACAACCGGCAGGCGTTTCTGCCGTCGTTGTCGGCGTTTCTGGACTACAACATGCTCTACCAGAACGACCAGATCAGCGAGATTTACAGCCGGCAGTTTCCGAACTCCGTGACGGGCCTTCGGCTGGCGCTCCCGATTCTGCAGGGAGGCCGACGCCTGCAAAACATCCAGCGGGCCAACTTGGTCTATCAGCAGTCGGAACTACAGGTAGAAAACATTCAGAACCAGATCAATACCGAGTACACGCAGGCGCTGGCTACGTATAAGAGTAACCTGGCTGACCTGCAGGCCAACGAAGAAAACCTGACTATTGCGCGGGAAGTCTACACCACCGTAAAGTTGCAATACGACGAGGGGATCAAGACGTATCTGGAAGTAATTGTCTCGGAAACCGACCTGCGGACCGCCGAACTCAACCGCCTCAATGCGCTCTATCAGGTGCTTTCGGCTAAACTCGATGTACAACGCGCGCTGGGCACGCTTTCGCCCGATCAAGAATAACGCTTTCACCATGTATAAATACAGTCTTTATTGTTTTCTCGCGGCCGGCTTGGTGGCATGCGGAAAATCCGATCAACCCCCGGCGGGGCCACCGGCCGTTCCGGTGAATGTTACCCGCGTGCAGAAGCAGCACGCCGTCTATTACGACACATATCCGGCAACGGTCGTTGCGCTAAACGAAGTGGAACTGCGGGCCGAAGTGGGCGGGTACATCACCGAAATCGCGTTTAAAGAAGGCCAGCAGGTTCGCAAGGGCCAGAAGCTCTACGAAATCGACCGGACCAAGTATGCCGCCGCTTACCAGCAGGCCAAAGCCAACCTGGAGGTCGCCAAGGCCAACGAAGCCAAGGCCCAGAAAGACGCCGATCGCTACACGAAGCTGAGCGAACAGGACGCCATTGCCCAGCAGCGGGTCGACTACGCCCAGACCGATTTACAAAACGCTCGCTCGCAGGTTGCCGCGGCCGAAGCCGCCGTGGCGCGAGCCTCGACCGACCTTCGGTACTCGACCATTACGGCTCCGTTCGATGGTACTGTTGGCATTTCACAAGTGCGTCTCGGCGCGCTCGTCACCGCCGGGCAGACGTTGCTGAATACCATTTCGACGCAGAACCCGATTGCAGTAGATGTCGAGATCGATGAGAAGCAGTTGAGTCGCTTTCTGGACTACGAACAGGCCGACGCCACGCCCGATTCGCTGTTTACCATCACGCTGCCCAACCAGAAGGTTTACCCTTACCCGGGCAAAATCAGCCTGATTGACCGCGCCATCGACCCGCAAACCGGGACCACGACCGTGCGGCTGGTCTTCCCGAACGACGAGAACCGGCTGCGTCCGGGGATGAGTTGCCTCCTGCGCGTCCGCAATGACGGCGGCGGCGAGCGCATCGTGATTCCGTCGAAGGCCATCACCGAGCAGATGAGCGAGTACTTTGTGTTTACGGTCGACAGCAGCCGCGCCAAGCAGGTGCGGGTGGAACTGGGGCCCGACCTCAACGGCCAGATGGTCATTAATAAAGGACTGGAAGTGGGACAGCAGATCGTGGTCGACGGTGTGCAGAAATTGCGCAACGGCACTCCGGTGCAGCTCGAATCGCCCGCTACGGCCTCGCAAAACGCCGGGGGCACCCCGGCCGCTGCGGGGGCTGCCGCCAACTAACGTTTTTTACCTTTTTTTACTCCCTTTGGTATGATTGCCAAAACTTTTATTGAGCGACCCATTACCGCCATTGTCGCTTCTGTGGTCATCACCCTACTTGGTGTGCTGGCCATCATCACCCTGCCCGTCAGCCAGTACCCGGACATTACGCCGCCGGTCGTGCAGGTAACGGGGAATTTTACCGGAGCCGATGCCCTCACGGTGGAACAGACAGTAGCGACCCCCATCGAGACGCAGGTGAACGGCGTACCCGACATGCTCTACCTGCAAACCAACAGTACCAGCGACGGCACCATGACGATGAGCGTCACCTTCGACGTAGGCACGAACGTCGACATTGCGGCGCTGGACGTGCAGAACCGGGTGAGCGTAGCCACGCCACAATTGCCCGACGAAGTGCGGCGCCTGGGCCTGACGGTGCGCAAACGGAGCCCGAGCATCCTGATGCTGGTGGCCATTTATTCGCCTAACCAGACGCACGACGTAAAGTTCCTGGACAATTACGCGAACATTTTTATCCGCGATGCCCTGCTGCGCGTCGACGGGGTGGGCGACGTTTTTTCGCGGGCCGATGACTTCAGCATGCGCCTCTGGCTCCAGCCCGATAAGTTGGCGTCGTACGGCCTGACGGCTTCTGACGTGATCAGCGCTGTGCAGGAACAAAACGTACAGGTAGCGGCTGGATCGGTTGGCGCACCGCCGCAGTATTCGGCCAACGCCTTCGAGTACAAAGTGCTGGTCAGCGGCCGCCTTACCAAACCCGAGGAGTTTGAAGACATCGTAATTCGGACCAAGCCCGAAGACGGCTCCATCGTTTACCTGAAGGACGTGGGCCGGGTTGAACTCGGCAAGTTCAACTATTCCGGAAACTCGTTCGTAGACGGCAACCGGGCGTCGTACCTGCTAGTGTATCAGACCCCCGGCAGCAATGCCCTCGAAACCGCCGAAGGTGTTTACGAAGCGATGGAGCGGCTCAGCCAGTCGTTTCCGGCCGACGTGAGCTACATCGTGCCATTCGAAGCGGCTTCGGTCGTCGAAGTATCAATCGACGAAGTGGTGCACACCCTGGTGGAAGCGCTGATTCTGGTGGTGATTGTGGTGTTCCTGTTTCTGCAAAACTGGCGGGCTACGATCATCCCGATTTTGGCCATTCCGGTCTCGATCATCGCCACGTTTGTGTTTTTCATCCCGTTGGGCTTTACCATCAACACCCTGACGCTGTTTGGCTTCGTGCTCGCGATCGGGATTGTGGTCGACGACGCCATCGTGGTGGTGGAAGCGGTGCAACACAAGATCGACCACGACAAGATGACGCCGAAAGAAGCGACCGTTCAGGCAATGGAGGAAATTTCGGGACCCGTCATTGCCATCGCCCTCATTCTGGCCGCGGTATTTGTACCGGTCGGCTTCATTCCGGGCATCGTGGGTCGACTCTACCAGCAGTTCGCCATCACCATCGCCATTTCGGTACTGATTTCGGCCTTCGTGGCGCTGAGCCTGACCCCTGCGTTGTGCTCGCTGTTTTTGCGTCCGCAAAACCTCGATAAGAACTCACGCGGCATCAACAAGCTGTTTTACAAGTTCAACCAGTGGTTTGAGCGTACCACGACTCGGTATACCAGCGGGGTGCGGAAAAGCATTAACTACTCGCGTTACGTGGTGGTCTTCCTGATTTGTCTGCTGGTCGGCACCGTGTTTCTGTTCCGCAGCAAAGCCACCGGCTTTATTCCGGTCGAAGACGAAGGCCGTTTGTACATCACCTTCGAACTTCCTGAAGCGGCCTCGACCGCCCGCACGGTGGACGTGTTGCACGAGATGATGGACATTTTGAAAGAAACGCCCGGCGTGGGACACTACGCAGCGTTGGCCGGCCTGAACGTCGTCACGTTCTCGAACAAATCGAACAACGGTACCATTTTCTGCCAACTCAAACCGTGGGACGAACGGAAAGATCCGTCGCTCTCCAACACGGCGATTCTGGCCGACCTGCAACGGCGCTTTGCCCCGATAAAAGAAGCGACCGTACTGGTAATTCCGCCGCCGCCGATTCCGGGGCTGGGCCGCACGGGTGGTTTCAGCTTTGTGTTAGAGCAACGCGAAAGCACCGACGACATCAAGCAGTTTGAGCAAACCGTGCAGCAGTTTGTGGCAGCGGTCAACGAGCGTCCGGAAATTGAACGGGCCTTCTCGTACTTCACCGCCCGCACCCCCGGGTATCAGATCACCGTGAACCGCGAAAAGTGTAAGAAGCTGGGCGTCAACCTGTCGGATGTCTTCAACACGATGCAGACGTACCTGGGCAGTCGCTACATCAACGACTTTACGCTCTACGGACGCAACTTCCGCGTGGTAGCGCAGGCCGATACGTCGTTCCGCAACGAGATCGACGCCATGGGAAAATATTACGTCCGCAACCGGGAGGGGAACATGTTGCCCCTCAGTACGTTGATCGACTACGACCTGACGGAAAGCGCGACGTTGATTTCCCACTATAACCTGTTCCGCTCCACCGAAGTGAACGGCAACCCGGCACCGGGCTACAGCAGTGGCGATGCCATTCAGGCACTGCGCGAAGTCGCCGACGAAGTGCTTCCGGCAGGGTACGGCTACGAATTTTCCGGCCTGACCCGCGAAGAAATCAATTCAGGCTCGAGCACAGTCTACATTTTCGCGCTGTCCATCCTGTTTGTGTTCCTGTTTCTTGCCGCCCTGTACGAAAGCTGGTCCGTGCCTTTTGCCGTATTGCTGGCCGTTCCGGTCGGGGCCTTCGGGGCTATTCTGATTCTGAGTTTTTCCTCGCAATTGACGAATAACGTCTACGCGCAGATCGGATTGATTACGCTGATTGGGTTGGCCGCGAAAAACGCCATCCTGATTGTAGAGTTTGCAAAAGAACGTGTGGACAGCGGCGAAGACCTGCTCAAAGCCACGTTGCAAGCTGCTCAACTTCGCCTCCGGCCCATCATCATGACCTCGCTGGCCTTTATCCTGGGGGTATTGCCGCTGGCACTTTCGTCAGGTGCCGGTGCTATTGCCCGCCGCACCATCGGGTGGACTGTGCTGGGGGGTATGGTGGCCGCGACACTGCTCGGAATTTTCATCGTGCCGGTGTTGTACCTGCTGATCACCAAAGCCGCCTACGGTAAGAAAAAGCTGGCCGAACTCCGCGCGCAGCACCAAACTCCAGCGGGCTAGCGTAGCAGCCCGGTTTGAACACCCCTTTACACCTCCTTGACAGTGTCTTTGTCAAGGAGGTTTTTTTGTAATACATTAGAAAACGTTCTTACTACTTGAAGGCAAATCGGGCATTTCGCACGCGATTTTATGCGTTTCTTTCTATCCTGAGGGGGTTTGTACAAAAGTGCCAACATCTGCAACACCTGTATTAACTGCTTTCCCGCCGGCTTTTGTTACTTGCCCTCGTTCAGCAAACATCGTCCAGGCTCTTTCAACCGGTGTTTCTAACGAACCTATAACACGTGACCTCAATGGTCATGTTTATGAAATTTTTTCACCCATACGATCGCCTATGACACAAGCATAGATGGCTCATGATCTGAATCGAACCCACGCACTATTCCCTGGGTAGTGTGCCCCTCCCTCCCTCCCTCTCCTCAACGCAAACGTGGGTTCGAAGACGAGGATCTGGGGAACGGTTTCTCTACAAATGCCACCGACCAGCAACGGCAGCCTGAGCTTCAGGTTAGAGAAATTGTTCAGAAGCAACCAGATTCCCACTGTGTCTACAATGAAGTAGGTTTCCTCCCAGCACCCTGCTTCACCCACTCCTGCATTTGTGGACGCAGTTCATTGTTTAGATAAGGGAGAAACAAAGCACCACACACCTGTGCGTAGTAGCTTATCTCCCTTTCTAACGTTTCTTCCGACGGCTGGCGCCAAACCACGTATTTGACCCAGTTGTCGCCAATCACAAAAAACTGCTCCCAAAGCAACGGAAAAATCGCTTCGTCGGCATCGGGCCGAAACACGCCGGTTTGTTGATACCCGCGAAACAAATGCACGAACGCATGGCGGCGACCTTCCATCAGCCGTTGAAATTTTTGCAGCACTTGCCCGTACTGTTGCAACAGCTGCGGCGTCTCCAGAAAAAAGAACCGATAGTGGTACATAAGACGAAACACGCTTAGCAAGCGCTCCCGAAACCTCACCACAGTAAACGCTTCGTCCACACGAGGAACCTGCGCGGTGATGGCATCTTCCAGGCTTTGGTAGGTGGCCAGCAGTAGATCTTCTTTGGTTTTGAAGTAATACCGCAAGTGCCCGTCGCTCATCTGCAACCCCTGCGCTACTTTCCGAAGCGTGGTGCGGGTAATCCCGTCCTGATTGAATGCCTCTACGGCATGTGCTACGATCTTTTCCTGCATAGAAAATTATTTTTAGCTCGTCGGAGCTAAAAATACAAAACCCCTTTATCTTTGCATTAGCTCAGCGGAGCTAAATCGATTTTACTTCCTATCCACAAGCTTCCGTAAAGCTAAACCCGCTTTTACCCCGGTTCTCTCCATCTCTTTCGAATATCATTATGAAAAACATCAGCATCGTCGGGGGCGGCATTGCAGGTCTGACGACCGCCATTGCCCTTGAAAAAATCGGTCTCCGTCCTCATCTCTTCGACGCGACCACTGAACTACATCCGGTTGGCGCAGGCTTAGCCCTCAGCAGCAATGCGCTTAAAGCCTATCATCATCTGGGTATAGACGATCAGGTGCTCCACGCGGGGCACCCGTTGCCCGGTCTGCGCATTCTCGACCAGCGAGGTGATCTTATTTCCGAGGCGCCGGTACCGACCGCCTTTCCTAATGTGGCCGTTCACCGTGCCGATTTGCACGATCTTTTGCGCAGCCAGCTTTGCTATACCACAGTGCATCTGGGAAAACAAGCCACCGGTTTCACGACCGCAGGCGAAGCCATCACGGTTCATTTCCAGGACGGCAGCCACTTTACGACGGATTATTTGATCGCCGCTGACGGCATTCATTCGGCGGTGCGGCAGCAACTGCTCCCGTCCAGCCGTGCCCGGTACGCCGGTTACACCTGCTGGCGCGCCGTGCTCGAAAACCCTGGCGTGTCGTTACCGGCCGCCACCGAAACCTGGGGCGTAGGCAAGCGCTTCGGCCTGGTGCCGCTATCCAACCACCGGATTTACTGGTTTGCCTGTCTGAACGCTGCGGAACGCGATCCGCAAGTGCGGAACTATACGCTAGCACAAGTGAAGCAACTTTTTCAGGACTTCCATGCGCCTGTGACCGCCGTGCTAGATGCCACCGCGCCGGAAGCACTTTTGCACAACGACATTTGTGATTTGAAGCCCTTGCCGCGCTACGCGTTCGGGAACATCGTGTTGGTAGGCGACGCTGCACATGCCACGACTCCCAACTTAGGACAGGGCGCCTGTCAGGCCATTGAAGACGCGGTAATATTAGGTGAATGCCTGCGGGCGAGTAGCGTTCCAGAGGAAGCGTTCCGCCGTTTCGAGCGGAAACGCCTGGCGCGTACGCATTATGTGATTACTACCTCGCGCCGGGTAGGACAGGTAGCTCAATGGGAAAACCGGTGGCTGATCGGTGCGCGCAATGCGCTCTTCCGTGCCCTGCCCGCCCGGTTACAGGAACGACAGTTGGCCTGGCTTGATGCCGTGGCGTTTACCGGAGAATAAGTTACTGGCTTTTCTGGTACGAGAAAACCTCTTGTACCACACTCATCTTGGCGGGATCAAGGGGTTTGGTGATGAAGTAGGCTACGTGAGGATTGGCCGTGATCCGGTTGATGTCCTGAGGATCGTCGGAACTGGAAAGTACCATCACCACTACCTTCTTTTTCAACTGGGGTGCCAGGGCCGAGAAGTTTTCCATGAACGTAAACCCATCGATCTCCGGCATGTTGATGTCGAGAAAAACCAAATCGGGCAATTGCTCTGGATTGTCCTTGTGCTCACGCAGGTAGGCTAACCCCTTGCGCCCTGAATTGGCGATCACCGTCCGCTCGGTAAACGCCAGCAACTTCAACATCCGCCGATTGATGAGGTTATCGGTGTCGTTATCGTCAACCAGTAAAACCAAAGGATTGGTCTCCATGACATCAACAGCGGTTTGCGGATACAAAGGTTTTTGTTTACTAGATTCCATAGGCCGACAATCTCTGTCACAAAGGAACCTCTTTTTGTACTATAAAGTGAATGGAAATTATTTTTTCAGTGTCGTTGTAATATCTCTGCTCATTTTCAGCTAAAACTTAGTGCGTGGCCACGACTTGACTAGCACCCCGAGGGTAACGAATGTTTTCAACCATTTCTTGCACCTCGGCGGGGGGCGGTGGAGCAAACCGCGAAAACAGGAGCGCAAATATAAAGTTCACCACCATTCCCAACGTACCGATTCCTTCGGGGGATACGCCCCAAAGCCAATTTTCGGGCACATTCACTTCCGGCGCGGCAATAAACTTGAAATAGATGATGTATACGGCGGTGAAGGTCAGCCCGGAACACATCCCTGCAATGGCGCCCAATTGGTTCATCCGCTTGTAAAAAATGCCCAGGATAATCACCGGGAAAAAAGAGGAAGCCGCCAAGCCGAAGGCAAAGGCAACTACCTGAGCCACAAAGCCGGGCGGATATATCCCAAAAATTCCGGCTATACACACGGCGACTCCGGCGGCAATGCGCGCCGCCATTAGCTCGCCGCGTTCGGAGATGTTAGGATTGATGGCCTTTTTGATAAGATCGTGTGAAACTGAGGTAGATATAACAAGTAGTAACCCAGCGGCGGTAGAAAGGGCCGCCGCCAAACCACCGGCCGCCACGAGCGCGACAACCCAGTTGGGCAACTGCGCGATTTCAGGATTGGCCAGCACCACGATGTCCCGGTCGATGGTCAGTTCATTGCCCTGCAAAGGCGCATCAACCTGCGCCGCCAGCGGCACATCGGCCGCCGCTTCGTTATAATATTGGATGCGCCCATCTCCGTTTTTGTCTTCGAAGGTCAGAAGTCCGGTAGCTTCCCAGTTGCGGAACCATTGCGGCACGTCGGCATAAGGTGCATTGTTGACCGTATTGATCAGGTTGGTGCGGGCAAACACCGCGATGGCGGGGGCGGCGGTGTAGAGAATCGCGATAAAAATCAGGGCGTATCCGGCCGAAATCCGGGCATCCTTCACGCGCGGAACCGTGAAGAAACGTACGATGACGTGCGGCAGACCGGCTGTGCCCAACATCAGGGCGGCCGTGATGCAAAACATATCCATCGTTCCTTTGGTCCCGTTCGTGTAGGCGTTGAACCCCAGCTCCCGGTGCAAGCCGTCCAGTTTGTCCAACAGGTACGTGCCGTCGGTGGTGGTACTGCCGAAGCCCAATTGAGGAATAGGATTGTCGGTCAATAAGATAGAGATGAAAATGGCCGGCACCATAAACGCAAAAATCAGTACGCAGTATTGCGCGACTTGCGTATAAGTGATGCCCTTCATGCCGCCGAGCACCGCATAGAAAAAGACGATGATCATGCCGATGATGACGCCCCACGTTACGTTTACTTCCAGAAAACGGGAGAACACCACACCTACGCCCCGCATTTGTCCGGCCACGTAGGTAAAGGAAACAAACAGGGCACAGACCACGGCGACCTGTCGTGCGGTTTGCGAATAGTAGCGTTCGCCGACAAAATCAGGAACGGTAAATTTCCCGAATTTTCGCAGGTACGGTGCCAGCAGCAGCGCCAGCAACACGTATCCGCCCGTCCAGCCCATCAGGTAGACCGCACCGTCGTACCCCATGAAGGAAATAAGGCCCGCCATCGAAATGAAAGAAGCGGCCGACATCCAATCGGCCGCCGTAGCCAGCCCGTTGGCCAGGGGCGGCACTCCACCTCCTGCCACGTAAAATTCTTTAGTAGAGCCGGCACGCGACCAGAGCGCGATGCCAATGTAGAGGGCGAACGTAAGCCCGACAATCAGGTAGGTCCAGAGTTGAACAGTCATAAGGTGGTAGTAAAAAATAAGGTTACTTTTCGTCTACATCAAACTCACGATCCAAGCGGTTCATGAGCCATACGTACACGAAAATCAAGACAACAAACCAGTAGATGGCCCCTTGTTGCGCGAACCAAAAGCCCAGTTTGAAGCCCCCGAGGCGTATCTGATTCAGCGGTTCCACAAAAAGAATTCCGGCTCCGTACGAAACCAGAAACCAGATACTCAGCAAAACGACGAGGTAGCGGAGGTTACGCCGCCAGTACGCGCGCATACGTGGATTGCTCATACGGAAGGAAGTTACGTGGCTCAATATAACAGGAAAAGCCGTGAGGGATGGCCCCACGGCTTTTTTTTCTGGAGAAAGCGCCTTTGGCTATCTGACGCTTCGGCGTAGGCTCAATTCGGAAAACGGTGCTGAAACCGACCGTAGACCCACGTTCCCAGGACGGCGCTGAGGAAAGTCACCAGGATGACGGTAAAGCCGCTGCCGATCTGCGCCGCCAGTGGACCCGGGCAAGCACCGGTCAGAGCCCACCCTATTCCGAACAGGAAGCCCCCGATCACTTGTCCCTTCCGGAACTCCTTCGACGGAATCCGAATCGGTTCCCCTGTAAAGGTTTTCAGGCGTAGGCGCTTGATCAGTTGTACTGAAATGATTCCCACCAGAACGGCCGATCCAATAACGCCATACATATGAAACGACTGGAAACGGAACATCTCTTGAATCCGAAACCAGGATATGATTTCTGCTTTTACGAAGACAATGCCCATTACACTGCCCGCCACCAGATAACGGAGCAGACTGAGGGGCGACTCGCGCACCGGTCGGGGCGCATCATGCTGCACGGGTGCCGCCGGCCGTACAGGCTGGCGCACCAGAGTTTCTTCTACCATAGTTTAAATGCGTTGTGTTATGAAAGTACCCAGGACAGCAGAGGTGGCAGAAGCACATAGGTCGCAAAGAAACCACCCAGCATAAAAAAGACGGTGGCGACCAACGACGGCCACTGCAAATTGCTCAGTCCCATGATCGTGTGGCCGGACGTACAGCCTCCGGCGTAGCGTGTGCCAAACCCAACCAGAAATCCACCCGCCACGATGAACACCAACCCGCGCGCGCTCAGCAGATGCGACCACGCAAAGAGTTCGCGTGGCAACAACCCCTCAAAATGCTGAATGCCCAACGCTTGCAAATCGGCCTGCGTGGCTGGCGCAATGACCAACGCCGCCGGATTAGCCAGAAACGTGGTTGCTAACCAGCCGCCGACCAGAATCCCGCCGACAAACAAGAGGTTCCAGGTTTCCTGACGCCAGTTATACGAAAAGAAAGGAATGCGCATGGGCATACAGGCGGCGCACATGTGGCGCAAAGACGAAGAAATACCGAGTGTTTTATTGCCCAGCAGTAGGAGGGTGGGCACCATCAGTCCAAGTAAAGGCCCGGCCACGTACCAGGGCCAGGGTTGGCGAATCCAATCAAGCCAGCTTTCCATAAAAAAATTACAGGTTAAAAACAGCTACAAACTTAGCCCGGCGCGTCGGGCTCGTCTGTGACCTTGGTTACATAACTCCGAATCCCGTCCGACGCACCGGTATGTACGGCAAAAGCCTGCCGCAAGATTTATGCATGCAGTGTGATTCTAGTCACAGACATCCGTTTGGCGTGTGCGCACCTTTGTGTCATGATAGAAATGCTAGGATACGCGGCTTCGGTCGCCATCGGCCTGTCGTTGGGCTTAATCGGCGGGGGAGGATCGATTTTAACCGTACCGGTGCTGGTCTACCTCATGGGCATTTCGCCGGTGGCGGGCACTGCCTACTCGCTCTTCATTGTAGGATCGACCAGCCTCGTGGGCAGTGTGCGCTACGCGCGGAAAGGCATGATCGACCTGCGCACGGCGGTGCTATTTGGGATAATTTCCTTTCTGGCCGTTTTTCTAACCCGCCATTACGCGGTCCCGGCCATTCCGGCGACCCTGTTTACCGTAGGGCACGTGCTGGTTTCCAAGAATTTGCTCATCATGTTGTTTTTCGCGGTGGTGATGCTCTTCTCAGCGCGTTCTATGATCCGCGCAGGTAAGGCAGATGCCGCTCCAACCGAGGAAGAAACACCCACGCAAGCGCTGGTTCCGTTGGCCCTGAAGGCGCTGTTGGTCGGTATCGTAACGGGGCTGGTGGGCGCAGGAGGCGGTTTTCTGATCGTACCGGCCCTGGTCATCCTGGCCCGCCTGCCCATGAAACTGGCGGTTGGCACGTCCCTGTCGATCATTGCCGTCAATTCACTGCTGGGTTTTCTGGGCGACCTGTCGCACTTCGCCGTCAACTGGCACTTCCTGTTGATTTTCACCAGCTTGGCCATAGCCGGTATCTTCATCGGAAGCGCGCTGGCCGAACGCATCGACGGGCAACGCCTCAAAACCGGGTTCGGCTGGTTTGTACTGCTGATGGGAACCGGTATTTTAGCTAAAGAGCTATTCTTCTGATCGATCCTGAGCGTGACCCAGGTCACACAAACTCCCCGGCCAGATTACTAGCTTTGTTGACAGAAAGCTTCTTCCCTACGCGTACCGCTCGTTATGAAGCCGCAATACCTTCGAAACCAAACGACTGATAGATTATAGCCATGAAAATTGAACAGATTTATACCGGATGCCTGGCCCAGGGCGCTTACTACATCGAATCGGAAGGCGAGGTTGCCATCATCGATCCGCTACGCGAAGTAACGCCTTACCTGGAGAAAGCTGAACGCGAAGGGGCCGTGATCAAGTACGTACTAGAAACCCATTTTCACGCCGATTTTGTCTCGGGGCACCTCGACCTGGCACAAAAAACCGGGGCTACCATTGTCTATGGCCCAACCGCCCAAACACGTTTCCAAGCGCACATCGCCCAGGATGGCGAACTCCTGAAAGTAGGCCACGTCACCCTGCAGGTGCTTCATACGCCGGGCCATACCCCCGAAAGCACCACGTATCTGTTACGCGACGCATCAGGGAAAGAGCGCGCCATTTTCACGGGCGATACGCTCTTTATCGGCGACGTAGGGCGGCCCGACCTGGCGCAAAAAGCGGCACACCTGACGCAGGAGCAACTGGCAGCACAACTCTACCATTCGCTTCGTGACAAAATTATGCCCTTGCCCGACGACGTTATTGTCTACCCAGGACACGGCGCCGGTTCGGCCTGTGGCAAAAACATGAGCAAGGAAACCACCGATACGCTGGGCAACCAGAAACGATTCAACTACGCCCTGCGGGCAGACATGACCGAGGCCGAGTTTGTGCAGGAAGTGACCGACGGACTGCTGCCGCCCCCCGGCTATTTTCCGGAAAATGCTCGCTTGAACAAAGAGGGCTACGCAAGTCTGGACGACGTGATGGCCCAAGGCCAGCGCGCTTTCGCTCCCGAAGCGTTTGAGTTTGCCGCGAATGAACACGACGCCCTAGTGCTCGACACGCGTGCGCCTGAGGTATTTGCCAAAGCGTTCATCCCGAATTCCATCAACATCGGCATCGACGGTGGGTTTGCGCCGTGGGTGGGCACCCTTGTGCCCGATATCCGGCAGCCCATCCTTCTGGTTACCGAGCCGGGACGCGAAGAGGAAGTCATTACGCGCCTGGCACGGGTCGGCTACGATCACGTCATCGGATACCTGCAAGGCGGGCTCGCGGCCTGGCAGCAGGCCGGCAAGGAGGTAGACCAGATCCGTTCCATTTCGGCCGAAGCGTTTGCAACTGAATTGAAACAGTCGGCACGGCCGGTAGTCGACGTACGGAAGCCGGGAGAATTTGCCGCCGAACATGTCGAGAACGCACAAAACGTTCCGCTCGATTTTCTGAACCAGCATTTGGCGGAGATTCCGCGCGACGAGGAGGTGTACCTGCACTGCGCCGGGGGGTATCGCTCTATGATTGCGGCGTCGATCCTGAAAGCCCGCGGGTGGGAACACATCACCAACATCAAAGGGGGCTTTAAAGACATTGCCGCGACCGACATTCCCCGTACAGACTACGTTTGTCCCTCTACCCTCAAGCACTAAACCCAAGCGCATGTTCAATCTATTTCGCTCCAAACCCAAAGGCTACGAAAACCTCGATGCCGCCGCATTTGCCGAGCAACTCTCGCAAGGAGTGGTGCTGGATGTACGCACATCCGGCGAATTTTCCGCCGGCCACCTGAAAGGGGCGCGTAACCTCGACGTAACCAGTGCTGCGTTTGGGTCACAGCTGGACAAGCTCGACAAAAACAAGCCGTATTTGGTGTACTGCCAGAGTGGCAACCGCAGTGGACGCGCCTGCCGCCTGATGCATGAGCGCGGTTTCACGCGGCTTTACAATTTGCGGGGAGGTATGCTGAGCTGGCGCGGCAACGTGGTCCGGTAATCGCCTCTTCCCCTACTATTTTACTTCGTACCGTGATGCTTCGCCCTGTCGACAGCGTCGCGGTACGTTTAATTTTTAGATCTACTTTTCGTATCGCCTGCTATGCATCCCGAATCCGCTCACCTGCTATCGCTTCTCGATCAGTTCTTTCCTGCGTTCGAACCCGAACTCAAATCGTTTATTGCCCGGGAGGGCAGCTTGAGAGAGGTCGCCAAAGGCGAATTGATGATCCGCCCCCGACAGTACTTTAAATCCGTCATGCTGCTGATCGGCGGTCGGGTGAAGCTGTACCGCGAGGGCGACGAAGGCAACGAGTTTTTCATGTATTACATCCAACCGGGCCAGGCTTGTGCGCTGTCCATGATCTGTGCCGCCAAGAGCGAACAGAGCGAAGTGCTGGCCAAAGCCGTAGAGACCGTGCAGGTCATCACCGTACCCATTCACCTGATGGACGACATGATGAAACAGTACCGAAGCTGGTATTATTTCGTCATTGAGACGTATCGCTCCCGTTTCGAAGAGCTGCTGGACGCCATCGACGCCATTGCGTTTCGCAGCATGGACGAGCGCCTGGAGTTCTACCTGAAGAATCAGGCCAAGCAGCAACATTCTTCGCTTCTTCATCTGACACACCAAGAAATTGCCAATGACCTGAATTCGTCGCGCGAGGTGATCTCTCGACTACTGAAAAAGATGGAAGCGCGGGGGGAGATTATGCTAGCGCGCAACGAAATCCGCATTTGTGATACGCTGTAATGGCGGCTATACACCTGCCGAATGCGCAAACGTTTTCACTGCACAAAGAAAGAGCGTCCGCAACAAAACCCATTGTTGAACTTTTTAAATATCTTCTAATACTACAATTACTGTATTTGTCCCTGATCTTCAGGCATTTTTACCGGTATAGATTCGCACCGGGCCGTAATCTGTTTTTTATACCTCTTCCAGAAGAATAGTACTTTCCCCTATCCTTTTCGACAAACTTTCCGTTATAGTCTATCAGAGGAGTATTGACCCGCTCTTTTCTTTTCCTATGCAGTTAGAGCAGTTTGCGAACGAAAATCTGTCACACTATTCATACGCTGTCCTGAGCGAATATGAGAAGAAGATGATCCTGATCGACCCCGGGCGGGACCTTTCTCCTTATTATAATTTTGCACAGTTGTACGAGGCACAAATTACGGGTGTCATCCTCACTCATCTGCATTCCGACTTTGTCAGTGGCCACCGGGAACTTCAGCAGGCCACTGGCGCTACGCTCTACATCAGCCCCAAGGCTCAGGCACAATTTCCGCACGTACCGCTTCAGGAGGGCGATCAACTCCGGCTCGGCAAAATAGAGCTAGAGATTTGGGAAACCCCGGGTCATTCCCCCGAAAGTATTTCGATCGTGGCCCGCTACGGAAAACGTACGGTGGCCGTGTTTACCGGCGATACCTTGCTGCACGGCGAGGTGGGACGCCCCGATTACCCGGCCCCGTTGCAGGAAACCTTGTGGGAACAGGGGTGTCGGGAGTTATTTCATAGCACTCACCAACGACTGGCCACCCTACCCGATTCGGTCAAGGTATACCCGGCACATGGTGCGGGATATCTGCAATGCCGTTCGGTAAGCAACGCCCGGGGGAGCAACATGGGGGCCGAAAAACGCAGCAATTTTGCATTGCAACCCATGTCCGAAGAGGCATTTTGCCGGTATCTGAACAAAGACCGCCTGGTGCTGCCTGCACACATGGGGTACATTCGTTCGTTGAATCGGCGGGGGCTTCCGCCTCTGGCAACTTCAGTGCAGGCAGTGGCGTGGTGTGAAGACAACTATCAACCTGAACCAGACCACCTGGTGATTGACGTGCGCGAGGCCACAGCCTTTCATACATCTCACTGGCCGGGGGCCATCAACGTCCCTCTATGTCCGTTTTTTGAGTTCTGGTTGGGTACGCTTATCGATCACCAAGAACCTTTTTACCTGACCGGGGCGTCGGCCGAACAGGTACAGCGTGCCATGGTGCGCACCGCCAGCATCGGCTACGAGCAGCATCTGCAAGGCGTGTTCGTGACGCACGCAGCTCAGGGCGTGCCTTCACCCATCCTTGACTACAATGCCCTAAACGGGCAATTGCACGCCTTTACCATTGTCGATACCTCTTGTCGGTTCGAACAGCGACGCGAACGCCCCTACCCCAATGCCATTCCTCTCCCGTTGGTCGAATGGCGTAACCGCATTCAGGAAATCCCGACCGACAAATCGGTTGTAGTTTGTTCGACTGAAGGCCCCTCTACCATCGTGAGTAGCCTCCTGTCCCGTCTCTTGCCTGTAAAAGTGTTTGATCTGGGGCAGACCGCTCGTTAATGTACATACGCATCAATCCTGAAGCTAAGCCCGTTATCGGTTGCTTGGCTCGGTATTTATTTCCACACGATGCAACTTTTCAGCCTTACTTTGCCTTTGGATATATACTTTGCAATTCGTTATGAAATATCTGGAACTTAACGCCATACAAAGCATCAGCGTTACGGGAGTAATTACCAGCGTGATGGCGCAGGGCTTTCTTTACCTCTTTGACAAAACGGTCGATCAATTTTGGGCGCTTTATCCTTCTTGGGTAGCCATTTTTCTGATCGGGACGTTGGTCCGTGTTTACCGCGGCAAACACCTCGACCACCATCATCACTGAACCTTGCTTCGCAAGGTCGATCCCCGCGTCATTCCTTAAACGCCCCCTCATTCATACGCCATAAGGAAACGTCCGTGGATCGGGGTACTGAAACGTAAAGTTCAGGTCACGCTGTATTTTTTCACCGATTATTCGCTTGCTGTCGTCTTCCGACCCGTCGGGCTGAAATTGCGTAGGTGCAAATCCAAGTTGCCGGGCTGTATGCGCGTATAGAGTTGCGCGATTCACCGCGACAGGTGCCACCAGATTGTAGATCTCGCCCCAACGTGCTTGCTGTACAATCGCTTCCACGGCCCGCACCACATCGTCGCGAAACACCAGATTCACTACGGCCTCGCCGGGTTTCTTCATCACCTTTCCGGCGGTGTATTTTCCCGGTATCCGGTCATATCCCATCAAACCGCTGCACCGCAGAATGGTGAGTGGAAAGCGTTGCTGTTGCCACACGTGTTCGGCTTCGGCAATGGTTCGGTGTCCGGCATTCTCCGGCGTCAACGTCATTTCTTCGGTGGCGTGCATCGTACCGGGCGGGTAGATCGAAGTAGAGGAGACAAAGAGGATGTGGGGCGTTTGTTCGGCAGGGATGGCCTCAGCCAGGACCTGCATTTGTGCGGGATAATCTTCTGTTTTAGAAGGTGGCGTATTCACCACCACCACATCGCTCTCCAGCAACGCGGGCAAGGCATCGCCTTCGGCATGTGGGTCGAGGCGAATCAAAAAAGGCTGAATGCCGGATGCCGCCAGCACTTCCAATTTTTCGGGCCGCGTAGTGCTACCCTTGACCTGCCAGCCCTGCGCTACAAAATGACGCGCCAGCGGCAGTCCGAGCCAGCCGCATCCTACCACAGAAATGGAGCGCTCCTTCATGCTTGTGTTGTTAATGTTCGCAGCGCAGACGGCTGCACTTACTCAATTACGGTCATTTCATCGATGAGGTGCGTAGCTCCGGCTACTTTATCGATGATGAACAGGATGTAGCGGACGTCGACGGAGATGTTACGGCACTGTTCCGGATCGTACGTAAAGTCGCTCATGGTTCCCTCCCACACGCGGTCGAAGTTCAACCCGATCAGGTGGCCGTCGGCATTGATCACAGGGCTCCCCGAATTGCCCCCTACTGTATGGTTGGAGGCAATAAACGCGACCGGCATGGTGCCATCGACCCCATAGCGCCCGTAGTCTTTCTCACGATAGAGCTTCGCCAACGTGTCGGGTACGGTAAACTCCGGCACATTCGGATCTCCTTTTTCCAGAATGCCTTCCAGCGTGGTCTGGTACGTATAAATCACCCCGTTGCGTGGTCGGTACCCTTCGACGGTTCCGTACGCGATTCGCAATGTGCTGTTGGCATCAGGCGCCAGCAGGCTATCCTGAAACATTTCACGCAACCCGGCCACGTAGCGCCGCGTGTTGAGTTCCAATTGGGCGTTCAGTGCGACGTAGTTAGGCAAAATATGCTGTCGGTAAAGCAACATAAACTCCCGCGAGAGCTGGTACGCGGGATCGTGCTGCAGAATCTGCACCTGCTTCTTGTAAGGGCGTTCGATGAAACGCGCCACTTTCTCGGGTGAAGCACACACCGATTCTTTGAAGACTTCGTTCGCAAACGCACGAAAATTGTTACCGTACTGCGCCTTGATCTTTTCGAATAGGGGCGGATGAAACGCCGGCGGAATGTCGCGCGCATAGGCTTCCAGACAAACCGCCAGGGTGGCCTGGTCGATGGCGCGCGAATAGTTTCTGAAATGATTGGCCGTAGTGGACTTCAGGCGCTCAATGGCCTGATCCTGCCGAGCTTTGCCTTTTTTCTTATCTTCTTTCTTATCCAGCTCGCGCACGTCCACAATGTAAGGATCGAAGTTGCGCGCGAAGACCATGATCTCGGGTGCAAACGCTGCCTCCCGCATGTACTCGAAAGCCAGGATCAGCGAATCGAGCGCCGCATAATCGCGCTCAAACTGGGGTAAGAGTGTGCCGTAGGGAAGGCGACGCTGCAAATCGGCCTGCGCCCAAAGGGTAAATTCCGCCTCCATCTCCTGTTTCCGGGTCACCGCATCGAAGCGTTGCAGCCCCCGGGTTTCGCCTTGCCATTTCTTCCAGTAATTAGCGATGCCGGCATATTTGGCCGCGTACTTGAGGCGAACCGTGTCGTTCCGCTGCATGACGTTCTCCATCACTTCCAGCCGTTTGCCACGCAGGGCAATCCGGTGGGGATTGATCTTTTCGGTCAGTTGCTTCAGCGCATACGAGGTCAGAAACTGTTGCGAACGTCCCGGAAAGCCCATCACCATCGTAAAATCCCCTTCTTTGTACCCTTGCAACGAAACGGGGAGGTAGTAGCGCGGTTCGTACGGCACGTTGGCCTGCGAAAAGTTGGCGGGCTCGTTTTCGGGGCCAGCGTAGATGCGAAACAGCGCAAAATCGCCGGTGTGGCGAGGCCATTCCCAGTTGTCGGTTTCGCCGCCGAACTGGCCGATGGAAGAAGGCGGTGCGCCTACCAACCGTACGTCGGTGAACTCCTGTTTGACAAAAAGGTAGAACTCGTTTCCGTAATAAAAAGGCTCGACCGAGGCCTTGTAATCGGTGTTTTCGACGGCTTCGGCCGCGATCCGGGACGACGTTTCCTTGATTTTCGCTTCGCGTTCCTCTTCTCCCATGTCGGGCGAGACGGATTCGAGCACACGTTCCGTAACGTCTTCGATCCGTATGATAAACGTGACCGTCAGGCCCGGATTGGCGATCTCTTCTTCCAGGCTTCGCGCCCAAAATCCTTTTTCGATAAAGTTATTGTCGACGGTGCTGTGCCGTTGCAGGTAGCTGAATGCACAATGGTAGTTGGTGAGCAACAGGCCGTTGGGCGAAACCACGGCCCCTGAGCACCCTCGGCCAAACTGGAGGATGGCATCTTTCAGGCTGGATCGGTTAACGCTGTAAATGTCTTCGGCGGTGAGCCGCAGGCCACGCTCTTGCATGTCCTGCTCGTTCAGGGCTTTGATCAGGTTGGGGAGCCACATGCCATCGTCGGCACGGGCAGGTAACCACAACATCCAACAGAGCCACCAGAAGGCAAGCTTCGTACGCTGCTGCATGCTCAGACGGTCGTAGGATGATCGGCCGGATCTTTTTCCAGCGTTTCTTCCGACTGCTCATGCTGCGTATGGGGCTCCACAAAGAAACGCTTCTGAAAAATAAGGATCAGCGCTACGCCCACGAAGATGGACGCATCGGCCACGTTGAAAATGGGCCAGAGGGAATAGTATTGCCCTCCGAAGAGGGGTATCCAATTGGGCAGCACGCCCTCCCACAAATCGAAATAGAACATATCGATCACCTGTCCGTGGAACCACGGCGTCGGCGATCCGTAAGGGGCGTTGTCCAGAAAAACACCGTAGAACGTACTGTCGATCACGTTACCAATGGCTCCGCCCAAAATCAACGCGATGCAAACCAGCAAACCCGGGTGCGCCCCTTTCTTCGCCAAGAAATATAAGTAGTAGCCAATGGCACACATCGCCAGGAGCCGGAACACACTCAAAATCAGCTTTCCCTGATCCAGCCCGATCTCCAGGCCGAAGGCCATGCCGGGATTGAGGGTGTAGTGCAATTTGAACCAATCACCAAACACTTTGATTTGCCCGGGTGTGCCGTAATCCATGTTAAAATGCACCAGCATTTTGACCGTCTGGTCGAGAACGATCACTCCGAGGGTTACCAAAAAATACTTTAGATATTTCATGGGCTATGCAACCTAGAACGGCAAAACTAACCATTTAGTCCCGCATGTCGGGTCTTTTTTCTGTTCAACTCCGTTCACGTACGTTTCTCTTCCGCATTCCAGGTTTCTTGCACCCAAATTCCCTCAGAATCAAGGGGATGGATCTTCACAAGTCCGTTCGACTCGGCTTCCCACGTACGCGGATCGGCCGTCGGGCGCAGGTTGGTCACGTTAGCGTTCCCGTGCCAGCGAAACTGCTGTCCGGCCAGCACCCACTTTTTGTAGCTGCTTCCTCTCACGCAAAAGGTCTTGAAGTGCGGATCGAAAAATAGTACCTGAAGTGCCGCGTGGGCTTGCAACAGATCTGGCGCGATGGTTTCGACCAGCACGTACACGTTCCGATGCTGATGCGCCACCAGCCAGGCCGAAGCCCCCTCCAGCCACGTTTCGGTTTCGTCTTTCAAAATCAACACCAGGGGGTGATAATCGTTCAGCTGGGTGCGCAAGCTTGCCGCCTGCGTCGGTAAACACAACACACCGTCCACCTTAATGCCCCACGACAGTACGGTTTCCAAGGCGGGTTCGGCAACCAGCACCGTCGGACTCCATTCCAGCAACTCTCCCACCAACGCAAAGGGAATCTGATCCGTCAGGATGAGGAGCGCCGGTTCCTGCTCGTCTCGGACAATATGATGGGACGACATAATCGGAGTTTCAGTGATAGAAGGATGAATTTGCCGGTTTGCTTCGCCAGAAACCATTTTCTCTGCGTGCGTTCAGCATCAGTTCTGTTCGCGTTGTTCCGCCCGTTATCCTGCCAACTCAGCCAACTTCCGGTAGAGTCCCCCCTCCCGCTCGCGCAGCTCCGCGTGCGTGCCGCGTTCGCGGATGCGTCCTTCCTCGATCACAATGATTTCGTCGGCATGCTGGATGGTGCTGAGCCGGTGGGCAATAACCAACGACGTGCGGCTTTTCATCAGATTGAACAGTGCCTCCTGTACCAATTTCTCCGATTCGTTGTCGAGGGCCGACGTAGCCTCGTCCAGAATTAGGATCGGTGGATTTTTCAGGACAGCGCGTGCGATGCTGAGGCGTTGCCGCTGCCCGCCCGAAAGCTTGGTGCCCCGGTCGCCGATGGCCGTTTGGTACCCCTGGGGAGTTTGCAGAATGAAGTCGTGGGCGTTGGCAATCTTCGCGGCTTCGATCACCTCTGCTTCGGTGGCATCGGGTTTGCCGAAGGCGATGTTGTTGAAAATGGTATCGTTGAACAAGATCGATTCCTGCGTGACGATGCCCAGTTGCGCCCGGACCGATGCGGTGGTGTAGTCGCGCAGGTCCCGTCCGTCCATGCGGACGCTACCGCTGGCGGGGTCGTAAAACCGCGGAATCAGGTCGGCAATGGTCGATTTCCCGCCACCCGATGGCCCCACCAGTGCCACCAGCTTCCCCTTCGGAATGCGGAAGCTGATTCCTTTCAACACGGGCGTCTCTTCGTAGGCGAATGTGACGTCGCGCAACTCGATTTCGTTTTCGAAGCGTGGCAACACCACCGCGTCGGGCCGGTCCTGGATCTGCGCCGGGGTGTCGATGATGTCCAACACGCGATCGCCAGCCGCCAGACCACGTTGCAAGTTGCTGAAGGTGGTTGACAGCGATTTGGCCGGACGCATCACCTGCGAAAAAATCACCAGGTAGGTCACAAACTCGCTCGGCGAAAGCGACGATTGCGAAGACAATACCAACGAGCCGCCGTAGAGCAGGATGCCGGCCACCAGCGTTACACCCGTAAACTCTGAGAAAGGCGAGGCCAACTCGCGTTTGAAAGCCATGCGTTTGATAATATCGGCATACCGCCCGTTTTCTTCCTCGAACTTGTTGCGCACCAGCTTCTGGGCATTGAACCCTTTGACGATCCGCATGCCACCCAAAGTTTCGTCAATCAAACTCACGATCCGGCTCAGCGAGTCCTGTCCGGCACGCGCATCGCGACGGAGCTTGCGAATCACGCTGGAAATGGCAAAGCCGGCGATCGGAATCACCAGCATCGTAATGAGCGTCAGTTTGGCGCTCAGTAAAATCAGCACCACAAAATACCCGACGATGGTAATGGGCTCGCGAATGGCCACCGTCAGCGATTTGGTCACGGTATGTTCCACCTCCTGCACGTCGGTCGTCAGCCGCGCCAGCAGATCGCCTTTCCGTTCGTTGGTAAAGTAGCCCAGGTGCAGGGAGGTCGCCTTGTCGAAAAGCCCTTGCCGCAGCTGCCGGATCGCGTGGGCGCTCAGGTGCTCTTCAATGCGAATGGAGAGGTACCGAAACAAGTTGGTCAGCAGTACCGATACCACCACCACGATGCAGATAAACTGCAACGCCCGGTAAGGCCCGTAGGCCTGCAACGTATCGACGTAGTAGTAGTTGAACAGGTCGAAGACATAGGTGGCATTCAGGGAAAATTCAGGGCGAGCTACTGCCTGGACGGGCGCGGTGCCAAACAACACGTTGAGCAACGGAATGATCAGGCTGAAGTTGATGAGCCCGAACACGATGCTGAGCATGGCAAAGATGGTATAAGGCACCAGAAACCTCCCCAGTGGTCGGGTATAGGCAAGAAGCCGGAAATAGGTACTACGCTTCATGGGACGAAGGTACAGAGCGAAGGCCAAACCGCCGTTACTTCGGTGACGAACGGTCAACGAGACCTTGGCTCAGTGTTATTAAAAAAGCCCTCCTGCACAACAGGAAGGCTCTTGGTGATTTTGGTTTTATACTAGTTTACTTGCGTAACACTTTAAATTCGGTACGGCGGTTTTGCTGATGCTCTTCTTCGGTCTGCGCATCCAGAATCAGCAAGCGCGATTCGCCATACCCTCTTGCCTGCAGCCGCTCAGGATCAATGCCCTGCGACACTAGGTATTCTACGGCCGATTCGGCCCGGCGCTGCGACAGCTTCAGGTTGTACGCCTCGGTGTCGCGCGCGTCGGTGTGTGAACTCAATTCGATGGTAAGGTTCGGATTGTCCTTCAGCACTTGCACCAGCTTGTCGAGTTCGCGTGCCGCATCGGGTCGGATGTTCGCCTTATCCAGGTCATAATAAATGTTGTCGAGCACAATGGGCTTGTCCACCACCACTTCGTCCAACATCAGGTTGTAGGCCAGCGTGATGGTCGTGTCCCGCTCCAGTTCCTCTTGCGGAATGGCCTTCCCGTAGGTAGTAAACGGTTCGCGTTTTGTAAAGTATTGCGGCTTTTCCCCCAGCAGCTCGTAGTTGGCCGACGCACTCAGGTCAAATTTAAACGATCCATCTTTTCCGGTGGTCGCTTCCGCAAGGGTTTTGCCCTGAGGATCGAGCAGACGTACGGTCGTGTTCGGCAGAATTTTTTCGGTACCGGTGCTGTCCGTGGTCATGGTTTTCCCCACCAGCACGTAATCGATGCTTTTGATATCGCCTTTCACATCCTTGAAGTAGTAGATGTCGTCGTCGCCTTTGCCGCCTTCCCGGTTGGAAGAAAGATACCCTTCGATGGGCGAGCGGAAGGCGATGCCGAAATCATCCCAGCGCGAGTTGATGGGTGCCCCCATGTTTTCTACTTCGATGCCTTCGCCGCGAGCGCGTGTAGCCACGAAGATGTCGAGCCCACCGAGGCTGGGTAATCCATCGGAAGCATAGTACAATTTGCCGTCGTCCGAAACGTACGGGAAGAGCTCGTTCCCAGCAGTGTTGATGGTTTTGCCCATGTTTTGCACACGCGACCAACGGCCGTTCCCATCGCGTGTAGCACGCCAGATGTCGGTACCGCCAAAGCCCCCTTCCCGGTTGGATGCAAAGTAGAGCGAGCGTCCATCGCCCGAAAATGCCGGAGTCGAATCCCAGGCATTCGGATCGTTAATGGGAATGGGCATCAGTTCGGGCTCGGTCCACTCGCCATTTCGGTAGTAGCTGATGTACAGGTCCACATCGTGACGCCCGCGCTTGCTACCGTTATTCCCCCGTGCGAAGATCATCGTCTTGCCGTCTTTGGAAAAGGTAGCACTGGCTTCGTGGACCCCCGACAGGTTAAACTTGTTGTCCATGGCCTTTACGTTCCCGCCAAACTCCGACGAGCCGTCGAAGGTGAACGTATACAGGTCGGTAAAGCCACCGCCGGTCGCGGCGTAGACCTTGCCATCGCCCCGTGCCGACGTAAAGATCATTTCCTGATCGGAATCCAAAAAAATCGGGGCAAAATCGGCCGCTTCGGTATTGAGCGACTCAAAATTGCGCACTTCATAGCGATCCTGGTTTTCCAGAATCCGCTTCACTTCTCCCAGGTTCTCGATTTCTTGCCGGGCGTGTTTTACGCGCTCCGGGTCATTCCCCTGCCGGGTGTATTCTTCCAATTGCTGCCGGGCCGCGTCGTACTTGCCTTGATCTTTCAGCGCAAAACCGTAGTAAAACTGGATGCTGTCGATTTTAAGACCGGAGTTAATGGCCGCTTCGTAGAAGGGAGCGGCCTCGGCCATGCGGTTCGACAGACGGTACGATTCCGCGATGCGCAGGTTGGCATAACCCGCGTTGGACCCTTTCTCCAGCGCTTCCTGGTATCGTTCGATGGCGTACTCGTATTCTCCTCGCTTGAAGTGCCGGTCGCCTTTTTTCACGGCCGAACAGGCGCCCAACAGGGCACAACTGGCAATAAGCAGGGTAGAAATAAAGATTTTTTTCATAGGAAGAAGGCACTACGCAGTACGTTGCAATCTAAAAAAAACGTCAAAAACACGACAGGCTGTGTATTGCCAACGTCAGGAAATAACGGTTATTGCACCTTTTTAAACCACTGAGCGTGAGGCGAAAAAGCGTTTCATCCACGATTGCGACGCCGGAATTTCCCAACTGGTCCGCCAGTCGCCCAGCGACGCCACCGCGTTGTTGAACACCGGTGTCTCCGGCTGTATTACACCGTCGGTCACCAGCGCCTTGGCGTTGGCAAGCGACACGAGTTGTACGCCTTCGTCGGTCAGGTACGCCACCTGACTCCGGTCCAGCAGCGAAATACCCAGTTGCTGTTCCAACTGGCGGATCACCTGAACGGAAGCATCGATGGAACAACCGCTGGCGGCGTGGTAGCGCTCGTCCACGGCCAGTACAATAAACTGATCGTGCACCAACCGGAAGCTGGCCTGCAGCGGTTGGCTGTGGGCGGCCCATTGTTCGCAGAATTGCGTCAGCATCACTGTAAGGGTTTGCTGTTCGGCGGGCGAAAAGGCACGATTGGCCTGGTACACCCACAAGCGGGCGGTATCGGGAAGTTGATCAAAGGAGACGTGCATAGTCAATACGTAACGGTTCGGTTAGGCAACAGTGGGCTGCCCAAATTGGTTGCGGCCCGGCGGCAAAAATAGCCGATGCGGCTGGTAACAGCACAGCAGAGAAGGCATCAGGTTCCTCTACCCCACCCCCGTTGCCCGTCGAGACGCCTACAACCCCTGCGACTGAGCAATCAGTTCGGCCAGGTCCAGCACCTTTACGTCCGCCTCTTTTTCTTTGTTTTTCACGCCGTCGGTCAGCATCGTCATGCAGAAAGGACACGCCGCGGCAATCACATTCGCGCCCGTCGAAAGCGCCTCTTCGGTGCGTTCGATATTGACTTCTTTACGCCCGGGTTCCGCATCTTTGAACATCTGCGCGCCCCCGGCCCCGCAGCAAAGGCCGTTGGTGCGGCACCGTTTCATCTCCACCAGTTCGGCGTCGAGTGCCTGCAGCACTTCGCGCGGCGCTTCGTAGATGTCGTTTCCGCGGCCCAGAAAACACGAGTCGTGGTAAGTAATGCGCCGCCCTTTGAACGAGCCACCGCCTTTCAACTTAATCCGTCCTTCGTTGATCAGTCCCTGTAAGAACTGCGAATGGTGGATCACTTCGTAGTTCCCTCCCAGTTCGGGATATTCGTTCTTGAGGGTGTTGAAACAGTGCGGGCAAGCCGTCACGATTTTTTTGATGCCGTAGCCGTCCAGCGTCTGGATGTTTTGCATCGCCTGCATCTGAAACAGAAACTCGTTGCCGGCACGGCGAGCCGGATCGCCCGTGCAGGTTTCTTCCGTGCCCAGCACGGCAAAATCTACCCCCACGTGGGCGAGTATTTTGGCAAACGCTACGGTGATGCGTTTGTTACGGTCGTCGTATGAACCGGAGCACCCGACCCAGAATAACACTTCCGGGGTTCGTCCTTCGGCGGCCAGTTCGGCCATGGTTGGTACTTTCATCTGTTATGAAGTTGACAAAATTTCAAATTACGATAGGTTGTTGTTAAGCGAGCCTCTCGCGCCGGAGCCTCCGTGGAAGCGCGACGGGATCATCGCTATGCTTCAGTTTCGGCTTTCTGACTGCCGTTCTCCAATCCCGCGGCCCAGTTGAAGCGATCGGCGGGCGAAAAGGCCCAGGGCGCAAAGTTGTTCTCGACGTTCTGAAACATGGCGTTCCAGGCGGCGGGCGTCTGCGCCTCTTCCATGGCAATGTAACGGCGTTGTTCCAGAATGATGTCGAGCGGATTGATGTTGACCGGACAAGCTTCCACGCAGGCATTGCAACTGGTGCAGGCCATCAGCTCTTCTTTGGTCGTGTAGTCGCCGTACAGCGACTTGCCGTCTTCCAGCCCCGGTCCGCCCTTCTCCAGGCTGCGGCCCACCGTCTCGGCGCGGTCGCGGACGTCCATCATGATTTTGCGCGGCGACAGTTTTTTGCCCGTGATGTTGGCGGGGCACACCGACGTACAGCGACCGCACTCGGTGCAGGTGTAGGCTTCCATGATGTGCTTCCAGGTCAGGTCGTTGACGTCTTTCACACCAAAGCGTGGAATGTCCGCGGCTTCCGGAGCGGCCGCGTCGGCGTTACCGTTCTCGACGGGCAAACCCAGCATTAGCTTTACTTCGGTCGTGACCCGGTCCATGTTTTTCATCTCCCCCTTCGGCAACAACCGGGAGTAGTACGTATTGGGGAAAGCCATGAAAATGTGAAGGTGCTTGGAATACGTGACGTAGAGGGCAAAACCCAGAATACCGCAGATGTGGAACCACCACGCGAAACGCTCGTAAGCGACCAGTGCCGTCGTATTTTCCCAGCTTTCGAAAAACGGCACGAACAGCTGACTCACCAGAAAGCCGCCCGTTTGGGCTTCGGCATAGTGCGCCACACCACGATTTTGCAGAGCAACATCGGCAGCGTTCATCGTCAGGAATGCCATCATCAGCAGGATTTCGAACACCAGAATCAGGTTGCCGTCGAGGCGGGGCCAGCCGATCATTTCCCGGTGGTAGTCGGGGTCGAGGCGCTTCACCCCTACTCCTTTCACGTTCCGGCGAATCAGGAAGATGACGCAAACCACGATCACGCCCAGCGCCAGCAGCTCGAAAAAGTGGATGATGGGTCCGTACACAATGCCCAACGCCGGAAAGAACAGCCGGTGGCTGCCGAACAAGCCATCCAGTATGATTTCCAGAATTTCGATGTTGATTAGGATAAACCCAACGTAGAGGATGAAGTGCATAAAAGCCACCAGCGGCTTTTTAAACATCTTTTTTTGCCCGAAGGCGACCAGCAACATGGTCTGGAGTCGCTCGCCGGGCCGATCGTTGCGGTCTTCGGGACGGCCGAGGTGAATGTTCTTTCGAATGCGACTGATACGGCGGTAAAGCAGGTAGCCGGCCACCGCCAATACCAGTACGAAAAGGATCTGTTGCAAATAGGCCATGGTGTGATGGTTCAAATATGTTCAGGCGAAAAAAGAAAAACTATTTTGCATGTCAACCAAATTGGCATACATTTGTGCCACCTTTTTAAGGAGAGCTGGTGATGTAGCTCAGTTGGTAGAGCAACGGACTGAAAATCCGTGCGTCGGTGGTTCGATCCCACTCATCACCACCCAGCCCGATGTCGCAAACGTCGGGCTTTTTTATTGCCCTGCCCCGCGGTGAGCCTGTACAAATGTACAAGAATCGAAATAGTATGCAAGCATACCATTTCGGACTGTTCGCTGATTTCCGCTCTTTTATCACATCTACGCAGCATAGGGCAAAATGCTCTTGTAATAGGACATTTTGTTTAAGTCTTTTGCTTTTCATTTTTTAACAAATCTTAACCCAACACGCATGCTGCTCACAACACGAGTAGTACCGACCTGGAAAACAGGGCTATACGCTGGGCTTCTGGCCGGCTTACTCAGCTATCAGCCCGTGGCGCAACCGCTTCTCCAGGCCGAAGGCCCCATTCCAGCCGACTTTTTGCGGCGTTCGTCCGAAACGTACGCAGAGCGATTAGAAGAAAGGCAAACTGACCAGGAAAAACGGTTCGTCCGCAAAACTTCTGAAAATTTTTACCTCGCCAGCAGCTTCCAAATCCGGAACTGGCTCTACAGCGGGCAAATTACGTTTAACGATCCGGTTAGCCAGTACACAGGACGCGTACTGGACGAAGTGCTGCGCAGTCAGCCGGCGCTCCGGAAACAAGTGCGGATTTATACCGTGCTGACGCCTCGCGTCAACGCTTTCACGACCGACGACGGGATGATCTTTGTGACCCTGGGCCTGTTGTCGCAGCTCGAAAACGAGGCGCAACTTGCTTTCATCTTATCGCACGAAGTGGTGCACTACACCAAGAAGCACGTCATCCGCGACTACCTGGAATCGAATAAGGCCCGGCAAAAACGGGGCGATTACCGGCAGCTTAGCGAAGAGGATCGCAAAAGCGCCCGGTGGGGGTTTTCGAAAGAACAAGAAATGGAAGCCGACCTGGAAGGCCTTAATTTGTTCCTGAAAACGGGTTATACAGCCCATGACCTTACGCGGGTGTTCGACGTAATGGCGTACGCCCACATTCCGTACGACGACCGCCGTTTCCCCAAAAGCTACTTTGAAGACGAGTTCGTGCAGTTTCCAGACAGTTTGTTTCTGGAAGAAGTCGCCGCCATCCATCCGGAAAACGAAGACGACGACCACAGTAGCCACCCGGCTATTCCCAAACGACGCGCTGCCGTAGAAGCGGTCCTGGCGCGTCAGTCGGCTACTGCAGCTGCCGGTTCGCAAGCACGCGTATCTGAGGAAGGTTTTTTGAACATGCGGCATCGTGCCCGGCACGACATCGCCCAATTGTATTTGCAGCGTCGTCAGTACGAACCCGCGCTTTACCAGGCGTTTCTCCTGGAAGGTGACGGAGAAGATCCGGCCTGGACGAAGCAGGTAATGCTGCAATGCCTGTATGGCCTGACCAGTTATGCCAACCGGGACAAGTTTAACGAGGTACACGTCGACGAAGAGGAGATCGAAGGCCAAAGCCAGCAGGTGTATCACTTCTTCGCTCAGCTTGAGCCCAAAGCGCTGAATATACTGGCCGTGAAGTATGCCTGGGATTTGACCGCACAGTTTCCAGACGATACCTACGCCCGACAGGTAGCCGACAGCCTCGTGAAGGAGCTGGTGTATTTCCACAAGGTAGCACTCGACGAGTTTCAGGCGCCCCGGCCCGCTCCCTCGGCTGATGCTCAGGTGGATGAGGCACAGGCCACTTCCAATAAATACGATAAAATTCGCCAGCGCCAGACTACTCCTCAGGAAGACCTGGGTTTTGAGTCGACTGCGCTCGCTGCCTGGCGCGACAATGCCCGGTTTGTGACCTTGTTTGAGCAACATCAGGCCGCGCACGAAAAAGAAGAGTCGCTCAAGAAGAAAAAGAATTACCACCGCACGAACAAGAAAAGTCGTACAGAAGCCGCCTCGCGTCACGCAGGACTAACGGGAATCGACCGGATGTTGGTTGTAGACCCTGAGTACATCAAGATCAGTGAAATCCATAGCAAAGGGGTTCAGTTCCTTGCCTCCGAACAAGCCAACGATCGACTCAACTTTCTGATTCAGGACAATGCCCAGCGCCTTGGACTCGACACAGAGATTCTGGATGACCTCGCCTTTGGCGCAAACGATGTAGATAAGTTCAACGACTATGTGCGTCTGAACCGATGGATCGGCCTGCGCATGAGCCATTTCCGCAACGGGATTCAGTTGGCCACTCCGGATGACGCCTGGCGGCAGGCAATGATGAAGAAGTATGACACGCGGTACTTCTGCCGGATTGGCTTCGCCAGTGTACGCGAACGTCGGGAACGGATAGGCCAGACATTAGTACTGTCGGCGATCACCTTCTACGGGTTTCCTTTTGGACTATACTATGCCTTTACGCCGGACTGCGGCCTCTACCACTACCAGATTGTGATGGACCTCGAAACCGGCACCCCCGTTTTTCACTGCCTGGACTACATCAACAATCGCGACCGCCCCGATCTTCTCAAATCGGTGCTTTACGACAACTTCTACCAGCTTCAACGCCTTAAACTATGAGATCGCTTCGCATACTATTTATAATTCTGGCGGTAGGATGCTTCGGCCTTCCTGCCCACAGCCAACCCGGCTTTCAGGGGAAACGCTTTTCGGTGCATTACGATCTGCTTACCTGCCCGGCCCTCAGCAACCCGACGTATACCAAGCCGTCCGGGCTACTGGCCTTCAATGCACAGCATGGGGGCAATATCGAATATGTGATAAACCGGCGTCATAGCCTGGGCCTGTTTATGCGTGGTTTCCGCACCCGATTTTATACGGGCTATGGTAGTTCTTCGAATGATGAGGAGAGGTATAGAAAGCTGTTTGGTACGGTAACCGGAATGAATTACCGCATCTACTCTCATTATCCGGGCAACATTGCCCCACAAGGGCGGTTTACCGACCTCGGCATGTCTTACACAAAAGCTGTGGTGGGCGACCGAAAAGTACCGGTGGAACAACTGTCCTCCTGCAATCTCCATTTAGGCCTCGGAAAACAGATGGTCTACGGCGGAAATTTTATGCTCCAGTATGGGATCGAAGTGGCATATCCTTTGCTGTTCCTTGAGAACAGTAGTTATGCCACCATCGACGCGTCGAAGCGTTACGCCAACCTGATGTACGTCAATTTCCGTGTGGGCTTTGGCTGGCTGACCTTTTAAAGGTCAGCTTTTCGTACCGGCATCGTCAGAAGCATCAGGCGTACGATCTTCTACCTCCAGCAGATCGACGTCGATTTCTTCGTCGTCGTCAGCGATGTAGAACTCTTCGTAATGCTCGAGCAGAGGCTCGAAGTCGAGTTTCTGGCGAGGCTTGTCAAAATACAGGAGCAGAGACGGCAGCAGCACAAGGTTGGTCAGCATGGCACACAACAAAGTGGTCGAGACCAGAATTCCCAACGCAACCGTTCCTCCAAACTCCGACTGTGAAAAGATCACGAAACCGGCGAACAACACCAGCGACGTGTAAAACATGCTGGAGCCGGTTTCCAGAATAGACACCGAAACTGCCTTGGGCACAAAGTAATTATGGCTTTTCAGTTCTTGCCGGTATTTAGCCAGGAAGTGCAGCGCATCGTCGACCGAGATGCCAAACGCAATCGAGAAGATCAGCGCCGTGCTCGGTTTGAGTGGAATGTTGAACCAGCCCATGATGCCCGCCGTGATGATCAGCGGTACGATGTTGGGAATCAGCGAGATCAGCACCATCCGAAAGCTGCCGAATAAGGCCGCCATGATCAGGGCGATAATCGCTACGGCAAAGAGCAGACTCGACCGCAGGTTTCGGATCAGGTAGTCGTTGCCTTTCACGAACAACAGCGTCGTACCGGTGATCTTGGCTTCCAGGTCGGTCCCCGCCAGCAGACTGTCTACTTCCGGACGGACGACATTCTGCATCAGCTCGCTCAGCCGAATAGAACCCATATCCTCGACTTTGAACGACACCCGCACCCGCTGTCCGGTACTGTCAACAAAGGCATCCATCAAATTACTTTCCAACGTGCCCTTTGCATCAGACTGACTACGCAGGTAGTTGAAAATGAAGTTTTTATCCTGGTTGGTTGGCAACCCGTAAAAAGCCGGACTTCCGTTGTAAAATGCCTGTCGGGCGGCCTTCAGGTAATCGACGATCGAGACCCCCGGTGCGATGGAAGGATGGGCCTCCAAATAGGCTTCCAATTCGGCGATGGTGCGGAGGTTTTTCAGGTCGAGCGCTCCACGTGGTTTGCCCGTATCCACCACCACTTCCAGGGGCATCACGCCCTCAAAATTATCTTCGAAAAAAGCCAGGTCGTGCCGGATGTCGCTGTCGGCGGGCAGATCGTCCACCATATAGGAAACGGCCCGGATGCGCAGCGCGCCCGCAATCGAGAACACCACGATCGCACCCGTCACCCCGAAAATGATGAGCGGATGGCGGTGTACCAGCAGATCCAGGCTGCGAATAAAACGCGTTGTGACTTTCGAATCGAGGTGACGCAACTGCCGCGGTGTAGGCGCCGGCAGGTAGGCATATACTGCCGGAATGAGGGTCACGCTCACCACAAAGGCCACAAATACGTTGATGCTCGCCACCAGTCCAAACTCTTTCAGGATGGCAATGTTCGTGAAGAACAAAACCAGAAACCCTACGGCCGTCGTCGCATTGGTCAGCAGCGTAACCACTCCGATTTTCCGCACGATGTAGGTCAGCGCGCGGACCTTGTTGCCGTGCTTGGCGTACTCCTGATGGTACTTGTTTAACAAATAGATGCAATTGGGTACCCCGATCACCACGATGATGGGCGGCAGCAGGCCCGTCAGCAGCGTGACCTTGTAGCCCAGGAGCGCAATCGTACCCATGGTAGAAAGCACCGTAATCCCGATAACGATCATGGGAAACACCACGGCGTTGAGCGACCGGAAGAAGATGAAGAGGATCAGGGCCGTTACCACGACCGACAGAATCAGAAAGAAATTGAGTTCTTCTTTGACCTTGGTCGTCATCACCGCCCGTACAAACGGCAGTCCGGCGTAATGCAGCGAAATGCCTGTATGCTCAGAAAAAGCTTCTCCCTGGCTCATGATGTCGTCGATCAGTTCGAACCGATCTTCCGAATCGAAGACCTTTGGGTCGAGGGTCACCAGCAGCGCCACTGCCGACGTGCTGTCGTTCGTCAAAAGCCCTTCGTACAGCGGAATGCTTCGCGAAATTGCCAGCAGGCTATCTAATTCTTGTTGCGTTTCGGGAAAAGGATCGAACAACGCCTCGAACACAAACCGACGCTTCTGCGCATCTTTGGTCAGGCGCACCAGCCGGGGTAGCGATACGACCTGTGTCACCCCTCGTAATTCCTGGATGGCCTTGCTCAGATACTCCAGCCGCTGAAAATTTTCTACTTCATAGATGCGCGGGTCCTGCAATCCGATTGCCATGATGTTGCCGTCTTCCCCGAAAGTTCGTTTGAACTCCTGGAAATAGGCCATGTCGGGATCGCTGGTCGGCACTACGTTGCTGAAGCTGTACGACATCTGGATGCGGCTTCCTTCGTAAGCCATAAACCCGGCGTACAGTGCCAGCAGTACGATGATAACCAGGCGGTACTTTAATATGAAATGGGCAACGTTAAAAGACATAGAGCGGGATCAGCAGCGACAAAAGTAAGGATTCTCGGGTAACCCGAATGAAATTGTGCCGGGGGGTCACTACGCACGTAAGAAATGGATCGAGGAATCGTAACGCATTGACGATGAGCTATTAACAAAAAACAACCTCGCAGCGAAGGTGGGGTCTCTTGATAATTTAGGGCCGCTTCTATCCGTTTTCGACAAGCCGCACCCCGGAACCCTACGGCGGGACAACAGCCCTACCAGTTTACCGGATCAACTCCAAAAAGTGACTTTCCGAGACGAACTCAATGCTGCTGCCGTAATGGCGCAGGCGCTGTGCTTCCCGCAATTTGGCACTCATTTGTCCCTCTTTCATGGCGACAAACTCCTTCTGCCCAATTACCAGAAAATGCGTTTCGGTCGTGACCTGGTTGCTGCAAACGCCCCCAATTTCCTCGACGGCATGCTGCGCGCGTGCCCGTGGCATGGAGAGAAAACGCCCGGTAAATACGATCGTTTTGCTGAAAAAAGGGTGATCGGGCTTTTCCACAGCAGACCTTTCCGGGCCGGCGATTGCCCGTGCCGGTGCGACGGGCAGGCGCTTCGGCGGAGCGGCGGCTTTTCCGGTGGCGGTGTAGCCGCCGGGAAATACGCGCCCCAAGCGCAGGCCGAGGTGGGCGGGTAGCTGTTGAAAATCGTCAATTCCGTGCTTTTCGAACGCACGCAACGCGATGAGCGCCGAAGCACGCGCATCGGAACCGGCGGCGTGGTGATTCAGGTCAATGCCCAACCATTGCGACAGGGAACCCAGCCCGTAGGACGTGAGGCCCTTCCAGGTACGGCGGGCGATCTGCACACTGCACGCATAATGAAAGGTAGGAAACGGAATTTCGTATTGCATGAGCCCATGGCGCAATACGCTGATGTCGAACGAGGCATTGTGGGCGACCAGATACGTGTCCTGAAAGTAAGGCACCAGCTCCGGCCACAAGGCGGCAAAGGTGGGGCTTTGTTCGACATCGCGGGCCGTGATGCCGTGGACCTGGATGTTCTGCCAGTTGAAATAGTTGGGCTCAGGCCGTATGCGCCACGAACGGGTTTCTACCACTCGCCCCTCTTCTACCCTCGAAAGGCCAATCTCACAAATGCTGTCCCGGCGGTAGTTTGCCGTCTCGAAGTCAAGGGCTATAAAACGCATGGTTCTTGTCGCGCGTACGTCTGGTTTTAAGGTTAAAGGTACGGGCGACCGTGAAAGAATCAAACCCCCTCCGCACCTTGCCCGAGCGATCGCGCGAAATTCCGAACTTTGGCCCCAATGCTGCGAAACATCATCGGGACGTTTGCCACCAAAGTCATCACGGCGGGCCTCAATTTCATCATTGTCCTCCTGACGACCCACTACCTGGGGGCAGAAGGGCGTGGCGAAATCAGTTTGCTGGTGGCCAACATCACGCTGATCGTGTTGATCTGCAACGTAGTCGGGGGCCCATCGCTGGTATACATGGCTTCGCGCCATCAGCCGTTTCAACTGGCATTGCCGTCGTTGCTGTGGGCGCTGCTGACGCCCCTCTGGACCGGGGCTGGCCTGGTGCTGGCCGATCAGGTACCGGCCGGCCTGGAAATGCATCTGATGCTGTTGGCAGGCATCGAAGGGGTTTATTCGGTCAGCATGATGCTGATTCTCGGCTGGAACCTGATCCGGACCCACAACCTGATTATGCTGGGGCGGGGCTTTGTGCTCTTCGTAGTGCTTCTGTCGCTTTTTTACGTGCAGCAACCGCAGGTCATGCATTACATCTGGGCGCTTTATGCCGGCTCGGGTATGGTGTTGCTGGTCAGCAGCGTGGTCGTGTTTCCTTATTTTAAGGAAATTTCCTTCCGGTCGTTCAAGAGTACGTTCCGGGCGGTGGTACGGACGGGGGCAACCGCCCAGTTTTCCAACATTCTCCAGTTCTTCAATTACCGCATCAGTTACTACTTCCTGAATTATTTTGCCGATACCCGTTCCGTCGGCATCTATTCGGCGGGGGTGATGCTCTCCGAATCCATCTGGCTGGTTACCCGGAGCGTTGCCTCGGTTCAATACGCCGAAGGCGTCAATACCGACGATGCCCAGAAGGCCGTACAGGTAGCATTCCGACTGGCGCGACTGTGTTTTCTGGCTTCGCTGGTGCTGCTGTTCCCACTGCTGCTGCTGCCCGATTCAGTGTTGACCTGGATTTTCGGGCGCGACTTCGGCGACGTGGGGGGCGTCATCCGTAGTCTGGCGATTGGCACCCTTTCTGTCAGCGTCTCTACGGTACTTTGCACCTACTTTTCCGGTCAGGGACGGTTTTACGTTAACAACTGGGTGGCGGGTATCGGGTTTATTGCGCTACTACCGGCCTGTTTTCTGCTCATTCCACGCTGGCACGTACTGGGGGCGGGCTGGGCCAACAGCTTGGCCTATCTGGCTTCACTGGTGTATGTCTGGATCACCTTTCGACGAGAGACCGGCTTTCGCATCACGCACCTGCTCCCCACCGCCGCCGATTGGCGTCTGGTACGCGCATTTCTCCGTCGATCGTAACCCACCGCGCAACAAATTCGGTTCGGTGGTTGTTGGGAGATGAGTTAGCTTTACATTATGGATCATTCTACTTCACCACAACCGCATACGGGTGTATTACTTGTGAACCTGGGCACGCCGGACAGCCCTTCTGTCGGCGATGTGCGGCGGTATCTCCGCGAGTTTCTGATGGACGGACGGGTGATCGACATTCCTTTTCTTTCCCGTTTCTTTCTGGTGAATTGCATCATTGCGCCGTTCCGCGCGCCGAAATCGGCAAAGGTGTATCAGGAAGTCTGGACCGACGCAGGTTCGCCCCTAAAAGTTTATAGCGAAGAGCTCAAGCGGCTGTTGCAAACGGCTCTGGGCGACGGCTACCGCGTTAGCCTCGGCATGCGCTACCAGAATCCCAGCCTCGAAAAGGCGCTGGAAGAATTACACGACCAGGGGTTCCGTCGGTTGATCATCGTGCCGCTGTTCCCGCAGTATGCTTCCGCCACGACCGGATCGGTCAAAGAAAAAGTGATGGCCCTGATTAGCCAATGGCAATTGATTCCTGAACTGACTTTTGTCGATCAGTTTTACGAACATCCCCTGTTTGTCGAAGCCTTTACGGCGCTGGGGAAACGTTACCTGGAGGCTGAACCGTTCGACCACGTGTTGTTCTCGTACCACGGATTACCCGAGCGGCAAATCCGGAAGGGCGATCCTCACAATCACTGCCTCCGCGACGGCTGTTGCGATTCGGTCGGGCCGCATAACCGCCTCTGCTACCGGGCGCAATGTTTCCAGACCAGCCGGTTGCTGGCGCAGGCGCTTGGCCTTTCCGACGATCAGTGGACCGTCTGCTTTCAGTCACGCCTGGGGCGCGATCCCTGGATTCAGCCCTATACTGAAGATGTGGTCAAACAACTGGTGGCGCAAGGCAAGAAACGTGTGCTGGCCTACTCCCCCGCCTTTGTGGCCGACTGCCTGGAAACCACGATCGAAATTGGGGAAGAGTACAAAGAAGTGTTTATGGAGACGGGCGGCGAACGCTGGCAACTGGTAGAAAGCCTGAATGTCGATCCGCGTTGGGTCGCCACGCTGCAAACGATGATTCAGGAGCGTTCACGCGCAGAGCACGTCTCGGATGAAGTGCCGCATACCGCTTCGCTTTCTTAAAACTTCGTTAAAGAACAAGTCTCACTCTCGCAACAATCTGATAATCAATACGTTATCTCAATAGACCTACGCAACGCCGTAGGTATTGTTAAATTCCCCAATCATGGCCCGGTCTGTCCCCAATGACCGGGCTTTTTTATTTGGCCAGCACCCGGTCTGGATAATCCGAGATGATGCCGTCTACGCCCAAACGCTTCATGCGTCGGATCTCGTCCGCCTCGTTGACGGTCCAGGGAATCAGTTGCATCGAACGGGTATGACAAAACGAAACCAACGTGGTGTCCACCAATTCGAAATGGGGACTGTAGATGGCAGGCACAAAGCCTAGGGTTTCCAGTTGTGCTTCAGGGCTTGCTTCATTTTCGACCAGCAACGCCAGCCGCAGGTCCGGATAGAGTTGATGAGCCACTTGCAGCGTACGCACGTCGAACGACTGCAGGATGCTCCGGTCCAGAATGCGCTTTTCTTCCAACACGCCGACCAGGAGTTTCACAAACGCTTCGGGAGCAGGATGAAATTTTTCGTCGCCTTCCGGCGTCGATTTGGTTTCGATGTTGTAGAAGACGGCGGGTTTTCCGTTGACTACCCGCCACTGTTCCACGCGGTCGATCACATCGGCAAGACGAGGTTTGATGACCGGTATTTTTTGTTGATCGGGAAACCGGGGATGGGGTTTGCTACCGCAATCGAACGCCCGCACTTCGTCGTACGTCATCTGGTAGATGTTGAACCGCGCCCGGGCTTCGTCTTCGTCTGTTGGTGCACCTGCGGCATTTCGGCAAATTTCGGGCGACATGAACGGCTCGTGCGACAGAATCACTTGTCGGTCTTTGGTAATCACCGCGTCCATCTCCAGGGTAGTTACCCCCAGTTCCAACGCGTGCATAAACGCCGGAATCGAATTTTCGGGGTAGAGGCCCCGGCAGCCGCGGTGCCCCTGCACATCCAAGGGCGCAGGCGAAGAACAAGCCATCAGCAATAGCGCTAACGAGAGAGAAAAAGATTTCATGAACAGGAATACGAATCAAATCGGAAGGCGAAAATCGCCGGAAGGCAGAGGCGTAAGCCGCTCGACCGGATGATTATATAAGTACGTCCAGGCCAGAATCGGGTTATCGGCAACTGCCTCACGCTGGACAGGCACCTGTGTCCGTACGTATTCCCAGGGTTGGGGAAACGTATCGCCAATTCCTTCGTACACATCCAGTTGGGCAAACAAGGCCAGCGGCTCTTCCAATGCATAGACCTCACCGTGCACCTTGCCGTCGCACGTCGGCTCGTATAGGGCACCCGGATACCACTCCACCCGAAACAACCGCCCCGGCATCCAGGCAGCGCTTACGTAACGCCCGGTCTTGTGCAGTAGTTGTGCGTTGGGATTATCGAATCCGCGCATGAGGGTACCGTATACAAAAAGGTAGTTGGCAGCGTCCATAGGCAGGCGAAGCATAAAGTGACGCATAAAAATAGCGGAGCCAGTCCTGATGGACCAACTCCGCACTCTCTAACCCTATGATTTTTAAGTAGCTACAGTTTGATATACCGGGTCTGCCAGACCGTATGCTTATCTCGCAACTGAACGAAATACACACCAGGTGCTAAATCACCCGTTTCGATCCGCCACTCGCCAGCGGGTTGCGGTTCTGTATACTGATAGATTCCCTGTGGACGACCCTGCGCATCGTGAATCCGCAGTTCCAGCGGTGAAGGCTGCGCACATTCGTACTGAATCGTGAAGGCCGCACCGCGTCCAGGATTCGGATAAAGTTGTGCCTTTAAAGTTTCGGCAAAGATCGGTGCCAGAAAGATCGGCGCGTAGCGCTCGGCACTCCCGTCGAAGTCGACCTGCTCCAACCGGTAGTACGCAGCCTGGTAACAGGCCGGATCGGCAAAGCGGTAGGTTTGCGGTGCGTTAGCATTACCAGCACCGGCGACAAAACCGATGCGCCGGTACTCGACGCCATCGTACGACCGTTCGATGTAAAATCCCGCGTTATTAATTTCTGTAGCGGTCTGCCACATTAAGTGCGCCGTATGCCCTTCGACGTGTCCCCGGAAATCGCGCAGGGTGATCGGCAGCGGCGTCAAATCACCTCCTATCGAAAACTTCGAAAACGTCGTCAACCCGGAGGTAGAGATCCAGTAAGGCGCAGAAGCCAAGTTCTGCGTTGCGGTGGGAAGGTTTTCCCAATCGAGCGAGATCGCAGCCGAGTAGCGCCCCATGCCGGCCGATGCCAGGTCCATCTCACCTCCCTGCGCATCGGGATACCAGAAGAGTTTCAGCGCAATGTCGGCACCCGAGCCGGTGTTGCCCGCCGTAGGTTCGACCTGCCATGTATAGCGGATAGCATTATTGTACCAACTAACCAGGGCACCACTGGTTCCCTGCTCATAAATTCCTGAAAACGAGCGCACTTTAAATTCATTCAGCGTGCCGTCGTTTGTAATGGCCAAGGGAGTATAGTATCCTCCCGAGCCGATGGGGAAAAGCGTTTCTACCCCCACGGCGGGGGTAGCCTGGAAAAATCCGACTCCCGCTTCGGAAGGCTGGTCGATGCTGTAGACATAACTATCGTTGCTACCTCCGGTGATGGTGCCGCCCGCTTCCACCGTCAGGTTGTAAGAACCGAGCAGCAGGTAACCATTCAGCATGTTCAACTGGTGTACCGTCAGGTCATTGCCCAAAAAAGCAAATCCGAACGAAGTGCGATCCATTGTCAGGTTGTTTAACTGCGCACTTCCCGGATCGAAGACAATCGTCCCGATTCCGCCGCCCGACCCTGCCAATATCAGGTTTGAAGACGCCCCGCCTTTCAGATTTCCGGCACTGGAAAACAGGCCACTCATGGTCAGGGTATTCGCTCCAATGTCGAGGTCGCCAAACAAGTAAAACAATCCTTCGAACGAGATGTCAGTGTTTAGTACCAATTCGGCTCCGGCTTGTACGGTGACGGCCCCACCGCTGCCGAACCGATAAGTGCCGCTCCCACCCAGGGGTTGTACGCCACTTCCACCGAAACTCACCTGGGCATCACCAAAATCGAAGACCCCTCCGTTGACGGTAAGGGTGCCATTAATTTCTGCCGTCGCGCTAGACGCCAGTTGGATCACCGTACTGCTGCTGTTGATGGTTAGCGAAGAGGTAGCATCAATCTGCAGGAACCCTGTAATCAACACGGTATCGGCATACTCGAACGTAGGAAACGAGCCATTGGTGATCAGCAACTGGCTGATGGTATCCGAAGCAGTCCCCCCCACGGTGGTAGCGGCCGTGCCGTTGAAGCGCAATACATCCGTCCGGAAAGGCTGCGCACGTGCAGGGTTCCAGGTCACATCGGTTTCCCAGTTGCCGCTGCCAATGTTGTCATACGCTTTTGAGAATCCGTATGCTCTGCCGGTATACCAGAACGGAAATACGGCCAGCCCCTCCGAATCGGTCAGACCAGCATGCGTCAGGTAGATTTCCAGCTCTGCCGTAGGAGGTGAGGGAATGGCACTTTTGACATCGACAACAATAAAGTAGTGTGTCGGTGTACTGGACAGCGACTCGCTCAAGCCAGTAAAGTTCAGTTGCGTAGTAGGCCCCGTAAGGGTACCCACTAAAACATCCGTCCCACTGTCATACACAGCATCGGAAGAGCGATACAAACGCGCCTCCGAAAGGTAGTTAACCATATTTTCAGAAAGCCCGAACTGCATGGCAGTTAACGTGGTGTTGATCTGTGCCGTCAGGGTTACGCCGAAAACGGGTTGATTGGTAGAACCTTCCTCCAGATCCAGATTGGTGAGACCGGAAGTGATGTGCGAGGCTTGTAACTGTGGCGTGTAGACCGCAACGTTGTCAAACAAAAAACGGTTGTTGTGGGTCACGCCTCCGGCGGTGCTACTGTGAATGGCCGTATATACATTGCCGGCGGTATTCAGTACCGTAGCGTCTGTTACGGTCATCCGCAGGGTGGAAGCGCCGCCCGTTCCCGGATCGATGTAGACTCTAAATTCGCCGGCCTTGCTTTTGGTGATCTTGATCGAATGGGTGGTACCACTCCCCGTATAGCCAGAAGTGATGTTGGTGATCGTACCAGAAGCGCTCTTTTGCAGGTAAAACTTGCCATCACTCTTCTGCTGGATCAGGTACCCATTGGTAGTGGCTGAAGCGACGTTGCTGTTGTTGGCCATCAACCACACGCGTGCCGCATTGTTCCCAAAAATGTTGGGAGCGGTGGCCAGGCCGGCACCCGCTTGCGTATCGCGGTAGATGAATTCCCAGACAACCGGCCGACCGGAGGCGCCGTTCATCGTAACGTTGGTACCGATTTGTCGGTAGAGGTAGTCGGAGTTGTTGGCACCTGCCAACGAGTACGCACCGCTAATTGCATTCGTAGTGGTCACGGCAAAGTTGCTTGTCGCAAGCGATGCAGTCCAGGCTGGATTGGCAGTGATGTTTCCGTCTTCAAAATAGTCGGAGAACTCCGTAAACGATTGCGCAGCCACGTTTGTCGAAAAGATCCCCGGAAGCATACATATCGTCAGCCACAACATGCGTGTAACGACGGTATGATAGTTCTTTTTATAGCGAGCCATTAGCGTAGATTTCATGATAGAGGTCTCATGAATGTAACTACTAAGATGGCTCAGCCTTAGCGATATATGCAATTCGGGCGCTCCCCCCCCACTGCAAGCCAAAGTTGTTTTATTGGGCAACAAGAAGCGTGTCTTTTCCGAACGCTCGTTCAGGCCTTACTTCCACTTACAAACCGCGACAAAATAGTACTATTCCTATTACGGATTATCATTTTTGTTGTACAAAACGACGAAAATGTCTATAACCCCGTATTTCTTACGTGGCTAGTAAGCCCTCCTTATTTTCAACGGCTTTCCCCTAACCCCTTTGCGCTCTGCCGTCTCTGCTTCTTGCCGGCTTGTTTCACGCCGCTTTGTGCAATTCAAACAGCGCACAATCCCCCCAGAACCCACCTAAAGCCCCTGTTTAGGATAATCTTCGGCAGCGCTTTAACTTAACGGGCCCGGTTTATTACTTTACCAATTCTTTGCGCTCTATGCTTCCCACTGATCCTTCCCAACGCGCCGCCATCAAACGTCTCGCCAACGATCCAGACCTCGCCCAGGCCGCACAGGCTTTTGCCGGTCACACCGCTGCCACTTCCCGAAAAGGAAACATCCGCCATTCGGTATGTCGGTGGTGCTACGAAAGCATCGCGCTGGAAACCCTGTGCGAAGCAGCCGTGGCGATGGGCATCCGGTCGATCGACCTGGCCGGGCCAGACGAATGGGAAACGCTCCGGCACTATGGCCTGACCTGTGCCATGACGCAGCACCGCGTTGGCAAAATGGGTTCGATTGAGTACGGATTTAACGACCCGACTCTCCACAAAGCGCTGTTGGCCTTCTACACGGACCTGATTCCGCGCGTCGCGGCCGCCGGCTACACCAACGTAATCTGTTTTTCGGGAAATCGGTGGGGCATGGACGACGCAACCGGCTTGCAGCACTGCGCCGAGGCACTGAAGCAGCTCATGCCACTGGCCCAGCAACACGGCGTGGTGGTCGTGATGGAGCTGCTCAACAGCAAAGTGGACCACCCCGACTACATGTGCGACCGGACCGCCTGGGGCGTGGCCCTCTGCCAGGCTGTGGGATCAGAGCACTTTAAACTGCTCTACGACATCTACCACATGCAGATCATGGAAGGGGACGTGATTCGAACCATTCAGGAGCATCATCCCTACTTTGCGCATTACCACACCGGAGGCGTGCCGGGCCGTCACGAAATCGACCGTACGCAAGAGTTGTACTACCCCGCTATCATGGAAGCGATTGTGGCGACAGGTTACCAGGGATTTGTTGCCCAGGAGTTCATTCCGAAACGCGAAGAGGCGCTGGCCTCCCTCCGGCAGGGGGTTGAAATCTGTGATGTATAGCTGAGTATAAAGCTTTTCTTTTCTCCTTTTTTAGCATATCGGCCTACCCGAAGCGGTACGATCGCTTAAGCTCTCTCATGAACCTACTTCTTATGAACTCACCACTGTCCGGCGGTCTTTCTTTTCTCTGTGCCGCTAGTGTGTTGGCCTCGTGCGCACAGCACACCTCGTCCACCACCGCACAAACGTCCGAGCCGAATCGGGACAGCCTTTACGCGCAGTTGTCCGATGCAGAAAAGCGCGACCCTCAATGGGCTTTGCTCGGACTGGAAACGGCCGAAGACCTGAACATCAGTCTGTTCGCTTCGGAACCGATGCTGGTAAACCCCACCAACATCGACATTGATGCCGAAGGACGCGTGTGGGTCTGCGAAGCGTATAACTACCGGATGCAACTCAACCCCAACAATCCTACCCGCGACGAGGGCGACCGGATTGTGATTCTGGAAGACCGGAACGGCGATGGCAAAGCTGACACCAGCCAGGTATTTTACCAGGGACCGGAAATCAATGCGGCACTGGGCATTGCCGTGCTGGGCAACGAAGTGATCGTTTCCTGTAGCCCGAACGTATTCAAATTCACCGACACCGACGGCGACCGGAAAGCCGACAAGAAAGAGGTACTCTTCACCGGACTGGGCGGCGAGCAGCACGATCACGCCATCCATGCGTTTACGTTTGGGCCCGACGGCAAGCTGTATTTCAACTTCGGCAACGAAGGCGGCCAGTTGCGTCGGGGCGATGGCTCGGTCGTCAAAGACATCTGGGGGCGCGTAGTCGATAATACTGGCGCACCCTTCCGGCAGGGCATGGTGTTCCGGTGTAATCCTGACGGCAGCGACGTCGAAGTGCTGGGTCACAACTTCCGCAACAACTACGAAGTGGCGGTCGATGCGTTCGGCACCCTCTGGCAGTCGGACAACGACGACGACGGGAACCAGGGCGTACGGATCAACTACGTGATGGAGCACGGCAACTTTGGGTACACCGACGAGCTGACGGGCGCCGGCTGGCGTACGCGGCGCACCAACATGGAGGCGGAAATTCCGAAACGCCATTGGCACCTCAACGATCCGGGCGTGGTCCCCAACCTGTTACAGACCGGTGCCGGCTCGCCAACGGGCATGGTGATTTACGAAGGCAGTCTGTTGCCCGAACGTTTTCAGTACGGGATGATCCATGCCGACGCCGGTCCTAACGTCGTGCGTGCGTATCCAACCGAACCCGATGGCGCCGGTTACCAGGCACGCATCGAAAACCTGGTGCAGGGAGCACGCGACCAGTGGTTTCGGCCGTCGGACGTGTGTGTGGCTCCGGACGGCTCGCTGTTCATCGCCGACTGGTACGATCCCGGCGTGGGCGGTCACCAAATGGGCGACTTAGCCGAAGGACGCATTTACCGCATCACCCCGAAGCAGGGAGGCGATACTGCTGCGTACCACATCACCCCGCCCGATCTTTCCACGCCGGCAGGCGCGGCCGAGGCTCTAAAAAGCCCGAACCTGGCGACACGAACCCTCGCCTGGAAAAAACTGTACGCCTGGGGAGCCGACGCAGAACCGGCGCTGCAAACCCTCTGGCAAGACGCCAATCCGCGTTTCCGGGCGCGGGCGCTCTGGCTGTTGTCCAAATTGCCCCAAAAAGGCGAAACCTATCTGCAGCAAGCGTTATCCGACGAAAATCCCGATCTCCGCATCACCGGCCTGCGCGCCGCCCGGCAGGTCCACGCATCGCCGCTTCCTTACGTCAAGCAACTCGTTAATGATCCGTCGCCACAGGTACGTCGGGAAGCCGCGCTGGCGCTGTACCACCAGAAAGCCCCCGAAGCGGCGCAACTCTGGGCCGACCTCGCCGCGCAACACGACGGAAAAGACCGTTGGTACCTGGAAGCTTTGGGCATTGCGGCCGACGGACAGTGGGACCGCTTTTTCACCGCCTGGAAAAATCAGGTGGGCAACGAGTGGAATACCCCGGCCGGGCGCGATCTTGTGTGGCGGGCACGTACCGAGGCCGCCGTTCCGCTGATTGTGGCCCTGGCGACCGATCCGGCCACGTCGTCGGACGAAAGCCCCCGTTACTTCCGCGCCCTCGACTTCCAGCAAGGCCCGGCTACCCGGAAAGCCCTGTTGGCCAGCCTGCAAAACCCCGCGTCCGATGCCGTCACGTTGCTTACGCTCCAACACCTCGACCCGCAGGCCGCTACGTTGCCGCAGGTGCGGTCCTCGTTGCAGAAGATGCTGGAAAAGACACAGGGCACTTACGATTACCTGACGCTGGTGGAACGCTACCGCCTGAAAGATCAATACGAAGGATTGCTGCAAACGGCACTGAGCTATCCGGACAGTAGCCTGGGGGCCGATGCGGTGCGCATTCTGGTGGCGACGGGCGGAATTGCCCAACTGCGCACCTCACTCGCTTCCATGGATGAAGCCACGCAACTCGCGGCGGTGAAAGTCATGGGCAAACGCAACGAGGCCCCGGTGAAAGACATTCTGCGGCGGGTGATGCTGGACACGACCTACGCGCTATCGGTGCGCCAGGAAGCCGTGCGCGGCTTCGGAAGCGGCTGGGACGGGGAAGAACAACTGGTAGCCCTGGTGCGCGAGCGGCAATTGCCCGAGGAGCTTAAACCCACGGCAGCGGGTGTGCTGGTGTCGGCCTACCGCCAATCGATTCGCAACGTGGCGACCGAATACCTCAACGTCGCAAGCGAAGGCTCGGACGATGACCTGCCCCCCGTGGTGGAGCTGGCGAAGCTGGAAGGCAACGCCACCAACGGAAAACAGGTGTTCCAACGCATCTGCCAGGCTTGCCATCAGGTTGACGGACAGGGCATTGACTTTGGTCCCAAGCTCAGTGAAATCGGCAGCAAACTTTCCCGCGAAGCGCAGTTTGTCTCCATCCTCCATCCCGACGCCGGTATTTCGTTCGGATACGAAGGCTTTGTCGTCAAGCTGAAAAACGGCTCTACCGTAACGGGCATGATCACGAGCCAGACCGAAAACGAAATCGCGATGAAGTTGCCCGGCGGCACGGTCAACACCTATCCGCTGAACGAAGTCGTCTCGAAAACGCCCCTCGATCATTCGTTGATGCCGACCGGCTTGCAAAGAGGCATGACGCAGGAAGAACTGGTCGATCTGGTTGAATACCTCATGTCCCTGAAACGGAACAGCTAGGCGTGCGGATCGTAAGACTAGGCGATGGCAGGTTGCATCCTTGTGCCATCGCCTGTATTTTGCTTTTCGATCGATTCACGCTGACTCTTCTCCGATGACACGTTTGCTGCTGACGCTCCCGCTTTTCTGGTTGATCCACACCGCCGTTGCTCAGGTGCCCCCCGATTCTTCCGGCACCATCCTCGTGAAAGATCCGGCCCTGCGTCAACTCCTCGATCCGCAGGCGAAAGTGGAAAAAGTGGCGGGCGGATTTCAGTTTACCGAAGGACCGCTCTGGTCGTTTCAGGGATCGCTTCTGTTCAGCGACATCCCCGCCAACCGCGTGTACGAGATGGACCCCGTCGACGGAGAGGTGTACGAACTGGTGCGGCCCAGCGGCAACTCCAACGGCCTGACCTACGACCGGGAAGAGCAGCTTCTGCTCTGCCAGCACGGCGACCGCCGGGTGGTGCTGTTGCGAAAAGACGGCGCGCTGAGCATTCTGGCCGATACCTACCGGGGTAAGCGGTTCAACAGCCCGAACGACCTGACGGTCCACTCCAGCGGTACGGTATTTTTTACCGATCCGCCCTGGGGATTGCCGCAAAACGACGACGACCCCGCCAAAGAACTCCCCTACAACGGCGTCTATCGGTATTACTACAGTGAGTTATCGCTGATCGACAGCACCCTGCATCGCCCTAACGGCATTGCGCTTTCGCCGGACGAAAAGTATCTGTACGTGTCGGAGACCAAACCCGACAAGCAAATCAACTGGCTGCGCTACGAACTCGATCCTTCGGCCAAAGTCCTTCGCAAAGAAGTGTTTATCTCGCTTCCTCCGCAACCCGAAACGGGCAACGCCGACGGCATGAAGGTCGACGTGCAGGGAAATTTATACGCCACTGGCCCCGGCGGTCTGTGGATTTTTTCGCCGGAAGGCAAGCACCTGGGCACCATCAAACTCCCGGAGCTTCCGTCCAACTGCGCGTGGGGCGGCACCGACGGCCGGACGCTCTACATGACGGCGCGAACCGGCATTTTTCGTGTGAAGTGCAAGGTAAAGGGCATTCAGCCCTGAGCGATCCGGCGGTATTTTTTGTAAAGCGGCCCGGCCGGGTTAGGCAAAAATCGGGACGAACCTACTCCTGATGGTTCCAACCCATTAACTTACAGCCACGCTCAGTACCGGTTCTGCCGGTTGTGCTGAGTATGGAAATTTTTATTCATTCTCTACTATTAAAACCGCCGTTGCTGCGGAACCAGTACTTATGTTCAAAAACAACCTAACCCACGTAGTCGCAGGCCTGGCCCTGTTAGGTTTTACCTTTAACGCAACCACAAGCGTGGCACAACAAGGCAAAAATCGCGAAGACATGGATCCCGAAGTCACCGAATTCTGGGAACTGGAACCTCGCGTCGTCACCCCCGGTGATGCTCAAACTCCTCCGTCCGATGCGGTCGTGCTGTTCGACGGCAAAAATCTTTCGCAATGGACCAACGCCAGCGGAGGCGCAGCTGGCTGGACCGTCGCCGACGGCGTGATGACCGTCAAACCCGGCGCGGGCATTATCAAAACAAAAGAAGGCTTTGGCAGCTGCCAGCTGCACATCGAGTGGCGCGAGCCGGCCAACATTCAGGGCACTAGCCAGGGGCGCGGCAACAGTGGGGTTTTCCTGATGGGCCTGTATGAGGTGCAGGTGCTGGATTCGTACAAAAACCGCACGTACTCGAACGGACAGGCAGGGAGTATTTACAAGCAGCACGTTCCACTCGTGAACGCCATGCGTCCTCCCGGCGAATGGCAGGTGTACGACATCATCTTTATGGCTCCCCGTTTCAACAAAGAAGGGCGCTGCATCGAACAGGCTCGAGTTACGCTGCTGCACAATGGCGTGCTGGTGCAAAACAACGTGTCGCTGATGGGCCCGACCGAGTATAAAGGTCTGCCGATCTACAAGCAACATGAGGACGCGCGCCCGATCGAACTACAAGACCACGGCAATCCGGTGAGCTTCCGCAACATCTGGGTGCGTCCGCTCTAACCTAATTTTTCGCATGAACCGTCGGGACTTTTTACAACACATGACAGCGGCCGGGGCGTTAGCGTCCCTGCCGCTGCCGTCCCTCCTGGCGGCTCCGGCACTGCGGAAACGCGCAAAACTGCAATGGGGGTGTGCGGCGATCACCTGGCAGGGACACGACCATACGGCGATAGAAGAAGTCGCCCAACTCGGGTATCGGGGCATTCAACTCCGCGCCAACGTCATCGACGAATTCGGGACGCAACCGCAAACGTTGCGCGACCTGTTGGCGCAGCACCACTTGCAGATGCCGGTTTTTTCCAGCGGCACGGTGCGGTGCGAAAGCCTCGCCGGCGCACAGCAGGAAATTGCGCTCCACACCGAGCATGCCCGGTTTGTTAAGCAGATGGGCGGCCAGTACTTGCAAGTGGTCGAGTTCATGAAGCCATCGGGCGACCGACCGACCGACGATGATTTTCGCCTGTTGAGCGACACGCTCAATACCCTCGGCAAACGCTGCGCCGACGAGGGCGTCACGCTCGTGCTTCACAACCACATGGGTTCCCTGGCCGAAGCACCCGAAAACTTCGACCGCCTCTGGTCACGCTGCGATGCCAGCGTCGTGAAGATTTTGCTCGACGTGGCGCACTACCAGCAAGGCGGGGGCGATCCGGTAGAGGCCATCGCGAAGTATGCGCCTCACATTGCGCTTTTTCACATTAAAGACGTGCGTCCGGTTCTGAAAGAAGGCCAGTATACGTACGAGTTTGTAGAACTGGGGCAAGGGCAGGTCGATCTACCCGCCGTGTTCGAGGCCATCGACGAATTTGAATTCAACGGCTGGGCCATCGTGGAACTGGACCGCGTGCCGCAACCGAACCAAACGCCCTATGCTGCGCAACTGATCAGCAAAACCTACCTCCAGAAGACGCTGAAACGAAAATTTTAACCGACCAATAGACTGCCTTACGGCTATGCAATTCACGTTCATTCGCTCATTCCCGCTCGCCTCGCTGGCGTTAGTCCTCGCCTGTGGCCCCGCCACCACGACCGAAGAGGCCGACGACAGCACGTCGACGGCCACCGCGCCAGTCGCCGAGCGCGCTCCCTCGCAGAATATCCTCACGCCCGAAGAAGAAGAAGCCGGTTGGACGCTTCTGTTCGACGGGGCCACCACCCAGGGCTGGCGCGGGGCCTACCGCCAGAGCTTCCCCGACTCGGGATGGACGGTGGAAGACGGTCAACTGATCGTCCTGGCTTCCGACGGTGCCGAGTCACACAACGGAGGCGACATCATCACCGAAAAAGAGTACAGCAATTTCGAGCTGACGTTTGAGTTCAAGCTGACCGAAGGGGCCAACAGCGGCGTCAAGTACTTCGTGACCGAAGCGGGCGACAAGCCAGCCGGCTCGGCCTTTGGCCTGGAATATCAGGTTCTGGACGACGACAAACACCCCGACGCCAAAATGGGTCGCGACGGCAACCGTACCGTCGGCTCGCTGTATGACCTGATTCCCGCAAAAGACAAGCTGGCGGCCCCCATCGGCGAGTGGAACACCGGGCGCATTCTGGTCGAAGGCAGCCACGTAGAGCACTGGCTGAACGGCAAAAAAGTGCTGGAATACGAACGCGGCAGCGAAGAGTTCCGCCAACTGGTCGCCCAGAGCAAATACGCCGCCCCCGAATACAACGAGAACGGCCGCTTCGGCGAAGCGCCCAAAGGACACATCTTGTTGCAGGACCACGGCAACCTAGTGGCCTACCGCGACATTAAAATTCGGGAGATACCCGCTTCCTGACCCATACTTCCCCACACTACAACCCTTATCCATCATGAAAAACGTATCCCAATCTCGCCGCGACTTTATGAAAAAAGCGGCCATCGGCACCGCCGGGCTGAGCCTCAGCATGAGCGCCAGCAGTTACGCCCGCATTCTGGGGGCGAACGACCGCGTCAACGTCGGGGTCATCGGCTTCTCCCACCGCTTTCAGGACGCCCTGATGCCCGCCTTCATGGCGAATGCAAAGGAACAGAATTTCCAGTTCGTGGCCGTTTCCGACATCTGGAACCAGCGCCGTGCCGAAGGCCTCGCCGTCCTGAAAGAGAAAACCGGCAACAAGAAAATCAAAGAGTGCCGCAACAACGACGAGTTGTACGACATCAAAGACGTGGACGCGGTGATCATCTCCACAGCCGATTTCCAGCACGCCATGATGTGTAAAGAAGCGGTAGAAAACGGACGGGACGCGTACGTTGAAAAGCCGTTTGCCGAAACGATGGAAGACAACAAAGCCGCCCGCGAAGCGGTAGAGCGAACCGGCAAGATCGTGCAGGTCGGCTCGCAGCGCCGCAGCGGCTCTAACTACTGGGCTGCGTACGATTTTATCAAATCCGGCAAGTTCGGCGACATCACGATGGTAGAAATGACCTGGAACGTGAACCAGCCCGGGCGCTGGCGTCGTCCCGACGAAGTGGCGGGCATCAAGGAGTCGGATACGGACTGGAAGCGGTACCTGATGAACCGCCCCTACGAAGCCTGGAACCCGCGCCACTACCTGGAGTACCGCTTGTTCTGGCCCTACTCGTCGGGCATTCCCGGCCAGTGGATGTCGCACCAGATCGATACCGTACACTGGTTTTCGGGATACGACCACCCACGCAGCGTCGCCGCCAACGGAGGCATCTACATGTGGAAAGACGGCCGCAAAAACCCGGATACGATGACGGCCGTGTTCGATTACGGCCCGCAGGACGACCTATCAAAAGGCTTCCAGGTGCTGTACTCGTCCCGCATGCACAACTCGGCCGGTGGTGTAAAAGAGTACTACTACTCGAACGGGGGGATGATGAACCTCGACACCAACAAGATTTCGCCGGAGGGGGGCCTGTCGGAGCGCATGGCCGCGCAGATGGACATGAAGCCGTTCCTGTTGCCGGAAATGTCGCTGGCCGAAGCTGCCAAGGCCGAAACGAGTGCCAATACGGGAGCCGATAACATGACGGTCGCCCACATGCGCAACTGGATGGAATGCGTGCGCAGCCGTAAAACGCCGAACGCTTCGGTCAAAGCGGGTTACAACCATTCGGTCGCCAACATCATGACCCGTATGGCCCTGCAAACCGGTAAGAAAATCACCTTCGACGACGACAAGCAGGAAGTCGTAGTGAGCTAGTTTATGGGCATAACCCATTAAAGCCCATTGGGGCAAAGAAACAAAGAACCACTTTTCTGCATCAAGCGTCCTGAAAAGTGGTTCTTTGTTATTATCAACAACTTATTGATTTTGAGCCAATAAACCAGACTTATCCTACTGGTCGCGATCACGAATTTGCACGTATTAGCAAGAATCTAAAAAGGCTATCTATGAATTCAGAGCCGTATCTCAATCCTTAGCTGACTTCAATCTCTTACGATTACCACCTCAAAGTCCTTCTACACGTACACTTCCAGCAACTCGGAGTCGCCCTGAGGAACGAGCGTAACCTTCGGCAGGCTGGCCGGTACCAGGTACACTTCCCCTTTGCTGATGGAAACGGTGTCGGTAGCCGCTTTGAGTTCGGTGGTGCCTTCGGTACCGATGTAGATCACGAACGAATCACGACCCGAGTGGTCGCGGTCCAGGGCCTGATCCAGCTTGAGTTTGTTCGTTGTGAAGTACGGGCAGCTCACCAGCGTGACCCCTTCGTTTTTGGCGTCTTTGTAATGCGTTTTCGCGTCGGGCGTCTCCTGGAAGTCGAGGGCGTCGAGGGCCAGTTCCGTGTGCAATTCACGCTTGTTTCCCTGGTCGTCGACCCGGTCGAAGTCGTAAATGCGGTACGTCACGTCCGAGGTCTGTTGAATTTCGGCCAGCAGCAGGCCTTTCCCGATGGTGTGGACCCGCCCGGCAGGCAGGAAGAACGTATCGCCCGCATCGACTTTTTCTTCGTTCAGGATGCTGGTCAGTTTCCCGCCGTTCAGCGCGTTGAGGTATTTTTCTTTCGTCAGGTCCTGGTTGAACCCGGCGATCAGCGTCGCGCCTTCGTCGGCCTGCATGATGTACCACATCTCCGTCTTCCCGAACGAGTTATGCCGTTTCTTGGCCAGTTCATCGTCCGGGTGTACCTGAATCGAGAGGTCTTCGGCGGCGTCGATGTACTTGATCAGCAGCGGAAAGTCGGTGCCGTGTTGTTCGTACACCTTGTTGCCGACCAGTTCGCCTTGGTATTCTGCGATCAACTCAGGCAGCGTTTTGCCTTGCAACGCTCCGTTCGCGACTTCCGACAGGTTGCCTTTCACGCCCGACAGTTCCCACGTTTCGCCGCAGTTGGGCAGCGGCGCAAAATCTTTGTGCAATACGTCGCGGATTTTGGTCCCGCCCCAGATTTTATCTTTGAAGATCGTCTTGAACGTCAGCGGATACAAATGCGTGGCCATAGGCTAAGATCGGTTAGATAAGGTTTGAAAGTGATGTTCGGTAAAATCCTCCAGACTGGAAAGCTTTAGCGTCGCTTTTTCGAAACGCGGATCGTCGAACGTAGAGGCTTCGGGGACGACGATGGTCGGAATGCCCGCCGCCACCGCCGCCAGCATGCCGTTCGGCGAGTCTTCCAGGGCCAGGCATTCGTGTGCCGCCAATCCCAGCTTTTTCAGGGCGGTGAGGTAGATGCCCGGATGTGGCTTTCCGAACGGTTCGTCTTCGGCCGAGTGGATAACGGTGAAATAGTCTTCTAACTCAAACGCCCGCAAACAGGCATAGATCAGCCGTTTGTAGGACGAGGAGGCGACCGCCAGGTGCAGCCCCTTCTTCCGGAACAAGTCGATGATGGCCTGGACGCCGGGCATCGGCTTGCCTTCGGCCAGCATCAGGGCTTCGACCGCCGCGACGATCTGTTCCACGACTGCCTCCTTGGAAGGACTCTCCCAGGGATAGCGCGCATGCCAGTAAGTCACGACTTCGTCGATGCGCAGTCCCATGGTCTGGATGCACATTTCTTCCGTCAGCGGCACGCCGAGGGGATTGAAAATGGCGACTTCAGCCTTGCGCCAGAGCGGCTCCGAATCGACGAGCAATCCGTCCATGTCGAAAATAATTCCTTTGATCATCCGCAGATTTTAGTGGGGTTGAGGGGGATTTTCCGATTCGTACCCGATTCGCTTCCAAAGGGTTACGTAGTCGGGCACGTCGTGGTGATAATGACTGACCAAAATCAGGGCCGCTTCGGCAGGCAGGTAATGCTGCACAAACCGAAACGCCTGTTGTTTGTGAGTAGGGTCAAGGTACTGAAACGGTTCGTCGAGGATGTAGAGGTCGCGTGGCACGGCAAATGCCTTGATCAACAGCAGCACCTGAAACTGTCCGGTCGAAACCGACGCCATGGTTTGGCGCCACAACGCCTCCAGGCCGAACCACGCCAGCATCGCTTGCCAGCGTGCCTCGGCGACCGGTTCGGTATGGACGGCCAGGGTGCGTTGCTGCAGAAACGCCGCGACGGGTTGGTTCCGAGGCGTATTGGCATAGCCGTAGGTCAGCAGCTCCGGAGCCAGAAAGTTGATCCGCCGTTTGATGTCCCAGATCGACTCGCCGGTGCCGCGCGGTCGGCCAAACAGCTCCACCTGGTTGTGATAGCCCTGCGGACTGTCGGCATTCAGCAAGGCCAGAATCGTACTTTTTCCACTGCCGTTCGGCCCCATCAGCACCCATTTTTCCCCTTGCCGGATGGTCCAGTGGAATCCTGCCAAGAGTATCTTTTCGCCGTATTGCAGCCGGATGTCGGTGAGCTTCACAATGGGTGCTCCGGCCACGGCAACGGGGGGCAAAACGCCGTTACTCTGCGGCGGCGTCGTGCCCGAAGGCTTGTCGAGCACCAGCGTACGGTTGATAAAAGACGGCAGGTGGTGGTGATGATCCGTCAGCACAAGTTGCGTCTGGCTGGCGGCAACGACACCCTCCAGCAACCGATTCAGGTCGGCGCGGCTCGGTTCGTCCAAGCCTTCGTAAGGATAATCTAACAGCAGCAAATGCGGCTGGGCTGCCAGCGCACGCAGCAAAATCAGCTTGCGCAACTGTCCGTTCGAGAGGTACGTGACCTTAAGGGGCAACAGTGGTGTCAGGTCGAAATGATCATGTCCTAGGCGGCGGACGGCCTCCACCAGGTCGCCCAGAAATGACTCGACCGTCGGGACGTCTTCGTTGCCGGTGGCGTAATAACGCTGCTGGTAGTAAAGCGACGACTGCCCTACGGCAAAGGCATGGGCGGGCAGGTAGACCACGTGCGCGCGGACCTGCCGGTAGCGCGCCTCCCAATCGTGTTCCGTCACAAACGCGTACGCGACGTGTCCGTGGGTGGGCGTCAGTTTCCCGGCGATGACGCGTAACAGCGTCGTTTTTCCGGCGCCGTTGTCGCCGCGAATCACCCAATGTTCGCCAGGTTGTAGTTGCCAGGAAACCGGAGGGAGCCAGGTCACACCCGCTCGGCTGACGGTGACGGCATCGCACGATACTACCATGCGCCAAAGTTATCGGACCGCGCCGGATGGGCACAAAAAAAGATCGCAGCGCCACGCCACGATCTTCCTATAAGGTTTATAACCGAAGAGGTTACGCCGACAGAATCGACAGGCCGCTTAAGGATTCCAGCTGCTCGCGATTCAGTTCGCAGTTGATCCATTCGGGATCGAAATCGGCGGCGACACGCTCGTAGAACCGAATGGCCGAGGCGTTGTCTTCGGCGACCTGCCACTTCATTTTGCTGGCGCCGTTTTTCACGGCCTGATGGGCCAGCGCCTGCATGAACAACTTTCCGATGCCTCGCCCCCGGTGCGACTCCGTGATGATCAGGTCTTCCAGGTAAAGGCTTTTGCCTTTCCAGGTAGAGTAGATGTAATAGTAGATGGTGGCCCCAACGATGTGGCCATTTTCTTCCGCGACAAAGAAGCGGAAGTAGCGGTTTTCGCCGAAGGCATCTTCCCGCATCTGCTCCGGCGAGTTGATGATGTAGTTGGGGTCGTGCTTGTGGTAAATGGCCAGTTCTTCGACTAACTGGTAAACCGCGTCAATGTCTTTTTCCTCTCCCTGGCGGATCAGGATACCGTTAGAATGATTCATAAAGAATTATATGGATGAAGCCCGGCACGATCGGCCGGATCAGGAATAAATCCGCGTTGTGCGTTTTTATGTACGAAATCGGGACGCAAACCGTTATGGTCGGTCTGTTCAACAAACCTGCGTCCGAATAAATTCAACACAAAGGTACAGGAATTCAGACCGACATGCCGCCCCGGACTGGTTACGGATATGTTACGTGTACCATTTGGCACCGGGGCGGTTGCACCGCTCAATGCCGCTCGAAGCGCTCTCCACTCAATTCCATGTACACCACGCCGTCGGCATCGACGGTAGGCCGCTGATCAATCCGAAAGCGCTTTCGATCCAGCGTGGAGTCGTCGGTGTTGCTGACGAAAACCAGATGCCGGTCGCGGATTTTGACGTAGCCTTCGCAGGTGAGGCCGCCCCATTTGCGCGTGTTGCAGACGCCGTAGCCGTTGCTGAAAATTTGCAACGCGTACGTACGCGAACTCCAGTCGCCCCGGAAAATGAGGTCATCGTCGTCGAGGGAACGCTGGCAAGAGGAGAACAAAACTAAAAGTGAGAAACAAGCGAGAAGGGTACGGTTTTTCATGGCTTACAGGAGGTAGAGGTGAACGCCTAAACCAAACAAGAACTGTGCCTTGGCGACCGAAGTCCACAAAAAAGGCCGGAAAGCAACTTTCCGGCCTACTTACATCGCACGTGTTTTTAGGTTACTCGGCGCTTACCCGCCAGATGATGTTGGCATCGTCGTCGTTGACCAGCATGGAGCCATCCTGCAGCACCGTCACTCCTACCGGGCGGCCGTGCACTTTGCTATCGGCAGCATCGGCAACAAATCCGGTCAGAAAATCTTCCGGTGCTCCGGTCGGCGCTCCGTTCGCAAACGGCACAAAAACGACCTTGTAGCCCGACAACTGAGCGCGGTTCCACGAACCATGCTGCCCCACAAACGCACCGTTCCGGTACTTGGCCGGAAAAGCCGACTGGTCGTAAAAAGCCAGTCCCAGCGAAGCCGTGTGCGAGCCCAGCGGCACGTCGGGCACTACGGTTTTTTCTACCAGATCAGGCCGCTCGCCCTTCCGGCGCGGATCGACGTGCTGACCAAAGTACGCATACGGCCAGCCGTAGAAGGCGCCTTGTTCTACACTGGTCAAGTAGTCGGGCACCAGATCGTCACCCAACTCGTCGCGCTCGTTCACGGCGGTCCACAATTCGTTGGAATTCGGTTGCCAGTCCATGCCGACCGGGTTCCGCAGGCCACTGGCGTACACTACTTCGCCCGAGCCGTCCGGGTTGATCTGTAAGATGTTGGCGCGACGTTCTTCCTCTTCGATGCCGTGTTCGGCGACGTTACTGGCCGAACCGACCGAAACGTAAATCTTCGAGCCGTCGGGGCTGGCGAGCAGATTCCGCGTCCAGTGATTGTTGTACCCACCGGCGGGCAGTTCTAGAATTTTCTCACCGGTGTTGGCAGCGAGTTGCGTCTGCCCTTCTTGGTAAGGATAGCGATACAGACCGTCTGTGTTCGCCACGTAGAAATACTCTTTCAGAATCAACATTCCAAAAGGCTGATTCAGGTCCTCCAGAAAGGTTTTTTGCAACTCGGGGGTACCGTCGGCTTTAAGGCCACGCAACAGCGTGATGCGGTCGGCGCTGTTCTTCGTATTGGATTCGGCCACCAACACGTCGCCGTTCGGTGCCTGATACGTCCAGCGTGGGTGCTCCAACCCTTCAACGTATTTTTTTACGACGAAACCGGCCGGCGCCTGGGGCGTCTGCCCTTCCGGCCAACCGATGACTTTCCCTTCGTTGTGCACCGATTCGGTCTGGTACGGCGGCGGAAGCGTCACCTCCCCGACTTCGGTTTTTACCTGCGCTGTGGCCGTGGTATCATTGACCAGTTCTTTGTCTACGTTCGATTCCTGCGATTTGCACTGGAACAGAAGCATGGCGGCCACCGCACATGCTCCGATTGAAAAAGTGGTGTTCATAAAAAGTGTGTGTATGGACAATCACTCACATAAACGGCTGACTCTGAGAAGGGTTATTGCATTTCTGCCGAATCATCCTGCCGCCGAACTGCGTATCTGATTTTGAGCGAAAAAATATTTTTACATATAATGTACGTACATTCAATGTTTATACATATATTTGTGTCATTGAAATTCACTTTATCGTCAAACCCCTAATAGATACCACTATGAGCAAGACAACTTGGACCATCGACCCCACGCACTCCGAGGTACAATTCAAAGTAAAGCACCTCGTAATTTCCACGGTAACCGGACACTTCAGCATTTATGACGGGAAGGTAACTACGGAAGAGAGCGACTGGACCACTGCACAGATTTTGTTCTCGGTCAACATCGACAGCATCAACACCGGGCAGGAGCAGCGCGACGCGCACCTGAAGTCAGCCGACTTCTTCGATGCCGCCAACTACCCGCAGATGACGTTCGAATCGACGTCGATCGAAAAGGTTTCGGACGATACGTACAAACTGCACGGTACGCTTTCGATCCGCGACGTGTCAAAGCCCGTTACCCTGAACGTAGAATACGGCGGTCAAACGACCGACTTCTACGGTAACCAGAAAGCGGGTTTCGAGATCAATGGAAAAATCAACCGCAAAGAGTTTGGCCTGACCTGGAACGGTGTAACCGAAGCGGGCAGCATTGTGGTCAGCGACGAAGTGAAACTGATCGCTAACATCCAGCTGGTGAAGCAGGTAGAACAGGAAGCGTAAGGATAAAACAGCATGCGTTCGCGTGCGGTGTGCACTCAGGAGGCGCGGGCAAGTAACAGGCTCCGCTACTTTTTCCTCCGCGAATTGCTTGATTTCTATAAAAAAAGCTGTGCCTCTTTCGAAGCACAGCTTTTTTGTTTTATGGATGCTCTATGCGGAGCTTAGGCGTTGGCCTGTAGCAGCGATTTATCGCGCGAAGGCAGCATGGTAGTTCCCATCAGGTATTTGTCGACCTCCCGAGCGGCCTCACGGCCTTCCGAGATGGCCCACACTACCAGCGACTGCCCTCGGCGGGCGTCTCCGGCAGCGAAAACACCGTCCACGTTGGTTTGGTACCCACGCGCTTTGATGTTCCCGCGCTCATCCTGCTCGATACCCAGTTCTTCCAGAATGCCGCCCTTCTGCGTGTGCAGGAAACCAACGGCCAGCAGTGCCAGATCACAGGGAATTTTGCGTTCGGTGCCCTCTACTTCGACAAATTTCGGGCGACCGGTTGCTTCGTCTTTCTTCCATTCGATGTCGACCAGACGAAGCCCTTTGACGTTGCCTTCGGCATCGCCGACAAACTCTTTTGTCAGAATGGACCAGCGACGTTCGCCACCTTCTTCGTGCGAAGAAGACGTCCGCAGCACCATCGGCCAGAGCGGCCAGGGGTTGTCTTCAGGACGCGACTCCGGCGGCTTGCTCAAGAGCTCAATTTGCGTGACCGAAGCGGCCCGATGACGGTTCGAGGTGCCTACACAGTCGGAGCCGGTGTCGCCACCGCCGATCACCACCACGTGCTTGTCGGTTGCCAGGATGTCTTCCTGCCAGGTTTCCCACCCTTGCAGATGAGCGGGTTTCGGATCACCATGGCCCGTTACGCGGCGGTTCTGCTGCGTCAGGAAATCCATCGCGAAGTGAACGCCTTTGAACTGACGCCCCGGAATCGGCAGGTCGCGCGGTACCGTAGAACCCGCACAAATGACCACCGCATCGAATTGCTGTTTCAGCTCTTCGCCGGTGATGTCCACACCCACGTTGGTGTTGGTGCGGAACGCTACCCCTTCCTGACGCATCACATCGACACGGCGATCGACCACCCACTTTTCCAGTTTGAAGTCGGGAATCCCGTAAATCAGCAATCCTCCGATTTTGTCGGAACGTTCGAACACGGTGACCGTATGCCCGGCGCGGTTCAGTTGCGAAGCCGCGGCCAATCCGGCCGGGCCGGAACCGATCACGGCCACTTTTTTGCCCGTACGAGTCGCTGGTGGCTTGGGCACAATCAGGTTGTGCTCAAACGCTTTTTCGGCGATGGTCTTCTCGATGTGCTCGATGGCAACCGGTGGCTTGTTGATGCCCAACACGCACGAACCCTCGCAGGGGGCCGGGCAAATTCTCCCCGTAAATTCCGGGAAATTGTTGGTCATGTCCAGAATCTGGATGGCTTCCGCCCATTCGCCGCGGTACGCAGCGTCGTTAAAATCAGGAATGTTATTTCCCAAAGGGCAGCCGTTGTGGCAGAAAGGAACGCCACAGTCCATGCAGCGCGCAGCTTGTTGCCGCGAGCGTTCTTCCGGAAACTCTAGATAGATTTCTTGATAGTCGTTAATCCTTTCATGCGGTTCTTTGGCTGCAGGGAGTTCCCGTTCGAACTCCATGAATCCCCTTGGTTTTCCCATGATGCTTCTACCTTTTTAAGTACTTCTTCTTGTTGTTGACGGCGACGCTGCAGTACGGCTTTGTACTCGCGTGGCATTACTTTAATAAAACTACCGATCTCTTTTTCCCAGTTTTCCAGGAGGCCTTGCGCCAGCGCGCTCTCGGTATACATGGCGTGGTTTTCGACCAGTTCGCGAACCAGTTCTTTGTCTTCTTCTTCCAGAGCTTCCAGCTCGACCAGCTCTTTGTTGCACTGCGACGGGAAGTTCTCGTGCGGATCGTAGATGTAGGCGACCCCGCCACTCATCCCTGCCGCGAAGTTGCGTCCGGTCTCGCCCAGCACCACCACGCGGCCACCGGTCATGTACTCGCAACCGTGGTCACCGACGCCCTCGACGACGGCTTTCACGCCGGAGTTGCGGACGCAGAAACGTTCGCCGGCCTGCCCGCGGATGTAGGCTTCGCCGGATGTAGCGCCATAAAACGCCACGTTCCCGATGATGATCTGCTCGCTGGCTTTGAACTGCGACGTCCGGTCGGGGTAAATCACCAGGCGGCTGCCCGACAGTCCCTTGCCGAAGTAATCATTGGCTTCGCCTTCCACTTCGAAGTGAATGCCCGGTGCGGAAAACGCCGCGAAACTTTGACCCGCCGACCCGCGGAATTTCAGGTGGATGGTGCCGCTCGGCAAACCACCGCTTCCGTAGCGCTTCGAAATTTCGTTGGAGAGCATTGTACCCGTCGAACGATCGGTGTTGATGATCTCAAACTCCGAATAAACGGCTTCCATGTTTTCCAGGGCCGGCTGGGCGGCTTCGATCAACCGACGGTCAAGCACGTACTCGATGCCGTGATCCTGTTCCATCTGCTTGTAAATGCCTACTTCCGATCCGGCGCTTTCTTTCGCCAGGATGGGGCTCAGGTCCAGGTTTTTAATTTTCCAGTGGTCGATGTTGTCGCGCATCTTGAGGCATTGCACCTGACCGACCATTTCGTCTACCGTACGGAAGCCCAGTTCCGCCATAATCTCGCGCAGGTCCTGCACCAGGAACTGGAACAGATTCACCACGTGGTCAGGATCACCCGTAAACAGCTTGCGCAGTTCCGGGTCCTGGGTAGCCACACCGACCGGACAGGTGTTCAGGTGACACTTCCGCATCATGATACAGCCTTCCACCACCAGGGCGGCCGTAGCCACGCCGAACTCTTCGGCACCCAGCATGATGGCGATGGCGATGTCGCGGCCCGTACGAATTTGTCCGTCGGTCTGGAGCGTCACGCGGCTGCGCAGATCGTTCTTTACGAGCGTCTGATGTGCTTCCGACAGGCCGATTTCCCACGGAATACCCGCATGGCGGATGGACGAAAGGGGCGATGCGCCCGTTCCGCCGTCGTGGCCCGAAATCAGAATCACGTCGGCGTGCGCCTTCGAAACTCCGGCGGCAATGGTGCCCACCCCGGCTTCAGAGACGAGTTTCACGTTGATGCGCGCTTCGCGGTTGGCGTTTTTCAGATCGTAGATGAGCTGAGCCAGATCTTCGATCGAGTAGATGTCGTGGTGCGGCGGCGGCGAAATCAGCCCCACGCCCGGCGTAGAGTGCCGTACGCGCCCGATCCATTCGTCGACTTTATGGCCCGGCAACTGTCCGCCTTCACCCGGCTTGGCGCCCTGGGCCATTTTGATCTGCAGCTCAGCCGCGTTGGTCAGGTAATTGCTCGTCACGCCGAAGCGACCCGATGCCACCTGTTTGATGGCCGAACGCTCCCAATCGCCGTTGGCTTTGCGCTCGAAACGAATTTCGTCTTCGCCCCCTTCGCCGCTGTTGCTTTTGCCGCCGATGCGGTTCATGGCAATGGCCAGCGTAGAGTGCGCTTCGTGCGAGATAGACCCGAACGACATGGCTCCCGTGGCGAAACGCTTGTAGATGTTCTCGGCCGGCTCTACTTCATCGATCGGAATCGAAGTGCGGTCGGCTTTGAATTCCAGTAGGCCGCGCAGCGTGCAGGCTTTTTCGACCTGCTCGTTGATGGCGCGAGCGTATTTTTTGTAGATGTCGTACTTATTCGAACGCGTAGAGTGCTGCAACAAGTGAATGGTCTCGGGATTGAACAGGTGGAACTCACCGGTCCGTTTCCACTGATAAAGGCCACCGACCTCCAGACGCGTGCGCGGCTGCGGAGCCAGATGGGCCGGCGGATAGGCCATGCGATGGCGCATCAGCACCTCTTTGGCCAGCTCGTCGAAGCCCATGCCTTCGATCCGGGAGATGGTTCCCCGGAAACACTTGTCGATCACGGTTTTGTTAACGCCCAGCGCCTCGAAAATCTGCGCCCCCTTGTAAGACTGCAGCGTCGAGATGCCCATTTTGGAGAAGATTTTCAACAAACCTGCTCCTACGGCGTAGATGTAATTCTTCTTGGCCTGAGTGGCGTCCAACGCTTCGGGGAAAAGGCCGTCCTGCTCAAACGACTCAATAGTATCGAGCGTCAGGTACGGGTTCACCGCACCGACCCCGTAACCGATCAGGGTAGCAAAGTGGTGCGTCTCGCGAACGTCGCCCGCTTCCACCACCAGTCCGGTTTGGGTCCGAAGGCGCTTTTCAATCAGGTGGTGATGCACCGCTCCGGCCGCCATCAACGACGGAATCGGCGCGTTTTCGACATCAGAACCACGATCTGAAAGAATCAGAATATTGTACCCTTCGTTGACCGCAGCTTCGGCCTCCTCGCAGATCCGATCGACGGCGGCTTCCAGAACACCGGGTTCGTCCGTAGCGGGGAACAGTGTTTTGAGTACGTAGGTCCGGAAATGCGGGTGATCGATGTACTTCAGCGTATTGAGCTGCTCGTTGCTTAACACCGGCTGCTGCAGCGCAATCTGACGGCAGTGCTCCGGCGAAGCGGCCAGAATGTTCTTAGACGGTCCGATGCTGGCCTGGAGCGACATCACCAAGCGCTCGCGAATGGAGTCGATCGGCGGGTTGCTGACCTGGGCAAACATCTGCTTGAAGTAGTGCGACAGGTGCTGGCTTTGGTCAGAAAGCACGGCCAGAGGCGTATCGGCGCCCATCGAGCCTACCGGTTCTTTCGCGCCGGTGGCCATCGGATGCAGAATCTGCTTCAGGTCTTCGGCCGTAAACCCGAACACCAGCTGCTGTTTGAAAAGATCTTGTCCGTCGAACTGTTCCGTGGCCACTTCGGCCGGTGTCAGTTCTTCCAGGCGCACTTTATTTTCGTCGAGCCACTGCTGATACGGTTCGCGTGAGCAGATGTCCCGCTTCAGCTCTTCGTCGGAAATGATGCGACCGGCTTTCAGGTCGGCTACAAACATACGACCGGGCTGCAAGCGTCCTTTCGAAACGACTTTGGCCGGATCGACCGGCAGAGCACCGGCTTCAGACGCCATCACCAGCACGTCGTCGGACGTGAGGCAGTAGCGCGAGGGACGCAGCCCGTTGCGGTCGAGCGTAGCGCCGACCATCTCTCCGTCGGTAAAGCAGACCGAGGCGGGGCCGTCCCAGGGCTCCATCAGGGAAGCGTGGTATTCGTAGAAAGCCCGCTTTTGAGGGTCCATTTCCGGATGTTCCTGCCATGCTTCCGGAATCAGCATCATCATGACGTGCGGCAGCGAACGGCCACTCAGCGTCAGCATTTCCACGATGTTGTCGAGGTTGGCAGAGTCGGAGTCGGCCGCGTCGCAAATCGGCGCCAGCATCATCAGCTCTTCCTTCGTAAAATTCGACGATTCGAACAGCACTTCTTTCGACTTCATCCAGTTGACGTTGCCGCGGATCGTATTGATCTCTCCGTTGTGCGCCATGTAGCGGAACGGCTGCGCCAGTTTCCACTTCGGGAAGGTGTTAGTCGAAAAGCGCGAGTGCACCATCGCCAGGGCCGACGTCAGGCGCTCGTCGCGCAGGTCGAGGTAATACGCGCCCACCTGTCCCGTCCGGAGTTGTCCTTTGTAGACGATGATGCGGTGCGAAAACGAGGCGATATAAAAGAAGTCATCCTCTTTGGCCTGCACCGTCTTTTGGATCATGTGCGAAGCGTAGTTCTTGAGGATGAACAGCTTACGTTCTAACGTTTCGGCGTCGAGCGCCGTTTTGGGTTTTACAAAAATCTGCTCGATCCACGGCTCCACCTTTAACGCCGTCGGGCCAACGGGCTTGGGGTTGGTCGGCACCACCCGGTACGCGATCAACTCAAGTCCCAAATCGTCCAGGTACTTGTTCAACAAAGCACGGCACTCTTCGCGAGTAGCTTCCTGCTTAGAGAAAAAAATGGTTCCCACGCCATACGAGCCGAATGCGGGCAGTTCGATTCCTTTCTCACCCAGCACCGCCCGAAAGAACGCATCAGGCACCTGAATGAGAATCCCTGCACCATCGCCCGATTCTGCATCACAGCCACATGCCCCACGGTGTTCCATGTTCTCGAGCATCTGCAACGCATCGCGAACAATCCCATGCGACTTTTGTCCCTTTAGGTGTGCTGTAAACCCAATCCCGCATGAGTCATGCTCCAGCTCGGGTACATAAAGAGACTTGACTTCATTTTCTTTCATGTAAATATTACGTTATACGACTATACATAAACCTGAGGCCCAGCGTGGTGGTGGTACCGGGACAATAAAGGCGACAATGCCGCCTTTCAGAACTTGGTGTAATACCGCAGAAAAAACTCTAAGATAGGGCTATTTTACAATTGCACCAATAGACGACAAGATTAATATTTTTGCGAATAATCGTGTAGTCGGTTGCAAGGTATGCAACCCCATTACAGGAAACAGGCTCACAAAGTTCTGCGTGTTACGATATTTTGCAATAATTGCAACCAAGCGACTTAGCGCGCTTTCTTACTATTGTACAATACCAGAAAACCCCTTTCTTCTCTCGTTCCTCCCGCGAACATAAGAGACAAGGCCGTACAAAGCTTTGAATACCGCTATTCGTTCTTCAAAAATGCAATGCTGCCTGGTGTTATTTTCTAAGGACATGTAAGTTATTACTAAATAATACAATAAACAAAATTTTATGTGTGTTTACCCAAAGCTGTTCAATTACTTTTATCAGCTAGGGTTCTGTTTGGTAATTTTTTATTTTGCCAACCTCGACCAACGCCTACAATGGCGTATCTTTCGGATATTATTTTCCTGGAAATGAGTGACTTAGGCACGCTTATGCGCAAGTGAGCTTCCGAAGAGTTGCTCCCCGCTTCCCACCACGTCAGGCGGCTTCCGGCTCGTGCTAATTTGTAACGCATTAACTGTCAACCCTTTTGGCGTATCAACATACTGTAGCGGGTCATGTGTACCGTTTTCCGGACCTGAAAACGGTTATGGCCAAGGCCTCGCCCCGCCGTTCCGGCGACGAGCTGGCGGGCATTGCGGCGCAACGGAGTGTAGAACGGGTCGCGGCACAAATGTGCCTGGCCGCGTTGCCACTGAAGCGCTTTTTGCAGGAGGAGCTGATTCCGTACGAAACCGATGAGGTGACGCGCCTCATTGCGGACACGCACGATGCGGAGGCATTTGCGCCGGTCGCCCACATGACGGTAGGCGATTTCCGCAACTGGCTGCTGTCGTCGGCCGCCACCACGACCGCATTGCAAAGGCTGGCTCCCGGTCTCACCCCCGAAATGGTGGCCGCCGTCAGTAAGCTCATGCGCTTGCAGGATCTGGTGCTGGTTGCCAGCAAGTGCGAGGTGGTCACGCAGTTCCGCAATACGTTGGGGCAACATGGTCATTTCGCGACGCGCCTGCAGCCCAACCACCCGACCGACGACCTGCGGGGCGTCGCAGCTTCGATCCTCGACGGCCTGTTGTACGGCTGCGGCGATGCGGTCATCGGGGTCAATCCGGCCACCGACCAGCCCCGGACGGTCCGGCGCTTGCTGGAGATGATGAACGAAATCCGCGAACGGTTCGATGTCCCGACACAGACGTGCGTATTGGCACACCTGACGACCACCCTCCCCTTGCTGGAAAGCGGGGCACCGGTCGATCTGGTTTTTCAGTCCATCGGCGGCACCGAGGCGACCAACCGCAGCTTCGGTGTCTCGCTCGCGATGCTACAGGAAGCCTACGAAGCGGCGCTGTCCCTGCACCGGGGAACTACCGGGCAAAACGTGATGTATTTCGAAACCGGACAAGGCAGCAGTCTTTCGGCCGGAGCGCACCACGGAGTCGATCAGCAAACCTGCGAGGCCCGTGCCTACGCCGTCGCCCGGCAGTTCAAGCCCCTGTTGGTGAATACCGTGGTGGGGTTTATCGGTCCGGAATACCTCTACGATGGCAAACAGATCACGCGCGCGGGCCTGGAAGATCACTTTTGTGGCAAACTGCTCGGCCTGCCGATGGGCTGCGACGTATGTTACACCAACCACGCCGAAGCCGACCAGGACGACATGGACGGTCTGTTGACCCTGCTGGCGACGGCGGGGTGCAACTTCGTTATCGGCGTGCCGGGTGCCGACGACGTGATGCTCCACTACCAGAGCACCTCTTTTCACGATGCTCTGTACGTGCGCCAGTTGTTGGGCCTCCGCCCCGCGCCCGAATTCGAAGCGTGGCTACAGCGCATGGAGATCATGACGCCCCAACTTCAGTTACGTTCCATTCCGCCTCACCACCATCTGCTGGCGGGGCTCACCTCACCCTCGTAAAAACGACGATGCATACGGAAGACGGATGGGAGCATTTGCGCGCGTTTACCGCCGCCCGCATTGCCCTGGGCCGGGCCGGTGGCAGCCTGCCTTCCACGCCGTGGCTCTCGTTTCAGTTGGCCCACGCCCGCGCCCGCGATGCGGTCTGGTCGGCGTTCGACCTCAAAGCGATGCGCAAACAACTTGAGCCGCTCGGATTGAGTGTGCTGTCGCTGCGCAGCCAGGCCACCGACCGGGCCGACTACCTGCGTCGTCCCGATTTAGGGCGGAAGCTGCAAGAAACGGCCGACGAAGCCCTTAGCCAATGTGCGGCCCCTTCGGACGTATGTTTCGTGGTGACCGATGGGCTGTCGTCCTATGCCGTGGCCGAAAACGCGTTTCCGTTTCTGGAAACCCTGTTACCGCTTTTGATTCAGGAGGGTCTGCGGGTAGGACCGCTGTGCCTCGTCACCCAGGGACGCGTGGCCATCGGCGACGAAATTGCCGTGCAGTTGGGCAGCCGGCTCGTGGTGGTGCTGATCGGCGAACGGCCCGGCCTCAGTGCGCCCAACAGCATGGGCATCTATTTTACGTACCAGCCCCACCCCGGCATTACCGACGAGAAGCGCAACTGCATTTCGAACGTGCGCCCCGAGGGGCTGCCTCCCACTGCCGCCGCCGAAAAACTTCATTACTTGTTGCGAGAAGCGTTCCGGCGTAAACTCACGGGTCTGGCGTTAAAAGACGATCAGGAACTTCGCCTGAGATGACCACGCCACCATTTTTCCAGAAAAAATTACCTCTCGGGAAGCACCCTCCTCTCCCCGCAAGGCCGAGCACCAGACGCATCTCCCTGATAATCAAACACTCTCCATTCGGATTCTACTTGTTCCTGCCCCGACAAGGCGCTAACGCTTTCCAGCCAAAAGTCCGGTGTTTTACGGACGTTTCGCCCCTGAAAGCCGCCCGAACAGCGACTTCCTTACACCTAGCCCCGAGGCCATGATGAAGAGCGGCTGCTTTGGAGAAAATAAATAAACCTGTTTTGGCAAGGGAACCTTATTCCTTTCGTTTCTCTTCTGATTCTTACTCAGTTTCAGCATTCTTTTTAAGGAATTGGCCTTCTGATGTTCTATCCTTGAATTTTATTTATCTAATTTGGCAGGACTCGACCTACAGCCTATTCCAATAAATCCTTAGTTTCTGTTTAATCACACCTACATGAATTCCAAAGTTCGCTTTGTCTCTTCTCAAAAAACCGAGTTTTTTCCTATCCTGCGTAAACGTGTTGATCAGTATTTCCGTGATCACAACCTCTCGCAAAAAGGCAACGAGAAGGTGATCTTGAAAACGATCGTCATGTTCGCGCTCTATTTTGTTCCTTACTTCATGATCATTTCCGGCGCATTCCCACTCGGTGTGATGTGGTTGCTGGCGTTGGTGATGGGGCTGGGCATCGCGGGCATTGGCCTGGCGGTGATGCACGACGCCAACCACGGCACCCTCTCGGACCACGCCTGGATCAACCGTTTTTTTGGCTATAGCCTGAACGTGATCGGCGGCAATGCCTTTACCTGGAAAGTTCAGCACAACGTGTTGCACCATACCTATACCAACATCCACGAGATGGACGAAGACCTCGATGCCGGCATCATCGTGCGGCTTTCGCCCCACGCGCCGCATTACTACCTGCACCGCTACCAGCACATCTACGCCTTTATGCTTTATGGGCTGGTGACGCTGTCGTGGGTGTTGTTCAAAGATTTTATCAAGATTACGCGCTACAATAAAATGGGCCTCACGGCCAAGCAACGCGCCAATGCCTCGGTCGAAGTCGGGGTGATTATCCTGACCAAGCTGCTCTACGTAGCCTACATGGTGGTGCTGCCGCTGGTGCTGCTCGACATTACGTGGTGGCAGTTTCTGATCGGTTTCATGACCATGCACCTGACAGCGGGGCTGATTCTGAGCCTGGTGTTTCAGACGGCGCACGTGGTAGAAGAAACCCTCCACCCGCAGGTGAACGCCGAAGGCTGCATCGAAAACCAATGGGCCATTCACCAGTTGGTGACTACCGCTAATTTTTCCCGCAAAAACCGTCTTTTGTCCTGGTATGTCGGCGGCCTGAACTATCAGGTAGAACACCATTTGTTCCCCAACATCAACCACATTCACTACCGGCCCCTCTCGGAAATTGTGAAGGCGACGGCGGCCGAGTTCGACCTGCCGTACCACGATCAGCCCACGTTCCTGAAGGCCATCCGTTCGCACGCGCGTCTGCTAAAAGAGTTAGGCAAGCCGGTTCCGGCAGTGGCTTCGGTACGCCCGAAAGCCGAAGCCGTCATGGCCGACTAACCTGCCAGCCAGTGTTCCAGCAGGTGGCCTACGGCGTAGGCCACCACAGCTGCGGTGACACCCAACAGCACCGTTTCGAGCACGCCACGCCACGCACGTTTTTCGTTGACGCGGCTTTTAAAGAAACCAATCAGTGCGAACGCAATTAAGGTAAGCCCGGAGGAAATTTCGAACCTCCGGGCTATTTCTATGGTGAACGCGTAGTCGAGCACGTACACCAACAGGGGAATAAACCCCACGATGACAAAGGCGACGAACGTAGCCAGCGCCATGCCCAGGGCCGGCTTGTTCGACGGAATCATCTCCAGTTCTTCTTTCATCATCACGTTGACCCAACGGTCACGATCGGCCGTAATCACCTCGACCACCTTCTCCAGAAGCTCGCCTTCGAACCCTTTGCCACGGTAGATTTCCCGAATCTCGTCGCGTTCCTGTTCCGGAAGCTGATCGACCTCATCGTATTCGATCTGGCGATTTTTTTCGTAGGCATCCCGCTCGGCCTGGTGCGACAGGTAACTCCCGACCGACATGGAAAAACCATCGGCCAGCAGGTTGGCAAACCCCAGAATCAGGATGATGGAGGAATCCAGCCCCGCTCCGGCCGAACCGGCCACTACGGCAAAGGTGGTGATGCTGCCGTCGATGCCGCCGTAAACAAACTCGGCCAGGTAGTCCTGATACCGCCCCAGGCCCGTAGGCGTGCCGTGAAGTTGGGGTTCGTCGTGAGATGTGTGCATGCACCCAAGCTAGTAAAGCTGCCGCAGGGATGAAAATTTCTGTCTTGATCACTTCTGCCTCTCCCCCACGCAGTTGTTTTTGGGCTGAGACGTCGGGCGGTAGTGTTGAACTTGAAATTCTTTTTCTTTTGCAACCTTGTTGCATTTACTCACGTTGCATGTATATTTGCTGTACAGGACAAGCATCGCTTCATGAAAAGTTGGTTACGTAACACATCCCTGCCTGCGGGTCGAGCCGTCGGAGCTGCGCTTGTTCTGTTACTCTTGTGGGGCTGGTCACGGCCCGCGACGGCTCAGTCTTCTTCTGCCGAGTGTCGGCTGTCGATTTCCGGACAAGTCCTGGACGAGCACGACGGCTCGGTGCTGGAATTTTCAACCCTTTATATCCACGATACGGGCAAAGGCGCTTCGGCCGATGCCGAGGGTCGTTTTCAACTGACAGGCCTGTGCCCGGGCACGTACCACATCACCGTAAGTCATATCGGGTGCAAGCCGCTGGACCGCACCCTTCAGCTTACCTCCGACTCTTCGTTTGTATTTCGGCTGGAGCACCACGCCGAACTGTTGCAGGAAGTGGTAATCTCGACGCGGCCCGTGCCCATCGCACCTGTGCAAACAGAAGTTACTCTGACCGGGCGCACCTTGCAGGAAACCCGCGGCCAAGCCCTTGGCGAAGCCCTGACGCGTCTGCCCGGCGTCAGCGTACTGCAAACAGGACCGACGATTTTCAAGCCGGTGATTCAGGGCCTGTACGGCAACCGCATTCAACTGATCAACAACGGCGTACGCCTCGAAAGCCAACGCTGGGGTACCGAACACGCACCCGAAATTGACCCGTTTCTGGCCAACGAACTCAAGGTTGTAAAAGGCGCTTCGGCGGTGCGCTACGGTCCCGAGGCCGTGGGCGGTGCCATCGTCGTCAATCCGCCTACCCTGCCGACCGAAGCGGGCCTGCACGGCGAGGCCAATCTGATCGGCTTTTCGAACAGCCGTGGGGGCGCGGCCTCCGCTTCGCTCGAAGGCGGCCTCAACCGCCTGGAGGGATTTGGCTGGCGCATCCAGGGCTCGGGCAAACGGACCGGCGACTGGCGCGCGCCCACGTACCTTCTGTCGAACACAGGCGTGAAAGAATTGAACCTGACGGCCGCCGCGGGCTATCAGCACGACCGCTGGGGAGTCGACGTGTACGCCAGCCGGTTTTCGACGGAACTGGGCATTTTGCGCAGCGCGCACATCGGGAACCTTACCGACCTGCAAGACGCACTGGAAAGCGGAACACCGCGCTACATCGCCCCTTTTACGTACGCCATTGCCAATCCGCGTCAGCGGGTTGCCCACTTGCTGACCAAGGCGCGGGCCTATTACCAAAGCGAACACAGCGGCAAATGGTCGCTGCAATACGGCGGGCAGTACAACAACCGGCGCGAATTCGACATTCGCCGGGGTGATCGGTCCGACCGACCCGCGCTGTTCATGCAACTGGCAACCCATACCCTGGACCTGAACTGGGAACAGGAACGACATGCCCATTGGCGACACGCGGCGGGCCTGACCGGTACGCTGCAACACAACCGCAACCGGTCGCTCATTACCGGCACGCTGCCGTTGGTACCCGATTTTCTGACGCGCTCAGTAGGGGCATACTGGATCGAGCGCTACGTCCGCGATCGCTGGGAACTGGAAGCCGGCCTGCGTGGCGATTACCGCTGGCAGCAGGTGCTGACGTTTGCGCGCAGCGCAGGATCGTACACCGCCGATTCGCTGATCCGACCGGTCTATCACCTGAAAAGCCTTTCGGGAAGCGTGGGAGCGGTCTATCACGTGGACGAGGGCGTAGTGCTACAAAGCCAGTTGGGACTCGCCTCACGTATGCCGACGATGAACGAACTGTACAGCCAGGGGCTACACCACGGCACCGCTTCGCTGGAACGGGGGCCTGCCATCTACACTGCCGACCCGGCGGTGGGCGTCAATCCCGACACCGTCTTCCGCAACGAACAGGCGTACAAATGGATCAATACCCTGACGTACAAACGCCCCCGCCTGTCGGGCGAGTTGAGCGCTTATTTTCAATACATTCCCGGGTTCATTTTTCTGCAACCGCAGGGCACGGAACTGACCATCCGGGGCGCTTTTCCGGTATTCCATTACCAACAGACCGACGCACGGCTGCTGGGCGCCGACCTGAACGTCACCTACAACCTGACGTCCCGGCTGGTGCTGACCGGGCAAGGCGCTGTGGTACGGGCACGCGACCTGCTCCGCCGCGATTTCCTTCCCTGGATTCCGGCCGACCGGATCGGCGGTTCGCTGACGTATCAATGGCCCCAGCTCCGGCAACTTCGCAACCTGTATCTGTCGGTCGGTACGTCGCACGTCCGGCAACAGACCCGGGTCCCCACCAACCGCGAACACCTGAACTTTGGACTGGAGACGCCACCCACCGTCCTCGACTTTGCCGCTCCACCACCGGCGTATACCCTCTGGCGACTTGATGCCGGCACCACGCTGCCCCTCGGCCCCCACCAACTGGGCGTTACAGTTTCGGTGACCAACCTGCTCAACACCCGCTACCGCGATTACCTAAACCGCCTACGTTACTACGCCGACGATACCGGCCGTAACCTGACCATTCGCCTTCATTATAGTTTTTAGTATTTCAACTTTTCAACTCCCCTTTTCTATGCGTACCCCTTGGAAACCAGCCGTTCTGGTGACTGCCCTCGTGGCGCTTGGCGTCTCTTGCACCAAAAACAACGATCCGGAGCCGGTCAATCAGGAAGAAGAAATCACGACCATGCACCTGATGTTTACGGAAGTCGGCAACGCTGGCAACACGTTTACGGTTTCGTACCGCGATCCGGACGGCACGGGCGGCAATGCCCCCACGCTCGATTCCATTGTGCTGGCCACCAACACCACGTACCAGGTCGAAATTCAGCTGCTGAACGAGTCTGATCCGAACGACGTAGCCGACATTACGGCGGAGGTACAACAAGAAAGCGACGAGCACTTGTTCTGCTTCGAGCCCGCCAACCTCAACCTTGTGGTGGAACGTACGGACAGCGACGGCACTTACGAAGTGGGCATCACGTCCGAATGGACTACCACCACCGCCAGCGAAGGCAGCATCCAGATTCAACTGCGGCACCAGCCCGGCGTGAAAGACGGCTCCTGCACTCCCGGCGAAAGCGACCTCCAGGTGACGTTCCCGGGTCGTATCCAGTAATCAACCTGTCTCCTAAAAAAGGCGCTTTTCAGAAGCGCCTTTTTTATACTAGGACGGGCGCAAACCGGTGCGTTTGGAACCAATAACCCTCTTTGTGTACTTTCCCGTACCTAGAGAGTACCCAAACGTTTCGGTTTACATGAGTCATTCGCACGCCCACGGTCATCATCACCACGGTCACGGACATCAGCACGGCCCCCACGAGCAATCGGAGTCGAACTTGCGGCTGGCCTTTTTCCTGAACCTGGGCTTCACGTTGTTCGAGCTGGTCGGCGGCCTTTATACCAACAGCGTGGCCATTCTGTCCGACGCGCTGCACGACCTCGGCGATTGCGTGTCGCTCGGCCTGTCGTGGTATTTGCAGCGCGTCTCGAAACGCGGGCGCGACGCCACGTTCTCGTACGGATACCGTCGTTTTTCGCTGTTGGGCGCCGTCATCATCTCGCTGGTACTTGTCGTCGGCTCGGTCATCATTCTGTTCGAAGCCATTCCGCGGCTTTTGAATCCGGAACCGCCCAAAGCCGGGGGGATGATCGTGCTGGCCATTGTCGGAGTGCTGGTTAACGGAGCCGCCGTTTTTCGACTGAGCAAAGGCGAATCGCTGAACGAGCGGGCCGTAAAGCTGCATTTGCTCGAAGACGTGCTTGGCTGGCTGGCCGTGCTGGCCGGTAGCATCCTCATGTATTTTTTTGACCTGCCAATTCTCGATCCGTTGCTCTCGGTCGGCATCGCGCTGTTCATCCTGTTCAACGTATACCGCAACCTCCGCGACAGCTTCCGCATCTTTTTGCAGGCCACGCCAACGAACGTTGACATTGATGCGCTCCGGGAGCAGATCCAGAACGTGGAGTCGGTGCAGGAAGTCCACGACATCCATGCCTGGAGCCTCGACGGCGCTTACAACATCCTGACCGTTCACCTGAAAGTAAACGACGCCACGACGTTCGAAGAGTCAGTACAGATCCGCAATCGGGTCAAGCAATTGCTGAAAGACGCGGACCTTCAGCACGTGACGGTGGAAGTGGAAAAGGAAAGCGAAACCTGCGACCTGCAACATTGTTAGCACAAAAAAAGCCGATCCCGGTCAGGAATCGGCTTGGGTCGTCGTAACGTTCTGATTTACTTCAGGTATTTCTTCAGGGCACGCGTGGCCGCCACAGCCGCAATCCCTCCTAATACGTAATAGCCTACGGTCATGACCTGGGTTTCGGTCGTCCGGTTGGTCGGTGCGTCGCCCAGTCCCAGTTTTCCGGGGAGAATGAGGCCCCCGAGACCGGCACCCAATCCCAGCAACACCCCTTTGGCCCAACTGGTCCCCGCCAGGCTGTAAAACGTCGCGTTGGCCATCAGGTCACCGCTCAGCGCCATGCCCCGTTTTGTTTCCGCATCGGGTTGCTTAAAATCCGTTCCACGGATGATGCTGTTGATCGCACGAATGCCTACCAAATCGATCCGCGGCGCCTGAGGCACCACCTGGCGTATGGATTCGTGGACCGCGGTAAGCGCTACGGCGCCGGCCATTCCACCGAGGAAAGAGGCCGATATAGGAGATCTCATAAGAAAAATAAGTTATATGGTTAAGATGAAAGGCACTTGTAATGGGTTACCGTACGGTTGAACGTAACTGCGGCGTTTTCGTTGGGTTCGGGTGCGGATCAGCCCCACACCAGCGGTGGTACGGCACCCGATTCCGTTAAAAAGGTGAGAAAAGCCTACAAACGCAAAACAACGATATACACGCGGTGTTTCGAATTCATAGGGATTCGCTTACATTTATCGAAGTGCAGGAACGTTTTAGAGGTGGAAAGTGCTATCCGTTTTTGATGACGGGATGCAAACTCGCCACCGGTATTTTTTGAATCAGACGTCGCTCATGAGCGCAAAAATAGGCATGAAGCCCGTGAGGGCATGTTTTTGGATCGTATGCTGGCTGATGGGCATGGCCACGACGGTCTGTGCGCAACCAAAGCGACACTTGTTCAACCAGGTCAACACCAGCCAGGGGCTTTCGCACAACCAGGTCAACGCCATTTTTCAGGACGACCGGGGGTTCATCTGGTTCGGCACGATGGCGGGGCTGAACCGGTACGACGGCTACGGTTTCAAACTGTTTCAGCACGACCTGAACGATACTACCTCGCTGAGCGACAATTACGTACAGCAGATTCTGGAAGCGCCCCACAACAAAATCTGGATCGGTACCACCGGTGGCGTAAACCTCTACGACCCCCTTACCGAACGCTTCGACCGCCACCCCGAACGCTTTCTGGCGTCGCTGGGCATTCCGAACGGTTCCATCAACGAAATCCACAAAGATCGCCACGGCCGTTTCTGGTTCGTTCATGCCCAACAGGGCCTGTTCCGCTACGATCCGGCGCGGCAGCAGACCCGCCACGTGATCGCCACCTCGCCCGAGGCGCCGTCGCAAACGCTGCAACACCTGGCCGAAGACCAGGAAGGGAACCTCTGGGTGATCCATGCGGATGGCCTATTAGAAAAGATCGACGGGCAAACGCTGTCGGTCATTCAACGCAATACGCAACTGTGCCGCTACTTTGGCGGCGAATTGCTGACCTACACCCTCTACGCCGATACGGACAACGACCTGTGGATTTTGCCGACCTATACCCCCCGGGGCGTGCTGTATTTTAACACCACTGACCAGACGATCCGTCCCCTGCACGAAAACACGCCGGCGACGCCCCTCAGCACCAATGTGGTGCGGGTCATTACCCAGGACGACGAAGGGGTGATCTGGATCGGGACCGATCACGGCGGCATTAACCTGATCGACAAAAGCGATTTTTCGATTCAGTACCTCTGGAATACCGAAGGTGACCCCAAAAGCCTGGCTCAGAACAGCATCAACACGTTTTACAAAGACCACTCGGGCATCATCTGGGTAGGCACGTTTAAAAAAGGGGTGAGTTATTACCACCAGCGCCTCGGCAAGTTTCAGCTCATCACGCACCAGGTGGGCAACCCCGCCAGCCTTCCCTACGACGACATCAACCACTTTGCGGAAGACGCACAGGGCAACCTCTGGATCGGCACCAACGGCGGCGGCTTGATTTACTACGACCGAAAACGCGAACGATTTACGCAGTTTCAACACGATCCGAACGATCCCTACAGCCTGAGCAGCAACATCATCGTCAGCCTGATGATCGACCATCGGGAGCGGCTCTGGATCGGCACCTACTTCGGCGGCCTGAACTGCTTCGACGGCAAACGGTTCATCCGCTACCAGCACGACGCCAGCGACCCCTATAGCCTGGCCGACGACCGCGTCTGGGAGATTTACGAAGACCGCGACCACCAACTCTGGGTAGGCACGCTGGGCGGTGGGCTGGATCGGTTCGACCCGCAAACGGCTCGGTTTATACACCACCGGAATCACCAGCCGAACGGCATCAGTTCGGACTACATTTCGGCCATTGCCGAAGACCAACAGGGCGACCTCTGGCTCAGCACAGCATTCGGCGTCAGTGTGTTGCCGCACGCAATCCGGGAAAAGCGCCCGCCCGCCATTCACGAGGCCGGCGTGTCGGAGTCGTCGGTGGAGTTTCAGAAGTATTACCACCCCAACAATTCGCCGAGCAGCAACAACAACGTATCCATTCTCCGCGATCACCGGGGGCGCATGTGGGTCGGTAGCCGCGAGGGGCTCAACGTATTCGACGACGAATTGCACCTGTTGCGTACGTTCCGCAAGGAAGACGGGCTGGTCGATAACGCCATCCTTTCCATTCAGGAGGACACGTTGCACGACCTATGGGTCAGCACGCCCAACGGTATCTCGCACTTGCAACTTGGGCAGGACAGCCTGATTGCGCAGATCACCAACTTCGACGAGTCGGACGGGTTGCAGGGGCGCGCTTTCAACGAAAATGCAGGATTTACCACCAGCCGCGGCGAGCTCTTGTTTGGTGGGGCCGATGGGTTTAACATCATTCAGCCGCCGGTGCTGGCCCCGCCGGCCGAACAACCGCCGGTCGTGCTGACGCACTTTTCGATCTTCAACCGGGAAGTTGGCATTGGCGAAGCACCGCACGATCGGCCGGTCCTTTCCCGCTCCATCACCGAAACCAAGAAACTGACGCTTACGCACCGCGACAACGTCTTTTCGTTCGAATTTGCCGCACTGAGTTACTACCATCCAGAACGGAACCGCTACGCTTACAAGCTGGAGGGATTCAACGACGACTGGCTGCTGACCGACGGCAAAACCCGACGCGCCACCTACACCAACCTGGACCCCGGTGAATACACCTTCCGCGTGAAGGCCGCCAACGGCGACGGCACCTGGAACGAAGACGGCGTACGGTTGGCCCTCACCATTCTTCCGCCGTTCTGGAAAACCAAAGCGGCGTATGTCATTTACTTTATCCTGCTGGCGGCCGTTCTGGTATTGGCCCGGTACATGACCCTGAAACGGGAACGCTTCCGCGTCAGCCTGGAACACGAACGCCGGGAAGCGCGTCGCCAGCACGAGATGGACCTGATGAAAATCCGGTTCTTTACGAACGTAAGTCACGAATTCCGCACTCCGCTTTCGCTCATCCTCACCCCCATCGAGAAGATGACGCGCGAGGCGCGTGATCCCGACCAGCAGCGGCACCTGCAACTGGTGCAGCGCAACGCCCGCCGCCTGCTCACGATGGTGAACCAGCTCCTGGATTTCCGGAAACTGGAAGAACAGGAAGTGGCGCTGCATGCTAATCAGGCCGACATCATCGCCTTTTTGGAAGACGTTACGGAAAACTTCGCCGACCTGTCCGATCAGAAACACATCGGTTTCTCGTTTTCGTCCGCAGTGGAAAAGCTCGACATGCTGTTCGACGGGGAGAAGCTGGAGAAAATCCTGTTCAATCTGTTGTCCAACGCCTTTAAGTTTACGCCCGCCTACGGCAAAGTGGAAGTCAGCGTAGCGACACGGAAGGTCGCCGACGCCGCGTGGCTCGACATCCACATCAGTGATTCGGGCATCGGCATTCCGCCCGAAAAGCAGGAAAAAATCTTCGAGCGGTTCTTCCAGCAGGAACTGCCACCCCACCTTTCCAACCAGGGAAGCGGCATTGGGCTGGCCATTACCCAGGAGTTTGTCAGGTTGCACCACGGGCACATTGCCGTCCAGAGCGAGCCGGAAAAAGGCAGTTGCTTTACCGTTTCGCTGCCCATCCGCACGCAGGAGGCCGATGCGCTGGTGCGCCATACGTCTCCTCAGCCGGTGCAACTGCTGTCCCCTTCGGCCGACACACTGCCCCACGCCGGTGCAAAACCCGCTAACGGAACGCGCAAGCCTACGGTCCTCCTGATTGAAGACCACGAAGATTTCCGTTTTTACCTGAAAGACAACCTGAAGGCACACTTCCACATTTTGGAGGCCAGCAACGGCCGAAAAGGCTGGGAGATGCTTCAGGAAACCACGCCCGATCTGGTGGTGTCGGATGTTATGATGCCGGAGCTGGATGGAATCGAGCTGTGCAAGAAGCTGAAACATACGCCTCAAACGGCGCACATTCCGGTCATTCTGCTCACCGCCCGCGCCACCGATGCGCAGCGGCTAGAAGGCTACGAAGTCGGAGCCAACGACTACATCACCAAACCGTTCAACTTCGAGATCCTGCTGTCGCGCATTCGAAATCTGCTGGGGCAACAGCGCGCCCAGCGGGAAGCCTTCAGCAAACGGATTGCCGTGCAGCCCAGCGAGGTGGAGGTACTCTCGCTCGACGAACGGCTGGTGCAAAAGGCCCTGAGCCTAGTTGAACAACACCTGGCCGACCCGGACTTTACGGTCGAGCAACTCAGCCAGGAATTGGGCATGAGCCGCGTTCACTTTTACAAGAAAATCACGTCCCTCACCAACCAGACACCGCTGGAATTTATCCGCACCGTGCGGCTCCGGCGTGCGCAGCAACTGCTCCGCGACAGCCAACTGACCGTGGCCGAGGTGGCCTATCGGGTGGGCTTCAACAATCCCAAAAATTTTTCCCGGTACTTCAAACAAGAGTTCGGCGTATTGCCCTCACAATACGCTACCCAAACCGCCGATTCCTGACACCGGAGTTTCCCTGCTTTTTCGGCCAAGTGTTCGGCTGCGTTTATTGGGGTCATAGCATGAACTTTGGCGTTGGCATCACCTGGCCAGGGACAGCATTTTGCTTGCACTATTCCGCGATACCGACACTACATCACTTACACTTCGCATGGTGGTTCCGGTGAGGCCCTGAAGGGTATCCTTAGCCGCAACCACGCTTAAAATCGGGGCTTACGGACGAAAAAAGTAAGCTAGTTAACATTTCGACCCCCAATCGGAAACATTCGCATCCCCTCGTACATCATGATTCCCGGTACTTTCACTCGTCTATACAAAACCTATTTTCCTCCACCACCACCATGATCGGGAAATTACGCCGTCGACCTACTGCCGCCGCGTTTTTGTTGTACCCCTCTCTGCTCCGCGCCACGTGGACGCTGAGCCTCCTTCTGTTGCTGTTCCCGTTCAGTTCTTACGCTCAAGTCGAAAAACAATCAGACGGCATTCTCCTGCGGCTTCCTTCTTCCAAAGGGAACTCGGCCCGAACGCTCCGTTTGCAATGGATTACCGACCGCATTGTCCGCGTGACGGCCAGCCCGGCCGCGACGCTACCCGATCCGGCCAGCTTGATGGTGGTGGCGCAAACACAAGCTACCCCCGACTGGACCCTCGACGAACAACGCCAACAAGTGGTATTGCGCACCGCAGCCCTGCAAGCCTCCGTCAACAAAGCGACCGGTGAGGTTACGTTTCGCGACGCGCAGGGAAAGGTGCTGTTGCAGGAAGGTGGCGAAGGCCGGCAGTTTCGTCCCGTTACACTGGAAGGAAATACGCTCTACCAACTTCGTCAGGACTTTCGCACTACCCCGGACGAAGCCTTTTATGGACTGGGACAGCCGCAAACCAACCTGATGAACTACCAGGGCAAGACCGTGGACCTGGTGCAAACCAACTCGCAGGTGGCGGTACCATTCCTGGTGTCCAGCAAGAAGTACGGTTTGTTGTGGGACAATTATTCCATTACCCGGTTTGGCGACCCGCGCCCTTACCGGCCGCTGTCGGATCTGCGGCTGTACGACAAAAACGGCAAAGCCGGTGGCCTTACCGCCACGTATGCCTCAAAAGATCAACCTGATAAGGTATATACTCAGCGTACAGAACAAGAAATCGACTACGAATTTCTGGACTGTCTGGACCGCTTGCCGAAGGAGTTTCCCATGCAGGAGGGCCTGGTCACCTGGGAGGGGGAAATTGCCGCGAACACAACCGGCGAACATCTGTTTCTGATGACCGTGGCGGGTTACGTCAAGGTCTGGATCAATAACGAAGAATTGGTGGATAGGTGGCGGGAAGCCTGGAACCCAGGCCCTGAACTGTTTGCATTCGCAATGGAACAGGGCAAAAAGTACCCCCTCAGAATTACCTGGGATCCGGATGGGGGGCAGTCGTTTCTTTCGATGAAATGGCTCCCCCCGCGACCCGCCTCTGCCCAACATCAATTCTCGCTCGTTTCCGAAGCGGGCGAGCAACTCGACTATTACTTCGTGGCAGGCGACAATTTGGACGAGGTGATCAGCGGGTACCGTCACCTGACGGGCAAGGCGCAAATTATGCCCCGCTGGGCGATGGGCTTCTGGCAAAGCCGCGAACGCTACAAAACCCAGGAAGAAGTGCTGAGCACCGTGCAGGAGTTCCGCAAGCGCCGCATTCCGCTCGACAACATCGTCCAAGACTGGTCTTACTGGAAAGAAGACCAATGGGGCAGTCAGGAGTTCGATGCTACGCGCTTCCCCGACCCGAAGGGTATGATCGCTCAGCTCCACGGCCAGTACCACACGCATTTTATGATTTCGGTATGGCCCAAGTTTTACGAAGGCATCGAGAATTACCGGAAGTTTGACGAGAAGGGCTGGCTCTATACCCAAAACATCAAAAACCGGCAGCGTGACTGGATCGGGCAAGGCTATGTCTCCACGTTCTACGACGCTTTCAATCCGGAGGCTCGCCAGTTGTTCTGGGAGCTGCTGAGCGAGAAACTGTTCAGCAAAGGCGTAGACGCCTGGTGGATGGACGCGTCTGAACCCGACATTTTATCCAACGCGTCGATCGAGCACCGCAAATCGCTGATGAACCCCACGGCCCTGGGTTCGGCCACGCAATACTTCAACGCCTATCCGCTGGTGAATGCACAGGGCATTTACGAAGGCCAGCGGGCCGAACGCCCCAACCAACGGGTATTTACCCTGACACGCTCGGCCTACGCGGGCATTCAGCGCTACGGCGCCGCTACATGGAGTGGCGACATCGCGTCCCGCTTCGACGAAATGGCACGGCAAATTCCCGGCGGGTTGAATTTCGCGCTTTCGGGCCTTCCCTACTGGACGACCGACATCGGCGGCTTCTTTGTGGAAAACAAGTACGATCGCCCCGCCCCGCAGGGCGAAGCGCTGGAAGAATGGCGCGAGCTAAATACCCGCTGGTACCAGTTCGGAGCGTTTTGCCCGCTGTTTCGTGTCCACGGGCAGTTTCCATACCGTGAGATTTACAACATCGCGCCCGAAAGCCACCCCGCCTACCAGAGCATGCTCTACTACAACCGGTTGCGATACCGGCTGATGCCCTACCTCTATTCGCTGACGGGCCAGGTCTACCACCAGGATTATACGTTGATGCGGGCGCTGGTCATGGACTTCACCGCCGATCCGAACGTCTATAACATCGGCGACCAGTTCATGTTCGGACCCAGTCTGCTGGTTAGTCCAGTCACCACTTACAAAGCCCGCGAACGCACACTTTACCTCCCTGCCGCCACCGGCTGGTACGATGCCTATACGGGCAAGCACCAACGCGGCGGGCAGTCCATTACGGCCGAAGCACCGCTGGAACGCATGCCCCTTTTCGTGAAGGAAGGCTCCATTGTGCCGTTCGGTCCCGATTTGCAGTACACTAGCGAAAAGCCGGCCGACCCCATCACACTCTACGTCTACACGGGGCAAGATGCCGCCTTTACGTTGTATGAAGACGAGGATACTACCTACGCCTACGAACAAGGCGCGTATGCGACCATCCCGCTTGAGTACAAGGAGTCGACCGGCACCCTGACCATCGGCTCACGCCAGGGCGAGTTTCCGGGCATGCTTCGGGAGCGTACGTTCCGGGTGGTGTGGGTAACGCCCAACCGCCCCAAAGGCTGGGAAGATAATCCGGCAGTAGATCACACCCTTACGTACCGGGGCACCACGCAAACCCTCAAACGACCATGAATTCAAGAGCTTACCTATACTTTTTTCAAACTATTACCAATCCTATCCAAAACATCTACATGAGTATGCAAAACAGTTACCGAGCCAGGGATTTCTCTCGGAGAAATTCATCGGCAAGCCCCTGGGCGATGGTGGCCTTCTGCCTGCTGGCGCTTCTGCTGCCATTGGGCGCGACCATTGCTCAGACCACTACCTACCGCGTCAACGGTAAAGTGACCTCACAGACCGATAGCGAAGGTATTCCGGGCGTCAACATCATCATCAAGGGTACCACCACCGGAACCACAACCAGTTTCGACGGTACGTACTCTATTCAGTTGAAAGAAGGCGATGTGCTGGTCTTCTCGTCCATCGGGTACGTCAACCAGGAAGTCAATCCCAACGGCCAGAGTGAACTCAACATCCAGTTGGCCGAAGACGTAGCCATGCTGCAAGACGTCGTGGTGGTGGGGTACGGCGAGATGAAGCGTAGCGACATTTCGAGTGCACAAACCACGATTGACTCGAAGTCCATCCAGAAGACGGTGAACACGACCATCGACCAGGCCATTCAGGGCCGGGCCGCCGGGGTCTATGTGACGCAGAACACAGGCCAGCCCGGGGGGGGCGTGTCGGTGAACATCCGGGGCGTCAACTCGCTGACGGGTTCGAACGAGCCGCTCTATGTGATTGACGGTGTGCAGGTGCAGCCGGGTACGGTTTCATACGGTTCGACCAGCTCGGTCAACCCGCTGGCCGGTCTGAACCCTGCCGACATTGCTTCGATGGAAATTCTGCAAGGGCCTTCGGCGACGGCCATCTATGGATCGCGCGGCACGAACGGGGTTGTGCTGATCACCACCAAGCGTGGACAGGCAGGCGAAACCAAGGTGAGCTACGGCTTCCTGTACAGCTTGCAGGACAAACCCCAGGAGCTTCCTTCCATGAATCTGCAGCAGTACGCGCAGATGTACAACGAGATTCGGACGCTACGGGGCGAAACTGCCCCCATCGAGTTCCGCGATCCTTCCATCTTAGGTGCGGGTACCAACTGGCAGGACGCGCTGTTCAAAACCGCTCCCCTGATGAAACACCAGGTGAGTCTGAGCGGCGGTAGTGAGAAAACCACATTTTACCTCTCCGGCGAATACTTCGACCAGGAAGGCGTGGCCATCGGTTCCAGCTTCGACCGGTACAGCGTGCGCGTCAACGTCGACAACCAGACCCGCAAGTGGCTGAAACTCGGCATGAATCTGAACGTGAACCAAACCAACGAACAACTGGCCTCCACGCAGGAGAACGTTATTCTGAACGCCCTGCAACTGGCCCCCAACATTCCGGTCAGAAATCCGGACGGTACGTGGGGTGGTGCCGATGCCGCCAACGGACAAAGTGTGCAGTTCACGCCGCTTAACCCGGTTGCCATTGCCAATCTGATCAGCAATACCCTGATGAGACGGCAGGTACTCGGCGGCTTTAACGTCGACATCAACATCCTGAAAGGTCTGACGTTCCGGACTACCCTGAACGGGAACATCCAGTACTCGGACGGTCGCTACTTCATTCCGACCTACCAACTGGGACTTAAGTCCAACGACGTCGCCAGCCTGAGCGTGACGAGCGACAACAGTCTGTACTGGAACTGGAACCAACTGTTGGAGTACAAAACCACCATCGGCAAGCACGACATCGGTGCGATGATCAGCCACGAGGCCCAGGAGTCGCGCTGGCAGCAGATTACCGGTTCGCGTACCGGCTTCCTGTCCAACGACGTGGTCGACCTGCCGCTGGGGAACCAGCAGAGTGCCAACAACGGAGGCGGTCGCAGCCAGTGGGCCATGGAGTCGTACTTCGGACGTCTGAACTACACGTTCAACAGCCGCTACATCGTACAGGCCGCCCTTCGGGCCGACGGCTCGGCCAACTTTGGTCCTGAAAACCGGTGGGGTGTTTTCCCCTCGGCGTCAGCTGCCTGGCGGGTGTCGGAAGAGAGCTTCATGCAGAGCATTCCGGTCATCAACGACCTGAAGATCCGCTACGAAACCGGCTTAACGGGTAACCAGGGCAACGGTAGCTACATCTACGGGCCGCTGGCTTCGGTCACGACTCCCTGGGGACCGGGCTTCCGCCTGAGCCGCTACGGCAACCCTTACCTGCAGTGGGAATCGACCATGACCAACAACATCGGTTTCAACCTTAGCTTGTTCCAGAGCCGCATCCAACTGGAAGGTGATTTCTACGTCAAACAGACCGAAAACCTGTTGCTGGAAAACCCGCTTCCTGATTACATGGGAACCGCTGGCGAAGGTGCCATCGGCCGCCCCTGGGTCAACATCGGTGCGATGCAAAACCGCGGTTGGGCCTTTACGCTGAACACGATCAACATCGACAACGGCAACTTCAGCTGGAATTCCAACTTCAACATCTCGGGCAACAAAGCCAAGGTCACAGAATTCTACTCTGAAACCGCTTCGCTCAACCGCATCGCGTGGTACATGAACAACTGGAACCAGCGCTCGGTCGTGGGTCAGGCGCCCTGGCAGTTCTACGGCTACGTGCAGGAAGGCATCTTCCAGTCGGTCGACGAGATCAACAACAGCGCCATTCCGGCCGACAACAACGGCAACCGTCGGGAAGTGGCTCCCGGTTCGATCTGGGTAGGCGACGTGAAGTACAAAGACCTGAACGGCGACAACATCATCGACGAACGCGACCAGACCTTCATTGGCAACCCCTGGCCTAAGTTCACGATCGGCTTCACCAACACTTTCGCCTACAAAGGGTTCGACCTCAGCATCCTGCTGACGGGCGTCTACGGCAACGACGTGTACAACTACCTGCGTTTCATCCAGACCAACCCGAACAACATCAACCTGGGACGCAACCTGTTTGAAGAAACGTTCAATTACGCCCGCGTGGAAGGCGAAGGCACCGCCGCTCAAGTGACCAATCCGGGTACCAACATTCCCCGCATCACAACGGCAACTGTCAACGGTCAAGGCGAATACTTCACGGACTACTTTGTTGAAGACGGTTCTTTCCTGCGCGTGAAAAACATCCAGTTGGGTTACAACCTGCCGCAAACGCTGATGGCGAAGCAATCGGTATTGCAAAGCGTACGACTGACGGCTGGTATTCAGAACCTGTACACCCTCACCAAATACAAAGGATACGATCCCGAAGTAGGGGCGTATGTAGGGCGCGACGTCGATACCAACTCGCAGTCCATCGGTCTCGACTACGGTCGTTACCCGCTGACGCCGGTGTACACTTTTGGAATCAATGCTGATTTCTAAAACAACCTTTTCTAAATCAAAGAATCAACATGAAGTATCTAAATACACTAGCCTGCCTGTTTACGGTGGCGCTATTGACCAGTTGTAACGAAGATTTTCTGGACCGACCGCCGCTGTCGCAGATTGTGGATGCCAACTTCTACCAGAACGCCGATCAGGTGCTGGCCAGCACGGCTCCTCTCTACAACCAGGTGTGGTTCGCGTACAACGACAAAGCCTCGCACGGCCTCGGCGATGCGCGCGGTGGCGTTTTGACCTCGGGTTCTTACCAATTGGAGAACATTCTGTTCAACACCACCCCCACTACTGGCGAAAACGTCAGTGCTTGGCGTTCGTTCTACAACGCCGTGGGGCAGGCCAACACGGTTATCAAAAACGTGAACCTGTACGCCAGTGAGAACGTCCCCGAGGACATCAAGCAGCACGCCATTGCCGAAGCGCGTTTCATGCGCGGTCTGGCGTATTCGTACCTGGTGCAGAACTGGGGAGCGGTGCCAATCATTGTGGACAACACGACCCTGTTGCAGGATACAACCATTACGCGCAACACCGTAGAAAGCGTGTGGGAGTTCGTGATCCGCGACATGCGTTTTGCGACCGAACATCTGCCCGGTGCGCCGGTGCAGCCGGGTCGCCTGGATCGGTGGGCTGCCGAAGGCATGCTGGCGAAAATGTACCTGACCCGTGCGGGCATCAGCGGCACGCGCAACCAGACGGACCTGGACAGCGCCGCTTACTTTGCTAAGCGGGTGATCGACAACAGCGGAGCGTCGCTGTTACCGAACTACGAAGACCTGTTTCTGACCAGGAACAACAACAACGCCGAGAGTCTGTTCGCCCTGCAGTGGACGTACAACGGCGACTGGGGCACCCAGAACAGTGTGCAAGCTTTCTTGGCATACAGCTCCGAAATCACCGGCTTTGCCGACGGTTGGGGTGGCGACATCGGTGCTTCCTACTACATGCTGGAGCAATACGAAGGCCTGATGGAAAACGGCGTGACCAACGACAAGCGCCGCAAGGCTACGTTCATGTTCCCGGGCGATCATTATGCTTACATTCACCAGCGCCTGCCCGGTAGCGATGCCACGCAGGAACTGGAAGTGCCGATCAATACGGCGCAGGTCGAGGGTCAGGATGTGCGGGGTAACACACGCGCCTGGGTGAAGAAGTACGTGGTGGGCCGTCCGGAAGACAACGACGGACGCGTGATGCAACAGCGCACGGAGATCAACACGTACATGCTCCGCCTGGCCGACGTGTACCTGATCTACGCCGAAGCCGTTCTGGATCAGAACCCGGCCGAAGCGCTCAAGTACTACAACGCCGTGCACCAGCGCGCCGGTCTTGAGCCGAAAGAGTCGATTACCTGGGACGACATCTTCAAAGAGCGTTTACTGGAGTTTGCCATGGAAGGACAGCTTTGGTACGATTTCGTGCGGCTGCACTATTACGATCCGGCCAAAGCGTATCAACTTTTGGGCGATCAGGAACGCGGCTTCTTTGTGGTCGAGCCCGATCAGCTGGAAGATCCGACCGCCTGGACCATCACGCTGACCGAGTCGCGGAAGGTGAACGTAACCTCCGGCAATTTCGAGCTGCCCATTCCGGCCATCGAACTTTCCACCGCGCCGAACCTGCGCAAACCTCCTGTTCCTTACGACTTCAATCAATAACATTCAGAAACGCCCTCGCGCGGGTCTTGCTACGGCGAGGGCGTTTCGTTCTACACCGATAAGTTTATGAAACGACATACATTTTCTTTAGTACGGCTCAATGCCCTCCTTTGCCTGCTGTTGACGGGAAGTATGGCGTTACTCTCTTCGTGCGACAACGAAGAAGTAGGCGCGCCCCCGGTCATCGAACGGGTACGGTTTACCGATCCGGCTTCGGCCGACACGTCGCTGACGCAGACGACCCTGGGCAGCGTTCTGGTGATTGTCGGACAGCACCTTTCCAGCACACAGTACGTGCTGATGAACGATTACCGCGTTTCCATCAACTCGGCGTACGCCACCGATCAGCACCTGATTGTCAACGTGCCGGACAGCGTCCCGACCGTAGCACAAAACCCGAATGTACCGAACACCATTACGGTGGTGAATGCCTTCGGACAGGCGTCGTACGATTTCCAGATCCTGCCGCCGGCTCCGATCATTGAGCAGGTCAGCAGCCAGTACGTGAAAGAAGGCCAGACGATTACGATATTCGGTCGGTATTTCTACTTCATTGAGAGCATCATCTTCCCCGGGGGCGTTGAAGCCACGGATTATACGGCCGCTTCGAACGGCGGCACCATCCGGGTTACTGTCCCGGCGGGGGTAGATCCTACCGATGGCGATCTGGTCGTTAACACGCAGAGTGGATCGTCGGCCGCGACGCTGGCCACCCGCCTCTACGATGGGGAAGGCATCGTCAGCAACTTCGACGACAAGGTAAATTTCGGATGGGGCATTGCTCCTACCAACATCACCAACTCGACGCCCAACGGGGTGATTCAACCATTGGACGAAAACTTCGCCATGATCAACACCACGCTTCCCGAAAACTGGGGCTGGTCGAACGACAAAGTAATCAACCTCGTGGATTGGGGCGGCGCACAGATTTACCCGACTGAACCCGCGGAAGAATACAGCCCGGATCTGCCGCTTGCCGACTTCGTCATCAAAATGGAAGTTGCCGTTTCGGCCGACGCGGCCCTGTTCTCCGGCATTCAATTGCAAGTGTGGACGGACAACGCCACCGAAGAAGTTTCGGTTAACATCGAACTCGGCGACTTTATCCGTACGACGGATGGCACATGGTACACGGTGACGATACCGCTGCAAGACCTGCGCGGCAGAACTTCCGGCAACCCGCTGGCCAACTACGGCGCCTTGATCGCGGGTAATGCCGGTGGGCAGCACCAACTCCGCGTCGTTATTGAGAACCCGACTCCTACTCCGGTACCTGTGGTGATGACCATCGACAACATCCGGGTAGAAAACACCAAGATCCGTTAAGATCTGCTCGCGATTTGGTATATGAAAAGCCCCCGTCTCTCAGTAGGCGGGGGCTTTCATTTTTAGAGGCAACAACACAACTCAAAGTAGCTGAAACAGGCGCATCTTTTGATCATTAAAAGTCACAACCAAAATTCGCCTTCCATCCGCAGCATTGATCACTTTTATATCCTTCACATCTCCCTCTAAAATCAGTCCGCTTTGAGCCGGAGCAATCGACTCAAAACCGCCCTTTCCATTCCCTTGCAAAACCACTCCGTACGAGGCATCGTAACGACCCGTCATAATTTCCGTTTGGTACTCGTTCCCCGCTAAAATCAAATCCAGGTTTCCGTCGCCGGTCACATCCTCACAGGCGATCGCATTGACCGGGGCAAATTGCGCTTCGACGGGCAAGTTGTGCTTGACAAATACGCCGTTATCCTGATTCTCGAGCCAGACGCTGTGGGTCTCTTCACACACCAGTTCGAGCATTCCCTGCCGATCGGCTGGACTGAACAACTCCTGCGTCCGCACGTTGGCGTACGCGGCGTGCAGGTTGAACTTTTTGCGAATTCCCGGTACTTGCATGGCAAAGTGGTCGCGCCCCATGGCGGGGTACAGCTGGCGTGCCCCGTTCGGATCGGGCAGGTAGTACGACAGGATGGGATCGAGGGTACCGTTTTGGTCCAGGTCCTTGGCAAACAGCCGAATGGGTGTAGCGAGCGACGCTTTGAATTTGTTGTTCATGCCCAGATTTCCCGCCACCAGATCCTGATCGCCGTCACCGTCCAGATCGGCCGCCGCTAAACTGCGCCACTGCCCGTTCAGTTGGGTCAGCGTGGTTTGTGACGAGATTTCCCGCAGCTGCGGCCCTTCGTTTTTAAAGAAACGGATCGGCATCCACTCCCCGGCAATGATCAGGTCGGGTCGCTGGTCCTGGTCCACATCCAGCCACAGAGCAGAAGTTACCATGCCGGGCCGTTGCAAGGCGGGACACACCGTGGCGGTAATGTCGGTGAAGTGACCGTTGTCGTTTTGCAACAGGTAACTGGCCGGCGCTACCGGAAACTGATTGGGCGAGACGCGTCCACCGATAAACAGGTCCAAATCGCCGTCGCCGTCGTAGTCTGCCCCCGCTACGCACTGCGCGCTGGTGGCAAGGCGGGGCAACGCCGTGCGGTCCAGACTAAAATTTCCTGCTCCGTCGTTGGTATACAGCCGCGGCTGGTAGTAAGGCGAACCCGCATCGTATTCGTATCCGCCGCTGTTGATGAACAAATCCAGATCGCCGTCGCCGTCGGCATCGAACAACAGGCAGCCCAGGTCTTCTTCGTCTTTTTCGCCCCGCCCCAGCGGTTTGGCCACAAACTGTCCGTTCGGCTGTTGCAGAAAAAACTGCCCCCACTGCTGGTACGCACCCCCTGCAAAAAAATCCATCCGCCCGTCGCCGTTGACGTCGCCTTGTGCCAGAAAAGGCCCCAGTTGGGAATACTTCTGCGGCAGCATCCATTGAAAACTGTAATCATCAAAAAACGTTTCCTGATGCTTGAAATCAACCTTGCGCGCTTGCGTAACATCGGCAAAAAGTAGTGTTCCCGAGGAATTGGAGGGCTTTTGCACATGTGTTGTCGCCTCTGCGTGATGCAACATCAAGGTCTGGTTGGCCGCCACCGCCCGCAAAGTCTGCTGCGCACCGTCGGGCCAGGTAATCACCAACGAATCTACCTGAGCCGCCGAACCCAACCCCACGTGCAACCGCGCGTCGACACTGGAAGCGTACCCTCGCACCGGCTGCTGCTCTACCACCTGCTGCGCGCCGCCCGCGTACAGCCGGAGCGAAGTCCCGAATCCTGCCGGATTTTTCGCCGGGCCGTCCAGATGCAGGGTGAGAAAATGGTGAGTTTGTTGCTTGTCTTCCTCCGTCAGGTTATTGCGCAAAACCATCGCCTCCTGGTTGATATTGTTGACCACCAGATCAAGATCCCCGTCGTTGTCCAGGTCAGCGTACGCACAGCCATTCGAGATGGAGGCCCGATCTCCTTCTACCTCCAGGGTATTGAAAGTCAGGTCTTTGTTGTTCAGAAACAGGTAGTTTTTGAGTGCTACGTCTCCGTAGTCGGCAAGCTTTTGCACCACCGCTCGGTTGCGCTCTTCCTGGCTGGCAGACGCCTGGTATTGCCGCGCGATGTTGTCCCGATTCAGGATGTAATCGTTGTTCAGGAAATCCCGCCCCATGCCGTTGGTGATGTACAGGTCTTTCCAACCGTCGTTATCCCAATCGGCCATGAGCACGCTCCAGCTCCAGTCGGTTTCGTGCACGCCGGCCAGTTGCCCTATTTCACTAAAAAACGGTTCAGGAAGGCCCTTCTGCGGGCGTACGCCCCGGTTCAGTTGCAGCATGTTGCGCATAAATGTGGGTTCATAGCCCATCCGCCGTTCCAGTTCGTAGCGATCGTACCGCATGAACGAGTACATCATTTTTTTGCGGGCATTATCAGCCGGCAGCATGTCCAGCGAAGCCAGATCGGGCCATCCGTCGTTGTTGATATCGGCGGCATCCACGCCCATACTCGAATAGCTCTGGTGTTTGAGCGCCGTGGCTGCTTCATTCCGAAACGTGCCGTTCTGCTGGTTGATCCACAACAGGTCGTTGGCGATGTAGTCGTTGGCCACGTAAAGATCGGGCCACGCGTCGCCGTTGAAATCGCTGACCACTACGCCCAAACCGTACCCGTTTTCGCGGAGGCCTGCCGCCTGCGTAACTTCCCTGAAGACCGGGTGCGCTGTCCCGCCCAGGTTCTGGTACAATTTATCGCTTGCCGGACTCGGTTGCGCATCGTTGCGCGGGGCGATGGTATTGGCGTTGAGCGCGTACAGCTGGTGATTGAGTAAGTACAGGTCCAGGTCGCCGTCGCGATCGTAGTCGAAAAAAGTGGCTTGTGTCGAGAAACTCGTATCGGCCAGGCCGTACGCTTCGGCTTGCTCGCTGAACGTCAGATTCTGGTTGTTGATGTAAAGGCGATTTTTGCGCTCCTGTGGGTTGTTTCGTCCTGAGGCACAGACGTAAATGTCGTCGTAACCGTCCTGGTTGATGTCCACCACACTTACGCCCGTCCCCCAAAAATCACTCGTTAGTCCTGCTTGCTCAGTCACGTCCTCAAACCGCAAATCGCCCCGGTTCAGGTAGAGGCGCGCGGAACCCTGGCTGGCACTGAAGTACACATCCGGCAGGCCGTCGCGGTTGAAATCTCCGATGCCCACACCGCCCCCCATGTAGGTATATTCGTTGGCGATCAGGTTTACCGAATCGTTTTCGGTGATTTTATTACTAAAATCGATACCGGTCTGGCTCGATTCGAGTCGTGTAAAGAGGCTAAATTTTTGCGTTTGCGCCGGACGCTCAGTTGTTGTTTCGTCAGCTTTTTCCCGCGTCTTATCGGTATCGCACGCACCGCCTAACCCGAGCACAAAAATCAGCCCCAAGACTCGCCCGAAATTCACTCTAATTTTTCGCTTCTTTTTTCTCATAAAATCCTACTCTTTTCACGCCATAACCTCAACAAATATACAGGCTTTTAAGTAGCTTTATACGCTCCGAGCACCCGCACTTTTTACACCCAAAAATTATGTTTTGTGTAGTGGCCCATGCACTCAACAAAAAACACCTCAACGTTGGACGTTAAAACCTAAAAAAAGGGATTACCGCCCGCCACTTAATCTAGTTACATTCAATCTATTGCAAACAAACTACGCTTTTTCATGACACCTCTGCGGATTCTTTTTCTGCTTTTCGGCTTCTTTACGGTAGCCCTCCCCCTTCAGGCACAAACGTATCGCTGGCGCAACGTCGTCATGGGGGGCGGCGGCTTTGTTCCGGGCATCGTATTCAGCCCCACCGAGCCGGGTTTGGTATATGCCCGCACCGATGTAGGAGGCGCGTACCGTTGGGATGCTGCCGGACGTACCTGGATCTCGATTACCGATCACCTTTCGCGTAACGAATCGAACTACACCGGAGTGCGCAGCCTGGCCCTGGACCCCTCCGACCCGGATCGTGTGTACCTGGCTACGGGATTATACAGTCAATCGTGGGCGGGCACGGGTGCTATCCTGGCGTCTACCGACCGGGGGACTACGTGGTCACATTACCCGCTGTCTATTAAGCTGGGCGGCAACGAAGACGGCCGCTCGACCGGCGAATGTTTGCAGGTGGACCCCAGTTTGAACAGTCGTTTGTTGCTCGGTTCCAGCACCGATGGTCTCTGGAAAAGCGAAGATTATGGTGCTTCTTGGGCACAAGTCACCAGCTTTCCGATCAATAGCACGCCTGCCGGCCGAAACGGGATCTCGTTCGTACTTTTCGATACCACCGGCAGTACCGCGGGTCAAGCAACTCCAACCATTTACGTGGGGGTGCTCCGCACGGGCGCATCCAACCTGTACCAAAGCCTGGACGGCGGCGTGACGTGGAGCGCCGTACCCGGGCAGACAACTACGCTGATGCCTCACCAGGCCGTCGTGGATGACCAGGGAAATATATACATCACCTATAGCAACGGCCCCGGCCCTAACAACATAACGTCGGGCGACGTACGGCGCTACCAGGCTGCTACGAATCAGTGGACCAGCATCCGCCCCGACCAGGGACAGCAAGGTGGTTTTGCGGGCATCAGCCGCCACCCCAACGGCACGTTGCTGGTCAGCACAATCGACCGCTGGTGGCCCGGTGATGAAGTATTTCGCAGCACCGATAACGGAGCGACCTGGCAACCCCTGGTGCGCAATGCCACCTGGGATTACGCCGGATTTGCACACGCCGCCGAATCGACACCTCACTGGCTGGGCGATGTCGACATCAATCCGTTCGATGCAGACCAGGCGTGGTTCGTGACGGGTTACGGCGTGTTTCACGCAACGAATCTAACAACCACCTCCGGGGCTGTTACATGGTCGTTTGACAACGCCGGGCTGGAAGAGACAGTACCGCTGGGCCTGATCAGTCCACCTAGTGGGCCGCATCTGGTCGTAGCGTTGGGAGACATCGACGGATTCCGGTACGAAACCCAGCTGGAAACCTCCCCCGCTGAGGGGCGCTTATCCCCTCAGTATGGCACCAACACCAGCATCGCCTTCGCAGAACAGCAACCCGCTGTCATGGCACGCACGCACTACAATGCCAATGCGCATTACGGCAGTTACTCGACCGACGGCGGCGCCTCCTGGCAGGCCTTTGCCTCCGCGCCGTTGGGCACAAGCGGCGGTGGCACCATTGCCCTGTCGGCAGACGGCAACACGTTGGTGTGGAGTCCGGCTGGGGCGGGGTTTCATTATTCGACCAATCGAGGCAGCACCTGGCTTCCGGCAAGCGGGGCCGCCAGCGGCATGAAGCCCGTCGCCGATCGGGTCAACGGACAGAAGTTCTACGTCTACCACGCGTTACAAGGGCAAGTCTGGCGCAGTACGGACGGAGGCAAAACGTTTACACAGGGCGCTACCGGACTGCCTTCGCTGTACGACTGGCAACTGAACGATGGGGCGCTCCAGGCGGTATTCGGGCAGGAAGACCATTTGTGGTTAAACCACCCGAGCGGCCTGTATCGCTCTACCGATGGGGGCCAGACTTTTTCGCCCGTTACTGGCGTAGCATCCGCCTATGCCCTAGGGTTTGGCAAAGCCGCGCCTGGCAGTGACTACCCGGCCATTTTCATGGCGGGCGTTGTTGCTGGCGTCTATGGCTTTTATCGTTCGGACGATCAGGGAACCCAATGGACGCGCATTAACGACGATGCGCACCAGTTTGGTTGGGTAGGGCTGCTGGCTGGTGACCCACGGGTGTACGGACGCGTCTACCTGGGAACAGGCGGCCGGGGTGTCGTATACGGTGAACCGGCTGAGGCCACGACCTCTTCGGAAAGGATGCGATCGCATCCGGTGCACCTGTATCCCAACCCCTCGGCCGACGGCAGTTTCTCACTTCGAACCGACGCACGTTCTCCGATTCAGCGGGTGCAGGTGCTGGACCTGCAGGGACGTCTGTTGTGGGAACACATGTTGCCTGCTCTAACGTCAGAAGCCATGATCCGGACCACACTTTGGTCGGGTTTCTACTTGGTCAGGTGCTTCTCAAGCCAGGGCGTTTCGACACAGAAGCTTATCGTTCGTTAATTTCTATGATGTCTCCGACACAGTTCTTTCGCTTTCTTTTCCGCTTTGGCACCGCGCATATTTGGCTCTGCTTTGCCGCGTTTTTCATAGGTCTGAACACCGTAGGCTATGCCCAGGACACCACACGGACGAACGATCTGATGATGTGGTTCACCCATCCGGCGCGCCACTGGAACGAAGCTCTTCCCGTGGGTAACGGCCGTTTAGGTGCCATGGTCTTTGGCGGCCTCCCGACCGAACGTCTGCAACTGAACGAAGAGTCGGTTTGGGTGGGAAAACCCGCTGACTTTGTGAACCCGGCGGCCAGGGCGGCGTTGCCCCAGGTGCGGCAATTGTTGTTTGCAGGCAAGTATGCCGAAGCCCAAGCCCTGGCGCAGGAAAAGATGATGGGAGACAAGCAGGTGTGGAGCACCTACCAAACGCTGGGTGACCTGACGTTGATGTTCGATAGCCTTCACCAACAGGCAACCGATTATCAGCGGGAAATCGACCTAGAAACGGCTACGGCACGTGTCCGGTATCGTGTCGGGCGCGTGCGCTATACACGCGAAATCTTTGCCAGTGCTCCCGATCAGGCCCTTGTGGTGCGCCTGACGGCCGACCAGCCGGGTGCGCTGACGGTGGGGGTAACCCTTAGCCGACCGGGCAACCAAGCGACCTGCCGCGTCGAAAATCAAACCCTTACACTCCGAGAACACATTGGGGGAGGAACGGGCGTTCACCTGGTAACACGGGCTCAGTTGCTGCCGGAAGGAGGAACCATACGAACGCAGGGGCAACAGGTGCAGGTGGACAGCGCCAACGCCATTACCCTTATTCTGACCGCGGCCACCGACTATTGGGGCAATGACCCGGAAGTCACAACAGACCGTCAGCTCGTTGCGGCTGCCCAGAAGACGTTCACGACTTTGCAGGAAGCCCACATTACCGACTACCAGCATTATTTCAAACGCGTAGCACTAGACCTGGGCACCAGCGAAGCTACCTACTTCCCTACGGACGCACGCCTTTTGGCGCTACAGCGTGGCAATGCCGATCCCGCGCTGCTGGCGCTTTATTACCAATTCGGGCGTTACCTGCTGATCAGTAGTTCGCGGCCCGGACCGGATGGTGGCGCTGCTCTACCCGCCAACCTGCAGGGGATCTGGGCCGACGGTCTGACGCCTCCCTGGAGTGCCGACTACCACATCAACATTAACATCCAGATGAATTACTGGCCCGCCGAGGTCACCAACCTGCCGGAACTGCACGCGCCTTTCCTGGATTTTCTGGATCGACTTCGCCCCGACGCCCGCAAAACGGCGCGTGATATGTACGGCATTGCAGGAACCGTAGCGCACTTTACCACCGATCCCTGGTTGTTTACCGAACCCTACGGCCAAACACAGTGGGCCATGTGGCCGATGGGCATGGCCTGGTGTGCCCAGCATCCGTGGGAACATTATCTGTTTACGGAAGATCAGGCGTTTCTGCGCGAGAAGGGCTACCCCGTGATGAAAGAAGCCGCCGAGTTCTGCCTCAACTGGCTGGTGGAACACCCCACGACGCATCAACTGGTTTCGGGACCGTCCATTTCGCCCGAAAATACCTTTCGGACCCAGGACGGCGCAATCGCCACGATGGTGATGGGCCCCACGATGGACCACATGATCATCCGCGACCTGCTGGAAAATACACGGCAGGCAGCGCAGATCCTAAAAACCGACCGGGCGTTGCAACGGCGCATTGAGAAAACACTGGCCCGCCTGGCCCCTACACAGATCGGCAGCGACGGACGCATCATGGAGTGGACCGAAGAGTTTGACGAGCCGGAGCCGGGCCACCGCCACATCTCACAGTTGTTCGGGCTTCATCCTGGCCACCAGATTACCCGCCAGACGCCGGAACTCTTCGCGGCTGCCCGCAAAACCATTGATTACCGCCTCTCGCACGGCGGTGGGCATACGGGCTGGAGTCGAGCCTGGATCATTAATTTCTTTGCACGGCTGCACGACGGCGAAGCGGCCTACGAAAACTTGATAGCGCTGCTGCGCAAATCGACGCTACCTAATCTGTTCGACACGCATCCTCCCTTCCAGATCGACGGCAATTTCGGGGCGACTGCAGGCATCACCGAGATGCTGTTACAAAGCCACGCCGGCGAGCTGCACCTGTTACCTGCCCTGCCGCAGGCCTGGCCACAAGGCCACATCCGCGGCATTTGTGCACGGGGTGGCTTCGAGATCGAACTGGAATGGGAGGATGGTCAGCTTCGGCAAGCCACCGTTCTTTCCAAATTAGGCCACGCCTGCCAACTGCGTTACGGCGACCGGGTCGTAACCCTAGCGACGCAGCCCAACCAGCGCTACGTACTGGACGGCGCCTTACGCCTTGTGCCTTAACCTCAGTTACAAACCTCTATACATGAGATCGTTTACTCGCTTTTTTGCGCTGTGCCTTTGCGGGGCCTGCGCCCAGGCACCCTCCACAACGCCGCCTTCGGATGCCATCCGCCTGAACCAACTCGGATTTTACCCGGATGGCCCCAAAACGGCCGCACTGGTCGATGCCGAGGCCACACGTTTTTACATCACAACCCCTGACCAACAAGACACCGTCTTCGACGGCGATTTGTCCGCGGCACGTCAGGCGTCGTACTCGCCACGCCGGGTGCGTCTTGCCGATTTCTCGGCCCTGCGCGACACTGGTACGTTCGTACTGGTGATTCCGGAAGTGGGCGCGTCCACTCCTTTTCGGATCGGGGAAGCGGTGTATCGGGAGGTGACCCGCGCTTCGATCAAAGCGTTCTATTTCCAACGGGCCTCGACCGACCTACCCGAACGCTATGCGGGTTCCTGGCAACGGCCGGGCGGCCATCCCGATACCCAGGTAAAAGTCCATGCGTCGGCTGCCTCGCCCGAACGCCCCGAAGGCACGGTCCTGTCCAGCCCCCGGGGGTGGTACGATGCCGGTGACTACAACAAATACGTGGTCAACTCCGGCATCACGATGGGCACGTTGCTTTCGCTCTACGAGGATTTCCCCGACCATTTTGCCCACGTTTCGCTCAATCTGCCGGAAAGCGGCAATCCCCTGCCGGACCTGCTCGACGAAGTGCTCTGGAACCTGCGGTGGATGCTGACGATGCAAGATCCGCACGACGGCGGCGTATACCACAAACTCACTACGGCTTCGTTCGAAGGCATGGTGACTCCGCAACAGGCAACGCATCAACGCTACGTGGTACAAAAAGGAACGGCCGCCACCCTCGACTTTGCGGCCGTTATGGCCCAGGCAGCGCGCGTTCTGCGTCCGTTCGAGCAAACCCTGCCGGGATTGGCCGATTCGTGTCTGACCGCAGCGGTTGCCGCCTGGCAGTGGGCAGAGCAGCATCCGGCGGTGGTGTACGATCAGGAAGCGCTCAACCAGCAGTTCGATCCGGACATCACGACGGGTGCCTACGGCGACAAGAACTTTGAAGACGAGCGCCTCTGGGCCGCGGCCGAGCTGTTGGTCACCACCGGGCAGGAGCAATACTTCCGGGCCGTAGAATGGTTTCCCGAAGACCACATCCCTTTGCCTTCGTGGGCACAGGTCCGAGCGCTGGGCTATTATACCCTGATTCGTCAGGACACACTGCCGCCGGTCGCACAGGAGGTACTGCCCCGCCTTCGCCAGATGGTGCAGGCCATGGCCGACACGCTACTCGCCGATGTAGACGCTCAGCCCTACGGCACGGTGATGGGGCAGAGTCCCCGCGACTACATTTGGGGCAGCAGTGCCGTAGCCGCCAACCAGGGAGTGGCGCTACTCCAGGCCTACCGTCTGACCCACGACGATGCCTACTGGAAAGGGGCGGTCAGCAACCTCGATTACCTGCTGGGCCGCAACGCCACCGGGTACTCGTTCGTGACGGGCCACGGGACCAAGACGCCTCAGCATCCGCACCACCGTCTTTCGGTCAGCGATGGCGTAGAAGCACCGGTACCCGGACTTCTGTCGGGCGGTCCCAACGCACGAGCGCCGCAACAGGATCACTGCACAAGTTATACCTCAGACGTACCTGACGAAACGTTTTCTGACGACGACTGCTCGTATGCCTCCAACGAAATCGCGATCAACTGGAACGCACCGCTGGCTTATCTGACCGGGGCGCTGGAAGCCTTGCATACCCCCATCAGCACTCAGCCACGGTAGAGATGCGGCGCGCCGTCCGCACGTTTTCAACCCCTAACGACCGCCCGAAACTAACTTTTCGGCGGGTTGGTGGTTATGGAGGGTAAGCGATGTCCCGTAAATTTTGGTTACTTTTCGTCCGTGAATCGCATGTTTCACAACCCTCACTCCTGATCCTATTATGAAGAAGATTACTTTACCTGGCTCTGTGCGCCATGCCTCCTGGCTCGTTGCGCTGGGCTTATGCATTGGCACAGGATGCCAGTCTGAGCACAGCCAGGAAAACGACACCCAAAACACCGAAACGGTGCGGCTGAAGCCCGACCCGGACAACGGGAGTATTGAACTGCCCGACGGATTCGAAGCCCTGGTGGTAGCCGACACGCTCGGCAGCGCGCGGCACATGGTCGTGCGCGACAACGGGGACATTTACGTGGCGCTGCGTAAGTCTGCCGACGGCAAAGGCATTGTGGCGCTGCGCGATACGACGCAGGATGGCCGTGCAGATATCATTCAGAAATTCGGAGACTATACCGGTACCGGCATCGACATCCACAAAGGCTATCTTTATTTCGCGCCCGACACGCTGGTGGTCCGCTACAAAATGAACGAGGGCGACCTCTTGCCCCAGCCTTCGGCAGAAATCATCGCTCAGGGTTTCGACAACCAGCACCAACACGAAGCCAAGCCGTTTACCTTCGACGAGGCTGGTAATCTGTACGTGACGGTAGGGGCACCTTCCAACGCCTGCCAGGATCCGGACCGCACGCCCGGTACGCCCGGACAAGACCCCTGCCCCATTCTGGAAAAACACGGGGGCATCTGGCAGTTTAAAGACGACCAACCCCATCAGGACCAGATGGCCGACGGCCACCGCTACGCAACCGGCATTCGCAATGCCGTGGCGCTGGACTGGAACAAGGATGCCAACAGCTTATACGCCCTGCAACACGGACGCGACCAACTCAACTCGTTCTGGCCGAAGCTGTATACCGACGCGCAAAACGCCGAACTTCCGGCCGAAGAGTTTTTCAAGATCGAAGACGGATCGAATTTCGGCTGGCCCTACTGCTACTACGACTGGCAGCAGGATCAGAAACTGCTGAACCCGGAATACGGCGGTGACGGCAAAGCCATCGGGCGTTGCGATACGATGGACCAACCCATCATGGCCTTCCCCGGTCACTGGGCGCCGAATGATCTTCTGTTCTACACCGGCGACATGTTCCCGGAACGTTACAAAAAAGGGGCGTTCATCGCGTTTCACGGTTCCTGGAACCGCGCACCGAAGCCGCAGGCTGGGTTCTTCGTGGCGTTTGTGCCGTTCGAAGGCGACAAGCCTTCCGGAGATTGGGAACGATTCGCCGACGGCTTTCCGGGTGCCGACAGCCTTGCCTCTCCTGGTGATGCCGAGTACCGTCCGATGGGACTGGCACAAGGCCCGGACGGGTCGCTTTACATTGCCGACTCGCAAAAAGGCCGCATCTGGCGTGTGGTCTACCAGCCGCAAACCGCGGCCACTCCCTCGGAATCTACCCCAAGTTTAGCTACAGTAAATCCTTAGTCTTGTGAAGAAATCCTTCTTTTTTGCAATTGCGTTGGGCCTGCTAACGGCCTGCGGTGGCAACACCGAAAACACCGGCACGGCCGATTCTACTCTGGCGGAAGATATGCCCGCTACCTCTGAGCCGGTTCCGGAAGATCAGACCCCTGCCAATGGGGCCGATGCTCAACTGCTGGCCGCCGGCGAAGAAGCGTATAAACAGTACTGCATCGCCTGTCACCAGGCCGATGGCAAAGGCGTGCCTCCGGCGTTCCCTCCGCTGGCGGAGTCAGACTGGGTTGCGGGTGATACCGACCGTCTGATCAATGTTCTGTTAAACGGCCTGGACGGCGAAATCGTCGTGAACGGGGAAACCTATAGTGCGATGATGCCGACCCACAATTTCCTTTCTGACGAACAGATTGCGGGCGTCCTCACGTATGTACGCACCAATTTTGGTAACGACGCTTCGCCCGTCGCGGTTGAAGACGTTACGGCGTTGCGCAATAAAAACTAAGTTTAGGGAAGCGCCTGGTTATCAGACTGGGCGCTTTCTTTACAATCAAAACTTTCAATATTTTTTGAAAATACAAAACAAACAACTTACCTTTAGGTGACAGCAAACCACTGCAGTTACCATGAATACACACCCCACCCTCGTATTGGCCGGCGGTTCCGGATTTCTCGGCCAGCTCCTTACCCGGCACTTTGCCGCACAGGGCTATCGCATCGTCATCTTATCGCGCCACGCCGCCCAGCCGTCTTCCTCTCAAGTGCATTACTACGCTTGGGACGGTCACACGCCCGGCCCCTGGCAGCAGGCCCTAGAAGGCGCTGCGGCCCTGATCAACCTGACGGGCAAATCTGTCAACTGCCGCTATACACCCGCCAACCGCCAGGAGATTGTTCGTTCGCGTGTGGCGTCGACGCAGGTGCTGGGCGAAGCAATCCGTGCTTGTCAGCATCCGCCGAAAGTGTGGATCAATGCCGGTTCCGCGGCGATTTATGGCAACGCCGGGGTGCAGTTGATGGACGAATTTTCGGCTACGGGCGAGGGATTTTCGGCGGACGTGTGTCGGGCTTGGGAAGAAGCATTCGAACAGCAGACTACACCTCACACCCGTAAAGTGATGCTCCGCCTGGGACTGGTGCTCAGCCCGGAAGGCGGCGTTCTCCCCCCTTTTTTAAAACTGGTACAAGCCCGGCTCGGCGGCCGTATAGGTCACGGGGATCAGTACCTGAGCTGGCTGCACGCCGACGATTTTGTGCGGATGGTGCAGTATGTAATGCAGCACGAGGAACTCACCGGCATTTTCAACGCGACCGGTCCTGAACCCGTTCGAAATCACCAGTGGATGCGCACCCTGCGCCAGGTAACCCGGCATCGGTTCGGCTTGCCCACCCCGGCGTGGCTGGCGCGTCTGGGCACTACCCTGGCCGGTACTGAAGCCGAACTCCTGTTGCAGGGACGGCGCGCCATTCCGGCCCGTCTGCTCCGCAGTGGCTTTCAGTTCCGGCATCCGTATCTGGAAGAAGCGCTTTGCCACCTGCTGCGCGTTTCTCCGCCGGAGCCGGTTTCTTTCTTTGCACCGGTATTGCCTAGCCGAACGGCTTCGTCTTGAAGAAGGACTTAACCCCGCATGGTCAAGGTAGTTCCATCTCGGTCCGCACGCTCAATCAGCTTAGTCTGGATAGCTACTGACAGATCGTGCCTTTAGGGAGTATAGCCGGGGCTTGTTGTCTTCTTTACAAGACAACCCACTTGCTATGCGCCTGCTTCTTCCGTGCTTTCTGTTGTTGACCCTCTTAGCGGCTTGTGCGCCGTCCGATACAACCACCCACGGCGCTACACCGCCGACGCGCCCCAACATCCTGATCATTCTGGCCGACGACATGGGCTACTCGGACCTGGGTTGCTACGGCAGCGAAATTCGCACGCCCCATCTGGACCAACTTGCCGCACAGGGTGTCAAATTCCGGCGGTTTTACAACGCCGCCCGCTGTTGCCCTACCCGGGCCTCGCTGCTGACCGGGCTTTACCCCCACCAGGCAGGGATGGGCAAAATGGTAGTAGACGCCGACACGCCGCGCGAGCCTGGTCCGTACGCAGGCTACCTGACGCCGCAAAGCGTTACCCTGGCCGAAGCCCTGCGCGACACCGGCTACGCGACCTATATGGCCGGAAAATGGCACGTGGGCGAACACCCGGATTTCTGGCCTCGCCGTCGCGGCTTCGACCGTTACTTTGGGCTGATCAGTGGCGCCAGCAGTTACTTCGAACTGGTCGACGAACGGCCGCGCGTCCGCTACATGGTCCATGACGACTCGCTGTGGTATCCGCCCGACTCGGGATTCTACATGACCGATGCCTTTACCGACAGCACCATCAACTTCCTGCAAACCCATCTGGACGAGAAGCCTTCGCAGCCGTTTTTCTGCTACCTCGCTTACAACGCACCGCATTACCCATTGCACGCCTTGCCGGACGACATCGCCCGTTACGAAGGCGTGTACAATATGGGATGGGACTCGCTGCGCGCGCAACGCCATCGGCAACAAATCGCTTCCGGCTTGCTGGATTCGACTTACCTCCTGTCGCCACGGCCCGACGACCTTGCGGCCTGGGCTGACACCACAGACCAGACCGAGTGGGCGCGCCGGATGCAGGTCTATGCCGCCATGGTAGACCGCATGGACCAGGGAATCGGGAAAATAGTGGAGATGCTCCGCCAGCACGATGCGCTGGAGAATACGATCATCTTCTTTCTTTCGGACAACGGAGGCTGTGCCGAGGATATTTCCGGACGCAATTTGCACGATCCGACGGTTCCGATTGGGTTGCGCGGCTCGTACGTGGCGTACCGCGAGCCCTGGGCCAATGCATCGAATACGCCCTATCGGCGCTACAAAGCCTGGACGAATGAAGGTGGGGCCATCACACCGATGATCGTGCACTGGCCACAAGGCCTGACGCAAACGGGTGTGACCTTACAGGGCATCGGCCACGTAGTCGATCTGATGCCTACGTGCTTAGCACTCGCCGAAGCCTCGTATCCCACTGTACATCACGGAGAAACCATTCCCCCGATGGCCGGGCATGACCTGTTGCCCATTTTGCGCGGTGAGGATAACTCTGCCCACCGCGAAATCGGCTGGGAGCATTTCGGGCGGAAGGCGTATCGCCAGGGGAAGTGGAAACTTGTAGATGAGTTGAATGGCTGGGAATTGTACGATCTGGAAGCCGACCCGACCGAACTCCACAACTTGGCCACCGAACAGCCGGAGCGGTTGCAACAGATGGTCGATCTTTATGAGGCCTGGGCCCAAAAAGTGGGAGTTTAACGTCACCCCCATAAACACAAAAAGGGAAGCGATTTGCTTCCCTTTCTATTTATTGAATGCAGTAGATACTAGCTCTTATCAGGCTTATCCTGGCTTTGGCTCGCGGTCTTGGCAGGTTTGTTCTTCTTCACTTTGATGAAGAGCTCTTCCTTACCTTCTTCATGGTCGGCCAGCAGCGTATCGCCAATCTGCACCTCGCCTTTCAGGATTTCCTCTGCCACCGGATCTTCCAGATAACGTTGGATGGCCCGGTTCAGCGGACGAGCACCGTACTGTTGGTCATAACCTTTGTCGGCCAGGTAGTCTTTCGCCTTCTCGGTCAGCTCGACCTGATAGCCCAGTGACATAATGCGGGCAAACAGTTTGTTGAGCGTGATGTCGATGATCTTGTGGATATCCTCGCGCTGCAACGAGTTGAACACGATTACGTCATCCAGACGGTTCAGGAACTCGGGCGAGAACGCCTTCCGAAGCGCATTCTGAATGGTGCTCTTCATCAACTCATCCATGCTGTCGTTCTTCGCACGGGTAGCAAAACCGATTCCGGCCCCGAAGTCTTTCAGGTCACGTACCCCGATGTTCGAGGTCATGATGATGATCGTGTTTCGGAAGTCGACCCGGCGACCCAGTCCGTCGGTCAGGATGCCATCGTCCAGCACCTGCAACAGAATGTTGAATACATCCGGGTGTGCTTTTTCGATTTCATCCAGCAGAATGACTGAGTACGGCTTGCGGCGGATTTTTTCCGTCAACTGACCACCTTCTTCGTAACCGACGTATCCGGGAGGCGCTCCCACGAGACGGGATACGGAGAATTTCTCCATGTATTCCGACATGTCGATCCGCACCAAGGCTTCGTCTTTGTCGAAGAGGTACGTAGCCAGCACCTTCGCGAGTTCGGTTTTGCCGACCCCGGTTGGCCCCAGGAACACAAACGAACCGATGGGTTTTTTCGGGTCTTTCAACCCGACGCGTGTCCGCTGAATGGCCTTCACCAGTTTCACGATGGCTTCGTCCTGACCAATTACTTTCTTGGTCAGTTCTTCGCGCATCCCCAGCAGCTTCTCGCTCTCGTTCTGTGCGATGCGGTTGGTCGGAATGCCCGTCATCATGCCGATTACTTCGGCGACGTTTTCTTCGTCGACCGCGTAGCGCTTCTGACGTGTTTCTTCTTCCCAGCGCTGTTTGGCCTGTTCCAGTTGTTCGAGCAAGCGCTTCTCCTTATCACGGAGCTGAGCGGCTTCTTCGTATTTCTGGCTCTTGACGACGCGGTTCTTTTCTTTCTTGATGTTTTCGATCTGCTCTTCCAACACCAGAATGTCCTGCGGAACGTGGATGTTGTTGATGTGCACCCGCGCACCAGCTTCGTCCAGTACGTCAATGGCCTTATCGGGCAGGAAGCGGTCGGAAATGTAACGATCCGACAGTTTCACACACGCATCAATCGCTTCGGGCGAATAGTTGACGTGGTGGTGTGCTTCGTATTTGTCCTTGATGTTGTTGAGGATCTCGATCGTCTCTTCCGGCGTAGTCGCATCGACCATTACCAGTTGGAAACGACGCGCCAGCGCACCGTCTTTTTCAATGTACTGACGGTATTCGTCCAGCGTGGTGGCCCCGATGCATTGGATGTCGCCCCGGGCCAATGCCGGCTTGAACATGTTCGACGCGTCGAGCGAACCCGAAGCGCCTCCGGCCCCCACAATGGTGTGGATTTCGTCGATAAACAGGATCACGTCGGGCGACTTCTCCAGTTCGTTCATAACGGCTTTCATCCGCTCTTCGAACTGACCACGGTACTTGGTACCGGCCACCAGCGAAGCCAGATCGAGCGTCACGACACGTTTGTTAAACAATACGCGCGACACTTTCTTCTGCACGATGCGGAGTGCCAGCCCTTCGGCGATGGCCGTCTTCCCGACGCCCGGCTCCCCGATCAGGATCGGGTTGTTCTTTTTCCGACGGCTCAGAATCTGCGCAACGCGCTCAATTTCTTTTTCCCGTCCTACGATCGGATCGAGTTTGCCTTCGTCCGCAAACTTGGTCAAGTCACGGCCGAAGTTGTCCAGTACCGGCGTACGCGATTTCTCGGTACCCTTGGTCTCCTTGCTCCCACCGGCCCCGAACTGACGCGGCTCATCGCTGTCGTCGTCGGTATCCGGCCCTGAGGTCGGGTGAGTAGACTGGTCTTCCATCAACTCTTTAATTTCGTCGTAGGTGACGCTAAATTTTTCCAGAATCTGCGTGGCGATATTATCTTCATCCCGAAGAATCGACAGCAGCAGGTGTTCTGTCCCGATCACCTCGCTTTTGAAGCTCTTGGCTTCGAGGTAAGTGATCTTCAGTACCTTTTCTGACTGGCGTGTCAGCGGGATACTAGCCAGATTTTTCACATTGTTCGTGGCTGTACCCTTCGTGGCACGCTCTATGGCAACCCTGAGGTCATCGAGAGAAACGCCCATCTTCTTGAGCAGACCGACGGCAACACCCTCCCCCTCACGTATCATTCCTAATAAGAGGTGTTCCGTTCCGATGTATTCATGCCCAAGTCGCAGCGCTTCTTCCCGACTCAAGGAAATAACTTCTTTGACACGATTCGAGAATTTGGCTTCCATAGCAACCTGGTTTATGCGTTAAATGCGTGAAAACTAAAAGTATACAAAAAAAAGTTCTGCCGAAACATCCTCTTACCAAACAAGAGAAAAATCGACCTTAGAAAATTATACAAAACGTACCATTTTCAACTCAATTACGGTACCTGATGGACTGTTTTAGTAGAGACAGTGCGTGGGGTCCTTCGCAGCAGAGCAAATCCAGTACGCTTAGGTTTTCTGCAAATTCCTCTCCAAACAATTGAGGATAGACAACGGGTTGGTAAAAATGTCGCCACGACGACGTTTGGCCCGGTTGAAATGCAGATCGAAGATCCCAGACGCCTTTTGCGTCAGCGTGCCAGTGCTCCGTCTCGGTTATTCTGGCAGACAAACCCAACAAATTCAGACACTGTGTCAGCACAAAACGATTCAGTTCGTACAGCCACTCCCACTCTTTTGCAAATACCCTCTCGAACTCGTCTGCAAAAAATTCGAAGAACGGGGATTTCCCATAAGCCGATTGCACCGCTCGCCAGTGTTGCGCCCGCCACCGCTGCGTGGTGTCGATCCGCACGTCTTTGATGGAAACGTGTTTTCTGGCCTTTTCTACAGGTACGGTTAACAACAGAACCTGGTTTGCACCCTGGATATAACACCGGTTGCGGTAGGTTTGTTTCTGGAAAGTTTCATGGGCCTCGATGATCAGTTCTCCCTCGGCCCGCAACAACGCGGCAAAAAATGCCTGGCAGGGGAAATAGTGCAATTCGGTAAGGAGGGGTCCCGGAGGCGGTGGTAAAGCAGGAGGCGTCATGTCAGAAGGCAGCATCCTAACATAAATCGGACGTAAGTTTTTACCGATATTGTTACTTTTGATCTTCTGCAAGCTAGCGAATTATGGCGAGAACACGCGGAACATGGTGGGTGTGGACCAGCGGACTGCTGCTCAGTCTGGCAATGCCCGCTTGCCGGTTAACGGCGCAGTCGCTTTCGGCAACGCTTGACTTTCAGCGGTTTCGGTTGGAGCGCGACCAGGCCCTGATCGAGCTCTGGCTCGGGGTGGAGGGTTCGTCGTTGCAATACAACCCCGTAGCGCCTCCGGACCAAGGCTGGCAGGGGGCTGTACACTACACGTGGATGATCCGGCGCGAAGATTCCGTATTTTTTGCCGAAAAGGTGCGTCTCGTCTCGCCCGTTTTTCCGACGGTAACGGGTACAACCCAGTGGCTTAGCGGCCGCCAGCGCGTGGCGCTTCCTTACGGCACCTATACCCTGGAGGTTGAAACGCGCGACGAAAATCGCCCCGATGCCCCGCCCCTCCATACCAACATTCCTTTGGAAGTGAGCTTTCCGGAGGCGCAGCCTGCCTTTAGCGACCTGCAATTGCTGGAGGATTACCGCCCCGCTACCTCCGAAACGCCGCACGCCCGGCACGGCTGGCTGTTGCAGCCTTATCCGGGTAACTTCTTTCCGCCCACCCAGCAACAGTTGCGCTTCTTCACCGAATTCTACAACAGCGCTGCGCACCTGGGCGATGGCGCCCCCTACGTGCTGAATTACCAGCTCCTGACGGCCGAAACCCGACAGCCGCTAGCGGCCTACGGGGGCTTCAGCCGACGCCAGGCCACCGCGAATGATGTACTGCTGGCCCAACTCGACATTCAGACCCTGCCGTCCGGTAACTACATTGTACAGGTCATGGCACGCAATGCCGCGGGCGAGATTCTCGCGACACAGGAGAAATTCTTTCAGCGCAGCAACCCGAGTGCGATGGTCGCTCAGGTGAGTACCGCCAATGGCCTGCTGGATTTGCACGGTACGTTTGCCGAACACCTGACCGACGACCACCTGACGTGGGTACTGCCCGCGCTGCAACCCCTCGCCACTGCCGATGAAGTCGAAACGTTGCGCACCGTAGCCGAACAGGGCACGCTCGCACAAAAACGCGATTACCTGTACCGTTTCTGGCACGAGCGGCATCCGTTTTCTGCCCAGGAGGCCTATCACGATTATGTAGAGCGGCTGCAAATCGCCGAGAAGCTGTACACCAGTCCGAACCTGCGTGCCTACCAGACCGACCGGGGCCGGGTGTATCTGCAGTATGGCAAGCCGAACTTCATTGAAAACGAGCTGACCTACCGCCAGCGCAACGCCATCGCCAATTCGTCGATGATTCCATTTGAAGTGTGGCACTACCCACACGTTATTCCTTATAACCAGACCAACCGTACCTTTGTATTTGTGCAGGAAAACCGAGCCAACAACAATTACCGTCTGGTGCATTCGGATGCCATCGGCGAAAACCGCAACGACGAGTGGTACCTGATGGTGCAGGGCAACGCCCCGTCGATGGACCAGTTTCAACCCGAGTCGACCGACCGTTACCTCCGCCCCTGATGCGTTTTTTACGAGTGATTTCGCGCTTGCCGTTCTGGTTCTGGTACGGCGTGTCGGATGTACTGGCATTTCTGGCCTATCGGGTGGTGCGCTACCGCCGGAACGTGGTAGAAGAAAATTTGCACCGAGCCTTTCCGGAAAAGTCAGACGCTGAGCGCCAGCGCATCACGAAAGATTTTTACCGCAACCTGGGAGACGTGATTGTGGAATCCCTGAAAACGATTTCCATTTCGCCGGAAGCACTACGCCGGCGCGTGCGCCCCGTCAATCCGGAACTCCTGTTGGACCCGCTGGCCCGGGGCGAAGGTGTGCTGGTGATGACCTCCCACCAGTGCAACTGGGAGTGGTTGCTGTTAGGAAGTTCGCTCTTTCTGGCACCGTATCCCATTCTGGCGGTGTATCGCCCGTTGCACAACCAGTTTTTTGATGAATTGATGCAACAGATTCGGGGACGTTTCGGGGCTACGCCCACGCCTGACCGCCGTCTGCTGCGCGAGGTGGCCACCCTGCGCAATCAGCCGTTTGTCACCGCGATGGTCGCCGACCAGGCCCCTGCCCCCGAGCATGGCTACTGGACCCATTTTCTGCATCAGGAAACCGCTTTTTTCCGTGGCTCAGACCGCATTGCCCAGGCGGCAGGTCTTCGGGTTTTGTTCACGCGCATGGTACGGGTCGGGCGGGGTCACTACGAAATCAGTTTCACGCCCATTGCCGCACCACCTTACAACCAAGAGGAGCCCAGCCAAATTCTGGACCGGTATGTAGAAGAGGCCGAAGCGGCGATTCGCGCCACCCCGGCCGATTGGTTGTGGTCGCACAAGCGATGGAAACACCGCCGCCCTGAGGGCATGCCGATTACACGAACTGCGTAATGTCGCCCAGCCCTTCGCGTTCTACTTCGAACTGACCGTTGGAGAAGTTGACGACCGTCGAGGCTACATTGTTGCCGTAGCCACCGTCGATGACGATGTCGACCAGATCGCGGTATTTCTCAAAAATCAGTTCCGGATCGGTCGAATACTCTACCACTTCGTCGTCGTCGCGAATCGAAGTCGTGACAATCGGATTACCCAACTCCTTTACGATCTGCCGCGGAATGTTATGATTCGGCACCCGGATGCCCACCGTTTTCTTCCGGGTATTCAACAACTTGGGTACGTTGCTGCTGGCGTTCAGGATGAACGTAAATGGGCCGGGCAGTGCTTTCTTCATCACCTTGAACGTAGCATTATCGACCTTGGCAAACTCGGAGATGTGGCTGAGGTCGTAACAGATAAACGCAAAGTTCGCTTTGTCGGCCTGCAGTCCTTTGATGCGGGCGACACGATCGATGGCCCTGGCGTTCGTGATGTCGCAGCCCATGCCGTATACCGTATCGGTAGGATAGATCACGACGCCTCCGTTGCGCAGGCAGTCGACTACTTCCAGAACTCTTTTCTGGGCCGGATTGTCCGGGTGAATTTTTATCAGGGTTGCACTCATACAATCAAACGGATTAACAATTGGTCAATAGGTTTTGGGGAGCAGATGCCACGGCGGCGCTCGTCTGGTCACCCTACGCGGGTCGCAGGGCGGTGGGTCGCCAACGTACTTAAAAAAAGCCCTTCTGCCAAACAACAACCGGGTTTTCGTTCCGTCGCCCGACGGGTCCTCTTTCAAAAAGCCAACGGGAACACAGAAGCACATCTTCCTGTTACTGTGCAAGTTTCCGTACCAAATCTTGCTGGTCGCACCACCATCTTTCCGTTACTTTTGCAGCCATGAGACGCCCTTTTCGCATCCTGTTTGTCACCCTGATTACGGTCAGCGTGGTAGCCGTCACGTTTTCGTTCTACGGTTACCAGATGCTTTTTACGCCCAATGTACTGGTGGAAAAGCCCGACCACCTGCTCTACATCCCGACCGGAGCGACCTATGCCACGGTCATCGACTCGTTGGAGAAGTACGACATGGTTCAAGATCCGGTTTCGTTTTCGTTTCTGGCGCGCCTGTCGGGGTATCAGGACAATGTAAAACCGGGGGTGTACCAGTTGCGCAAAGACATGACCAACAAAGAGGCGCTCTGGCTGCTCCGTTCGGGCGCGCAAGTGCCGGTGAACCTGACGTTCAATAACGTACGTGTCAAACAGGACCTGGCCGACCGCCTGGCGCAGTACGTCGAAGCGCCGTCTGAGCAAATTCTGGGGATGTTGCGCGACACCGCCATTGCCCGGCAGTACGGATTCGACACGCTGAATTTTGTCAGCATGTTTATTCCCAACACTTACGAAGTCTATTGGACCACCTCGCCGCAGGCCCTCTTCGACCGGATGCATAAAGAATACGAAGCGTTCTGGAACACCGAACAAAACGGCACCACCCGGCGTGACAAAGCGCAGGCCTTGGACCTCACCCCCCAGCAAGTGACGGTGCTGGCCTCGATTGTAGAAGCCGAAACAAAAAAGCCGGACGAGATGCCGCGCGTCGCGGGCGTGTACCTGAACCGACTGCAACGGGGCTGGGCGCTCCAGGCCGACCCGACCATTGTGTTTGCCTCCGGCGATTTTGCGCTGAAGCGTGTGCTGAATGTCCACAAGGAGATCGACTCCCCGTACAATACGTATATGTATCCGGGGCTGCCTCCGGGGCCCATCAACCTGCCGTCCATCCGCGCCATCGACGCCGTACTCAACTCCGAAGAGCACAAGTACATGTATTTTTGTGCCCGCGAAGATTTTTCGGGGTACCATAATTTCGCGCAAACGCTTACGGAACACAACCGCAATGCGCTGATCTACCAGCGTGCCCTGAACGCCGCCGGCATCCGATAACAGTACCCAATGGCAACGCGCAAATCGACAGCGGGTGCTTCCGCCCCCCCTGCCGCCGATCATCCCGTTGCCGCCTCCCGCTGAAGCTTTCCACCTGTCACCTAAAAACCAGTCACGCTTTTGTACACGCACGAAACGCAGATCCGCGTCCGCTATGCAGAAACCGACCAGATGGCGTATGTCTACTACGGCAATTACGCGATGTATTACGAAGTGGCCCGCGTAGAAGCCCTGCGTGCCCTGGGCCAGAGCTATAAAGTCATGGAAGACGAGGGCGTGATGCTGCCTGTCCTCGAATATTATACGAAGTACATTCGCCCCGCGCGTTACGACGATCTCCTCACGATCAAGCTCAGCATCCGCACGTTACCGGGAGTACGTATTACCTTCCACTACGAGATCTTCAACGAAGAAGGCACCCTACTGAACCTCGGCGAAACCACCCTGGTGTTCGTCAACAAGGTAACGCAGAAACCGTGTCCTCCCCCACCCGCCATGCTCGAGGCCCTGCAGCCCTTTTTTTCCAATCCCGAAAAAACTTGATCAAAATCTGACAAACGTTTATGTTTGTGCCCCCGACCCAGAGGAGTGGCAGAGTGGTCGATTGCATCGGTCTTGAAAACCGACGTACCGAGAGGTACCGGGGGTTCGAATCCCTCCTCCTCTGCTGAAACCTCGTTATTTGGTAAAAAAGCCCGTTCATTCGACGGGCTTTTCTCATTTACAGCCTTCCAGAAGCCTATTTCAACCCATTCTCTCCCAGATGGTGCAAATCGGGTTACACCTATCTGCGTATCGGTTACACCTCACCAGGAATCGGGTACACTTCGGCTATCTACAAAAGGTTTGTAACGATCAAATTAATTCATGCATCCGTAGAGTGGCTTTCAACATTCATCGAAAGCCATGCAAAAAAAAATTCCTCTACATGCGGGTTTTACTCCGTTTGCGTCGTAATGTCCGAAACCCGGAGCGTATTTCTACGCTCTATGCTCGAGTGACCATCTCCGGACTACGCGCTACTACTGATTTCTCTACACGTATTCAGGTCTATCCTGACCAATGGGACAGCACCAACCAACGCGTCCTCGGTGATTCCGAAAGAGCGGAGCTGGATAACGAAGCCATCGAGCGGGTGAGAAATGACCTCCGAACATTATTCAACCAACAAGTTGCCTTGTATGGGTCCATCGATCCGGATACACTCCAGGCGTTGTACCTCGGTCGCAAAGCCTCGCGCTCCGTTACCTTGCTGAACCTGGTCATCGATTATCTGCACAAAGAAGCCGAACGCAAGCAATGGACTCCCTCTACCAAAGGCATCTACCAGGACTACACGAACAACCTGGTTGAATTCCTGGAGAGCATTGGCCGTAAGCAACTGCCTCCGATGGGGTTTGACGAAACGATGGCACAGGATTTCTTCTACTGGCTCCGGAAGAAATCGGTACAGGCCCGCAGCGCCAAGCATCTCCAGTGGGTCAAACGTGCCCTCCAGGATGCCGTTCGGCGACGCATCCTCGGTCATAATCCGATCGAGTACATGAACTGGAGCAAAGGTGCTCCCCCTCCCATCGTCGCTTTGTCCGATGCGGAACTGGCCTTACTGGAAACTTACCGCTTCAGCAGCCCCATTCTGCAACGCGTTGCCGACTGCTTTACGCTGCAATGCTATACCGGATTGGCCTACGGTGAACTCGTCACGGTTCAGCGCTCCGCCATCCACTACGGAGGCCCGATGCCGGTCCTGGTGGTAGTCCGGCACAAGACCAAACACGTGAAAAATGGTCGCACCTACCGCATTCCCCTGATCGGCAAAGCCGTAGCGCTGCTGGAGCGTTATGGGTATGAAATGCCTGTGTACAAGAACCAACAGTACAACCGCTATTTGAAAGAAGTAGCAGCCATTCTGGGCATTGAAAAGAACCTGACCACGCACGTGGGCCGCAAAACAGCGGGGATGATTTGGCTCAACAATAATGTACCGTTAGAAACCGTCAGTAAACTGCTGGGGCATACCAAGCTTTCTACTACCCAGCTCAGCTACGCTGAAGTTTTGGATCACAAAGCTATCGCGGATATGGCCGCCTTTGAAGCCAGAACCAGCAAGCCTGGATCGTTGTCATGAACTGTACAGGATAGGGTTTCGTTACCAAAATAGTTAACTTGTCGCCATGAAAATCAAGAAAACAGCCCAGCGGAAGAAAACGCTGGGCTTTCTTCCCGAAAGTCCGGCCCAGCCGGGTAAAACGGTGTTATCTACGGTAAAGTCAAAAGCGAAGGTCGTCTCTCCAGCCGCCATCCTAAAGGCGGGGGGGGTTGAGAAATACGCTACTGCCAAGGGGCTGTCACCCGATGCCTTGGAAAAACACGCGGGTTCTATTCCCATGAGCGAGCGGGAGTTTAAACGTGCGTTGCGGTCCGTCGACTGATGGATGTTTTCTTAGACACCAACATCCTGATCTATGCCGTCCGAAATGAAGCTACTTTTCCCAAGCTGAAAACCCTATTGGGTAGCAAGCGCCTGGCCTACTCCTGTTCGGTAATTAACTATGCTGAATTGAAAGCGATGGGCCTTAAGCTCAGCTGGCAGCAAAAGAAGCTGGAGCAGATCGAAGAGGTGATGCAAGATGTGGTAATTGTAGATATTCGATTTGATGCCATTCTGAACCGGTACGCTGAAATCGACGCTTACTCGCTGAATCAGTTGCCTGGGGTCGACCGAAAGAAAGCTACGCCGATGGGTCAGAATGATATGTGGATTGCAGCGACCGCCTCGGTGTTGGAAATTCCGTTGTTGACGACGGATAAGGACTTCGACCATTTGCATAACCTTTACCTTGACGTAATCCGCCTGGAGCCTAAAGCGTTCAAATGATCTGATAGAAGCCTAGTCTTCCTAGCCGTAAGTTAGACGGTATAAGCCAGGAAACGGACCGAAAGCATACTTAGAACAAAGCCCCTGATGTGTGTAGCATCAGGGGCTTTGTTCTACATCTAGCAGATCGATCCAGGTTTTATCCTACGCTCAGTAACTTGGTGGATTCGTGCAGTCCATAGCGTTCCAGACGCATGTGCTCCAGCTCCTTTTGCAGCTTGGTATTTTCACGACGCAGTTCATTGATCCGGCTCCGGTTACGCTGGAGTTGCGCGTAAATTCCCGCCTCCTTCGTGTTCTGCTGACTGGTCTCATTGACCGCTCGGAACATGGAAATGCGCTGGCTTCGTAACCAGCTCAGGAAGTCGACTTTCTTCTGTTTCTGCTCTTCCGTGCGGTTTGTATTGCTGGTAGCATGCAACCAGTTCTCCACTTCTATCAGTGGTAAACAATTCATTTGCCTTTCTTTGCCATCAGCCGCTACAATTCGCGCGGGCTGGTAAACCTGAGAAAAATATGGATCTTCTCTTATTTTTCTATCCTGATTTTTGTAGCTCAGCTCTAAGATTTGACATAACGGCTTAAGTGGAATGAGCTGCCCACCTTCATTCATACAATATGGAATATTAGAATTTTGATACATAAAATATTTCATAGTGCTTGGTAAGAAATCATGTCATAATTAAGAACAAAGGGCTTCAATAGTCAAAATTGTCGATTTAGGGACAAAAGGATAACACTTGGCTATTAGCCTAGACATATCTTTAGCCAGCAGAACCTCACTATTGTACTTATTAAAGGCAGGAAACGCTTTCTTAATCATAGGAATCAAATCATGTCCTCTAGCTTGAAGATAAAACTTAGGCATAGATAACACTTTCCCATTCAGATATTCTACATCTATTCTCTCTTGGCCACTCTTAGCTTTGTAAGTGCGATTATGCTCTCCAAATCTTTCAAAAAAGTAGTCAACTATTTTTTGTAACCAAGAATTGTCTTCAGTTCCTATATTGAAATGATTGAAGGAGTGATCAACTCCAATACCCCGCTGGACATCACCCACATTAAGGTCAATTAATTTACATATTATATAAATTGGATCTAATAGAAAGTTTTCTATTGAATATCTTTCATTCCATCCATGTACAATCACATAATTGTTAGAATTATGCATTAGGTCCCAGTCGATTATACCATAGCTAGTTTTGTTCCCTGATTCTCTCAAATTCGCAACTATCCTAATAACACTATCACAGTTACCTTGGCCTAAAGAATTGGAGATAAAGTAAAGCCTATAAGCCAATTTATGATCTCTTTGATGCCTATCATGGATAACTTGATAATATTCAAGATCAGTAGGACTCTCTACAAAAACTTGCCTGTGATTCTTATAATCAATGCTTAGAGTAGGAATGAAGCTTGTCAGCATCTCCAAGGCATCGTCTTTCGAGATACTTGTCAATGAAGTTTCAGGGCTATTCCTTAAGCGGTAAATACAATGTTCTGGTGTAAGGGCAATAGTAGAAGGTGAATGTGTCGTTACTATAACCTTAATCTTGAATCTACTAACAAATACTTTTTCAAGCACATCAAGTAAGAGCTGTGACATCTCTGGGTGCAAATGAGCATCAGGTTCATCAAGGAGAATAACTTCTGGTAGACTTAAATTTTTTTCATAGTATTCACAGGTGAAAAGTTTTATTATTAGACCAATTATTATCTTTTCACCTGAGGAAAGGTCATGCATGCCTACATGATTACTAGTACTCTTCTTATATAGCTTAAGCTCAAAAGGGACATCTATACTAAATTCTCTTCTTTCTATCTCCTTGAAATAGAAATCGATTCCTAAAGAATCGAAAGTTTCGTTAATAACTTTCCAAGGTGGAGGATATTTTTCAACAAAATCATCGTCAGATACAGAGTTATTTTGCTCACTCTCGCTAAGCTTGTATCCATATAAAACTCTATTCTGCTGTCTTCTTACAGCATAGTTATAGAAAGCCCAATTTAGGTTTCCAGAAAACAAGGCTATATTTTGTATATACTGTTCAGGTAATGGTATATTATAAAAATCAGCATCAGAAAGCTTTTCTATATCTACCCCAGCTGTCTCACTAATGTACTGTAGAGAGGTATAAAATGTCCTGCCACTAAATTCAATAAACTGATTTAGCACCTGTTTTTCATGATTCGCATTAACTAATTCAGGCTTAAGATTGCTATTACCCTGATATAATTGATTGAAAAATTCACAGATAATGCCTCTATATTCTGCGGTATCAATCATCAAGTTATCACTATTTCTATCCTCTAACCTACTTTCTATATTATGTTCATTGATTAGGGCATACAACCTTATTGCTGAAGGACTTAATGCTTTAAACCTACTTTTGATCTGATCCATTTTTCCTCTCCAGGCTGAGTGGTCTATTTGTTTCGTATCAGTATAAACTATACCCTCATATTGGATTTTATCAAGTTTTCGATCATAATCCCAAATATAGCTATTATCTTCTGGAGGAGATGAATTATGACGATTACTAAGTAAGTCAAGAAGTTGAGATTTACCGCTTCCGTTCTTGCCCGTAATTACAGTTAAATCGGAAAGTTCTTGACTAGTAAAAGGAGAAAGGGATTTAAATTTCTTTTTAACAACTATCTTCATATAGGATATACCTTTAGATTGTTTCGCAAGTATAGTTTTCCATATTTAAATTAATCATGAATGTAGCTCTTTTTGCCAGAGTGTCTACCGTAGATAAGCAAGACACTAACAGACAAATAAATGAACTTACTGATTATTGTCGAAGCAACGGCTGGAATATTAATCATGTAATTACAGAGAAAATTTCTGGCCGCATAGCCAATGATAAACGTCCTGGTGTTGCTCTCTTACGTAAAGTAATTGCTTCAGGTAAGCTATCCAAGATAGTTGTTTCAGAAGTGTCTAGGCTTGGCCGTGATACAAGGGAAGTGCTAAATCTGATTCATGATATGAAGGAAAATAAGGTTTCCCTTCATATCATGAATTATCAATTAGATACATTGAAATCAGATGGTACAGAAAACTCCATGGGGCAACTCCTTATTACTTTACTCGCGGATATAGCTAGAATGGAAACCCAGCTGCTTTCCGAGCGGGTTCGTTCTGGCATGGCAGAGGCGAAACGAAAGGGCAAGCATGTCGGTAGGCCTAAGGGTAGCAATACAAAAACCGATGACTACCTGAAAAAACACAAAGTTGCGGTGTCTTTGCTTGTGAAGGGGGTGCCAATTCGTAAAGTAGCTGCTGCGTGTAACTGTTCTACCTTTACGGTCCAGTGCGTCAAACAAAAGATGCTTCAGAAATGCTTAATTACCTAACAAATAAAATAAATGTATAAGCCTGGTTATGGAATTTGATTGATACTTATCCTTTATAGAAAGTGAAGAAACTTTCTTCTATAGGTGATATCTTTATACATTAAATGGGAAGAATATCTCTCACAGTCAGACCCAAAGAGGTATATAGATGTTACCAAGAATATTAGTACAGGAGTTACGCAGTCTTGCTGAAAAGCCCGTCCATAATGCTTGTAGGACGTTTTCGTAAGATGTTATTCACTAGCATTCTCCATAGAAAAGCCTATTTAGAGCGTTTGGAAAGCTTTCGCCTTTTCTGAGTGTGTAACTCCTATAGTATATCATTGCTAATCAGAATCGACATACACGGCTACGATCCGGAAAATTTAAGGCTAACTTCTTACCAGAAGATATATTTCATACATAGTGTATAAACTTAGTTCATGATATAATGTGATCTATGAGTCAGTATGCTACAAATACACTCATTATCCGTTACCACCAGTAACAAAGTAAATATGAATAAAACACACATTAACAAATTCTACTCCAACAGTTTTGTTTTAGATAAGTCGAAAGCTGTTAGAATTAATGATATTATAGAAACTAATTTCAAGAAGGCGGGAATAGATTCTATTAAAACCGAATTCAAGCTCATATTGAGCAATGAAAAGGAATTAACGTTCGATAAGTTCAGCAACATATTTCAGATTGACAACGGCAGAAAAAATAAGGCTGAAAAACTTAAGCTTAATTGGAGTGGAAACGATAATGAAGTGTTAGTATATTTCTCTGATAAGCCAGCCGTAAGAGTTGATGTAACAGGCACAGATCTTGATTGGACAAATGAACTGTTTGCTGAAATCGACGAGCAAATTGAAAGGACTAAAGTATTTTCACTAATTCACAAAATAAAAAGTGATAATTTTTTCAAACTTATTTCTCTATTGATGATAAGCTTTGTTTTTCCACTGATGCTTGTAGTTACAAAAAACGACACAAAGGAGAAACTCAATATTACTGCTACCGACAGAAGCGCTTTGACGGAAATAGCAAAAAATACAAAGACAGTAGAGGAGAAAATAAATTTTCTTTTTGAGACGCAGCTTAAAATACTTGATATAAACATCAAGAATGAAACACCAGATGCTTTTCTCGATAATCTAAGCACGTACTTTTTAGATTGGAGAACTTATATGATAATAATTCCGATAATAGCAATATTAGGAATTTTATGGTATTTGCTAACCCAATGTTATCCTGTAGCAGTTTTTGATTGGGGAGATATGGCAGAGGAATACAGGAAGATAGTTGAAAGAAGAAAGCTACTGTGGAATATTGTAATCGGTTCAATAGTAATTGGGATTCTGACAAACTTCTTCGTATTTAGCATAACAAGTTTTAATTCAGGAAATTAATAGAGACGACGTAGCTAGAAGACAACAATAGACTGACATACTCAATACCTTTCTCAGTATGCCCTAACTGTCACTCACAAATCATTTACAAGGTAGAGAACAATAACAATCTCTGTGGCTTAACGCAGCGTAGTGCATCAAGACAATTGTAGGACGGAACTATCCTTTTGTCTCTGTCCAGGTTTCTCTGAAGCTTGTATTGAAAAAAGGATAGACGGATTACCAACCTGCCTGAGGCTCCGGTATGGCTTTTATCCTGGGCTTTTTTTGTACTGTCTAAAGCAACTCTTTTTTCCGATACATAACAAGTTATAGTTAAGAATCGATATCGCTTCAGTAAATCGCCCTCCATTAGCTAACTGTAGACGGGTTCAGGCAAATGCCCGAAGCCCGCAAAACAACTAGAAAGAACAGATTCTTGATCCTTCTATGACAAAGCAAGCTTAGCACGAGAATTATGAACCTCTGCACCATAAAAAAGGCGCTTGGATATGATCCAAGCGCCTTTTGTTTTTATAGGGTTTGTGGGAATTAAGGCTTTTTCAGGTTATGGTTTTCGTAGCTGTTGTATTCGTAGCCTTTTTCGGTGCGGTTGACATCTTTGTTCAATTCGTACGCCGACTTGGCAATGCCGCGTGAGGTGCCCGATACCAAGCCTTCGATGTAGATGCCGAACGAAATGAAATAATCGTTGGAGCGGAATTTAGGCACCAGGATGGGCATCTCGCTGGAAGCGTCGTTGTACTTCTTCGGAGGGTTCATGAGGCCGCCTTCCATCTCACGGCTCCGGAATCCCGCGCGGGTGATGAACCCGATGGGCGAACCTTTGAAGGGCGAAACGGCTAGCGAAAATTCGTGGGTCTGAGCGATGCCTTTGTAAGCACGCTTGGTCCGGCGAATCCAGTCGTACATGTAGCTGTAGCGCAGGTGAAAGCCTCGGTAGCCTGTGATGAAGTGCGCTCCGGCGCCGCGCTGGTTGCCTCCGACAATCAGCGGATACCCGTTCGAGGGATTGTTGCCTTCGAACGATTCGATCACCGAATACATCCATTGGCCGCCGACATAGACGTTTATGTAGTTGCCGAGCGGGGTTCCGAACGCCAGGCGGGTCGGGAAGGCCTCGGCCATGTCGTACCCTTTGCCCGGCGAAGGGTTGATGATCGCGTTGGGCAGAATCGAGAGGTCCGTAAAGAAATAGGTGTGCTTGTTGAAGATTTCGAACGACATGTCGATCGTGCCCACCTTCAGCGTGTCGCCCGGCTCGTATTCTCCGTATCCGTACGCGTAGTATTTGTACAGATTCGTTTCTACATGGAAAGGCCGGTAGCCGATCCGTCCGAGGTCGACGCCGTACCAATTCGAGACTTGTGCCTCAGCGGCATAACCTGTCAGCAAGAGGCCAATGGCCGCGGCAAGTGTTCGTAGGGTTTTCATCAATTCTTGGGGGTTATGTTCACCACGGCAGCCGCCTGCTGGTACTCTTTGTCAATGATTGAAAAACTGATCGGTGCCCGGAATTCTCCGCCGATGGCTCCGTTGGGCAGGTAGGCAATGCTGTCGACTACCTGTCGGAAGGTGATGCGCTTGGCCTCGGTTTCTGTCGACGATATTTCTACCGTAGCGCGCTCGGTCAGCTCAACCTGGGCATTACCGCCGTTCTTCAGCGCTTTGCAATAGACCCGGAAGGTCTCGTATTCCTGCGGAATTTCTGCCACGACGCTGACCGTCAGGCTGTCGCCGTCGTTCAGTTTCAGCGTTTGGTTACTGGTGGTGAGGTTGATCCCGTTCGCAGTGACCTGAAGAATGGTGGGGGGCGCGGGATTTTCGTAGCTTTCGCATCCTGCCAGCAGGAGGACTGCGACCGCGGCGGTGGTGATGTGTCGAATCATAATCTAGTATCGGCAATAATCGTTTACTCAGGCCATCAATCCCCTCCAGTGTGTTCAGGAGGAAGATTTTGCTATATGTACACGCCGTACATGTAGTACTCGGCACGCCTCTGCAACTTCGGGAGCGTTGTCTGGGAAGCGGTCATAGGACAAATCCGAGATCGCAAGTATACAACCGGCTGAAAGTCAAGACTGAAGTATTTTGTGGGTTTTCTAGAGCATGTAGCGATTGGCCAACTTTTGTGCACAATACCGGCCGATCCGATGCGTTTCGCCCCACGAAGGCATAAAAAAATAGCCCCCAAGCGGAGGCTATTCTCGTAAATTCGTCAACTTTCTAAAAAGGATTACTTGGCGACGGCATCCGGATAGGCGAAGGCCAGCTCAGCATCGACTTTTTCGTGCCAGGGCAGACCGTACGTGCCCAGCACCGCCAGGAACGGATCGGGATCGAACTCTTCGACGTTGTAGACGCCCGGCTTCATCCATTTGCCCGTCAGCATCATCATCGCGCCGATCATGGCTGGCACGCCCGTCGTGTACGAAACCGCCTGCGCACCGATCTCCTGATACACCGCCGCATGGTCGCAGTTGTTCCAGATGAAGTACGTCTGTTCCTGGCCGTTTTTCAGGCCTTTGATCTGGCAACCGATTGAGGTTTTGCCTTTGTAGCCTTCGCCCAGCGAGGCCGGCTCGGGCAGTACTGCTTTCAGGAACTCAAGCGGCACGATGTCCTGTCCTTGGAAACGCACCGGATCGATGCGGGTCATGCCCACGTTTTCGAGCACGCGCAGGTGGTTGATGTAATTTTGCGAGAAGGTCATCCAAAAACGCGCACGTTTCAGGCTCGGGAAGTTTTTGACCAGCGACTCCAGCTCTTCGTGGAACAGCAGGTACGACTCCTTCGGCCCGACTTCGGGGTAGTCGACGGGCTGGTGGATCGACAGCGGCTCGGTTTCGTGCCACGCGCCGTTCTCCCAATAACGCCCGTGCTGCGTAATTTCACGGATGTTGATCTCAGGGTTGAAGTTGGTCGCAAACGCTTTGCCGTGGTCGCCGGCGTTGCAGTCCACAATGTCGAGGTACTGGATCTCGTCGAAGTGGTGCTTGGCGGCGTAGGCGGTGAAGACGCCCGTCACGCCCGGATCGAACCCGCAGCCCAACAGCGCCATCAGCCCGGCTTCTTTGAAGCGATCCTGATACGCCCACTGCCAGCTGTACTCAAACTTTGCCACGTCTTTCGGCTCGTAGTTGGCCGTATCCAGGTAATGCACCCCCGTTTCGAGGCAGGCGTCCATAATGGTCAGGTCCTGGTAAGGCAACGCCACGTTGATCACCATCTTGGGCTGAAAATCGCGGATGAGCGCCACCAGTTCAGGCACGTTGTCGGCATCGACCTGCACGGTTTTGATGGGCGGCGCGTTAGGAATCCGCTCGGCTACGCTGGCCGCAATCTTGTCACACTTGGCCTTGGTTCGGCTGGCCAGCAGAATATCGGAAAAAACCTCGGGTACGGCGGCGCATTTGTGGACGACGACACTGCCGACGCCTCCGGCTCCGATGATCAGTACTTTACTCATGAGTCAGAACTATTGAGGGTGAATAAATGGGTTGGCGCAAAGGTAGGGGGAGGCCCTGTGGTTCTCCAAACGTGTGCGGCCACCCCACGATTACCGAATTGTTACATCGCCTGGTTGACCGACTGCCGGAGGTACATGTCCACAAACTCGATCACAAAGGCTTTGATCTCGTTGCGCAACGCCTCGTATTCCCGCTCCAGCGTGGCTTCGTCGACCTCAGCGCCCTCATGGTCCGACGGGTCGGGCAGCGGGCAGTGGATAAATTCCGTCTTGGCCGACGACTGAGGCAGCCGGTCGAATGCCTCCTGGCTTACCGTAATAAGGTAGTCGAACTTTTGCCCCTGGTACGCCGAAAGGGGCGTGGTACTTTGCTCGCTGATGTTGACGCCATCGACCTGCATGGCGGCCAGCGCACGCGGATTGATCCGCCGCACGTCCAGACCGGCCGTGGCGACCTCCGCCAGATTCGGGGCGTAGGCACGCAGGTAGCCGTGCATCATTTGCGAGCGGGTGGCGTCGTGCGTGCCGACGATCAAAATTCGTTTCATAGGCTAGGATCCGGACATCTCCAGCCCTTCTTTACGGTAAATACCCGGAGAGGTTGGAGATAGCCGGCGCTGTGTCATGGTGAAAAAGTAAGCGCATTTCGCTTTCTGTAAGAACGTCGCCGAGGCCCTGGTCCGTACGTGGCGTGCCCGGAAGTTTACGCCCGTAGTCTACCGGCTTACCCAGCGATTACCCCGGATGGTGAACCGCCAGGGCAACCGGGCGTCGTCGCCGGCATAGTCCACCCCGATGCGGGGCGTATCCACAAGGTCGGCTTCGGGAATCACAATGCCGCGGTCTTCGATCCAGAGCTCCGTGCCGGTCAGGTCGTTGCCGTAATGCTGTTTGCGAATGCCCAGCGCCGACGACACGTTGCCTGGCCCCGCCGTGAGCTTGGGCGTCACCTTTTTCTGCTTCCGGCGCTGTTGCATCACTTCCACACCCTCGGCAGGTTCCAGCGCGCGGATCAGCACGGCGTCGGCCTGGTCGCGTTCGTTGGTCACGACGTTGAACAGGTGGTGCAGGCCGTAGCATAAATACACATATGCCGTTCCGCCCGGCCCGAACATCAGTTCCGTACGCGGGGTCCGCCGGGGACCAAAGGCGTGGCAGGCGCGGTCGCTGGCACCACGGTACGCTTCGGTCTCGGTGATCATCCCCGCGGTGTACTGGCCGTCGATCAGAGAGACGAGGTATTTGCCCAACAATTCGCGGGCGATCTGCACCACGTCGTCGCGACGGTAAAAGGCTAACGGAAGTTTCTGGAAAGAAGTCACGGAACAGCATACGGAAAAAGCGGGCATTCGGCTACGCTCCGAAAGGCGACCACCTTTCCTAACCCGGCTGTTTTTATGCGGTGCGTTCGGCCCAGGGGCCGTAGCTTTACTGTTTCCAACCGCTGCCCGCATGGCTTCCTCCCCTTCTACCGTCGAAGCGCCGTCGTCGACCCAGTATCTGCTGGGCGCACTGCTGACGCTACTCAGTGCCGTGGCGTTTTCGTCCAAGGCCATCCTCGTCAAGTTGGCCTACCGCTTTCCGGAGGTCGACCCCGTTACGCTCCTGGCCCTGCGGATGCTGTTCTCCCTGCCGCTTTTTCTGCTCTCGGCCGTCTGGACGGGCCGCCGGCACCGGAACGCCCGCCTGACCCGACGCGACTGGGCAACACTGGTGTTTCTGGGACTGATGGGGTATTACCTGGCCAGCCTGTTCGATTTCCTGGGGCTGCAACACGTCTCGGCCAGCATGGAGCGCCTGATTCTGTTCGTCTATCCGACCATCGTAGTGCTGATCAACGCCGGTATGGGGCGGCAACGCATCCAGCCGGTGCAGATCCTGGCATTGCTGCTGACGTATTTCGGCATCGGGCTGGCTTTCGCGGGCGAGTCGCTGGGCGACACCCCCGGGAACCTCTGGCTGGGCGGCGCGCTGGTTTTTGCCAGTGCGGTCACCTATGCTATTTACCTGGTGGGAAGCGGCCACCTGATTCCCCGCCTGGGCAGCACGCGCTACACGTCGTACGCCATGTCGATTGCATGCCTCGGGGTGCTGACCCACTACGCCGTCACCAATGCGGGGCTGCCGACCGAACTCCCCGGCGACGTATACGGGTTCGCTGTCCTGATGGCGCTGATCGCTACGGTGTTGCCCGCCTTTCTGCTGGCCGAAGGCATCCGCATCGTCGGGTCGGGCAACGCTTCGATCATCGGGAGCATCGGGCCGGTGTCGACCATCGTGCTGGCGTACGTGTTTCTGGGCGAACGGCTGGTCTTTCTGCAGTGGATCGGGACGGCACTGGTCATGGCCGGGGTGCTGACCATCACCCTACGGGGCAAGAAACCGGGGCTGGCCCGGCGCGATGCATAGAAAATTTGGTGTACAGGGGGGTGGGCTTCCTTCCCGCCAAAGCTTAACACGGGTTTCACAGAAGCGAGTACGTTCCGTTCGGCCTTCCTTGTCTATCTTTGCGCCCACTTAATTCATTCCATCACCTAACCTTAACCATACAACATCGGTATGAGCGATCAGAAAATCACCATTAATAACGGTAAGCTCCAAGTACCTGACCAGCCGGTTATTCCTTTTATCGAAGGAGACGGGACCGGTCCTGACATCTGGCGTGCTTCGCAATTGGTTTTTGACGCAGCGGTAGAAAAAGCCTACGGCGGCAAGCGTAAAATCCAGTGGAAAGAGGTGCTGGCGGGTGAGAAAGCCTTCAACCAGACGGGCAACTGGATGCCCAACGAAACCCTCGAAGCCTTCCGCGAATACCTGGTGGGCATCAAAGGCCCGCTGACCACGCCGGTGGGTGGTGGCATCCGGTCGCTGAACGTAGCGCTGCGCCAGGAACTCGACCTTTACGCTTGCGTGCGTCCGGTGCGTTGGTTCCAGGGTGTGCCCTCGCCGGTGAAACAGCCGGAACTGTGCGACATGGTGATTTTCCGCGAAAACACGGAAGACATTTACGCCGGAATCGAGTTCCAGCAAGGAACCGACGACGAGAAGAAATTCTCGCAGTTGCTGAAAGAAAACTTCCCGGCCCGTTATAAGAAAGTACGCTTCCCCGAATCGGCCGGCTTCGGCATCAAGCCCGTTTCGCAGGAAGGTACCGAACGCCTGGTGAAAGCGGCCATCGACTACGCGTTTGCGCAGAAGCGCGACAGCGTGACGCTGGTGCACAAAGGGAACATCATGAAGTTCACGGAAGGCGCGTTCCGCGACTGGGGTTACGAAGTAGCGAAGAGCCAGTACGGTGCGAAAGACTACGAAGGTGGTCCGTGGCAGGTCATCGAAAAGGACGGTCATAAGATCATCATCAAAGACGTGATTGCCGACGCCTTCCTGCAGCAGATCCTGCTGCGCCCGGCCGAGTACTCGGTCATCGCGACGCTGAACCTGAACGGCGACTACGTATCGGACGCACTGGCGGCCATCGTTGGGGGTATCGGCATTGCGCCGGGTGCCAACATCAACTACGTAGAAGGTAGTGCCATTTTCGAAGCCACGCACGGCACAGCGCCGAAGTACGCCAACCAGGACAAAGTGAACCCCGGTTCCGTCATCCTGTCGGGTGCACTGATGCTGGAATACATGGGCTGGCAAGAAGCCGCTGACCTGATTTACAGCGGGTTGGAAAAGGCCATCGCCTCCAAAAAAGTAACGTACGACTTCGAGCGTCTGATGGAAGGCGCTACGCTGCTGAAGTGTAGCGAGTTCGGTCAGGAGATCGTCAACAACATGTAAGTCCCGGACTTCATATATTATTGGGTCCCTGTCTGGCTGGCGCCGGGCAGGGATTTTTTCTGCGCTGCCCTAATTCTAATCACATTCTAATCTGCGCCTAAGGGGTCTCTAATCGGCGAGTTCGTTCTTTGAGTCATACACTACGGAGAACTTTTTGCCAAGCGATTTCTTATGCGTACGATCTTGATTCCGACCGACTTTTCGAAAGATACGCTTCAGGCCATACGCGCCGCCGTGCAGCTCCTGAACGGCGAACGCTGTTACGTTACGCTGCTCCGGCTGATTCCGCTCCCCGACTCCATCACCGAACTTCTTTTTTTGCAACGCAGCCAGCGCTACGCACAGCGCGTTCCGCTGTGGTTTCAGGAACAACTCAAAAAACTTCGGGCCGAAACGCAGGGGCAACTGCTCAAAGTCGACGTTTCGCACCAGTACGGCGTATCGCGCCCGCTAGCAAAGCGTCTGCTCGAACACATCACCCCCGACCTGGTCGTGATTCCGGCCCGGCGGTCTAAATACTTTCCGGAAGAGTACCACCACTTTATGCACGAGCTGCAGCAAAGCAGCACGCCCATCTTATACCTGCCCGACAACGAGATTGCAGCCGACATTACACTCGCCACCCTGTTGGGCGAACAAAACTCGATGGAGTTGATTCAGCAGAGTCAGTTTCAGGTCAATCAGCTTTTCAACCGGCTGCATTCCAATCCGATTTTCATTTCGGTCAGCGAAACAGAACCCACGCCGTTGTCCTGGGAAAACGCCCGCGAGTGGCCGCCCCACCACGAACCCGCGCCGGAAGATGCGGCGGCCCCGCAAGAGCCAGCCGAGCCGAGCACGCGGGGCGCGATACGCCAGGGGCTTCGTGCACTGCTGCGCGAACTTCACATGCTCCGCAAGCCGAGTTTGCTCGTGCAGATCCGGACGGCGCAAAACTTCTGGCAGAGTATGTTCAGCAAACGCGAAGACGTTTCCATCATTCCGCAGCGGATTCAGATTCCAGTGCTTTCGCTAATGCACCCATAATTTCCTCTACACCATCACCTTACCCCCCATCCCACCACGTAGTTTCTGTTCATTCAACCCACCCTCTTGTCTCCGGGCAAGAGGGTTGATTCTTCAGACCACTCATGTTATTAAAGAAGCACATCCCGATCAGCTACGTCTTTGGGAAGATCAAATACGAAATGATTTTCGTTTCGATCTATGCCGTGATCATCGGCATCCTGGACGAAGATTTCCACGAAGATATTTCCGTACCGTTGTCGGTCCCGATGATTCTGGGCACGGCCATTTCGCTGCTGCTGGCGTTCCGTTCCAACCAGGCCTACGACCGCTGGTGGGAAGCCCGCATCATCTGGGGTGCCATTGTCAACGATTCGCGTTCTCTTACACGTCAGGCGCTTACGTTCGTACACGACCCGACGTTCTCGGTCGAAGTGCTGCGGTGGCAGGAGCAGTTTGTCAAACGGCAGATGGCGTGGTGCCACAGCCTGGGGCAGGCCCTGCGCGGCCTCGACCCGATTGGACGCTGCCGGTCGTTGCTGAGTGCCGAGGACCTGCATTTTATCGAACAGCACGACAACAAGCCCAATGCGTTGCTGCTGTTGCACGGGCGCGACATTCGCCGGTGGCTGGACGAGGGGTTGATCAACGCGTACCAACACGTGCAACTGGACGAGACCCTTACCAAACTGTGCGACTCGATGGGCAAATGCGAACGAATTAAAAACACGGTGTTTCCGACCACCTACAGCCTGTACCTGCACTTGTCGCTTTACTTCTTCGTCATGCTGCTGCCGTTCGGGTTGGTCGACTATTTCGGCTTGATCGAGATTCCGCTGGTCATTGCCATTGCGGCGGCGTTTTTCCTGATCGAGAAGATGGCCGTGCACCTACAAGACCCGTTCGAAAACAAGCCGACCGACACGCCGGTCACCACCATAGCCAACACCATCGAACGGAACCTACGTCAGATGCTGGACGACCAGCGCCCGCAAACCACACCGGAAGTACAGACTTATTACCAGATGTAATGCCGAGGGTTAGTCACCACGTCATCGTCTTCTTAGCCAGCGCCGATGTCCTCAGTGGAAATAGTAGTTGACTCAAGCGCTGGGGCACGGTTTAGAAAAATCGCCCGCAGGGCGTTAGGAAACCCGGCGGAAGGCAATGGTGACCGTTGTGCCCTGCCCGAGCGTGGAGTCGACGGTGATTTGTCCGCCAAACGAACGGATGATTTTGCCCGCCAGCGACAGTCCGATGCCGTTGCCCTGGTAGGTAGTTACGTTCTGCCCCCGGAAAAAGGGCTCGAACAAATGGTCCTGGTCTTCCGGCGCTACGCCGATGCCCCGGTCCTGTACGGTAATAATCTGTTGGTGGACATCGGCCGAGAGCGCCAGTTGTACGGGTTGGTTATCGGAATACTTGATGCCGTTGTGCACCACGTTGTGCAGCGCCAGTTCCATCCACTCCTGGTTGCAGATAAGCTGCAAGGCTTCTTCTTCGGCGGGAAGGTCTTCGAAGCGCAGGCGCACCTGGTTGTCGGGCAGTCGTTCGTCGAGGTTGCGCTTAAATTCGAGCAACAGCTCGTCGAGGCGGACCGGTGCCATTTGTTGTTTCTGCCCGTCGTAGCCGATTTGCGAAAGGCGCAACAGCATGGAAGTCAGTTGGTTGAGGCGACAGGACTCGCGGTAGATGTTTTCCAGCGACGTGACGTAGACTTCGGCCTCGCGGGGTTTCTTCAGGGCAAACTCCGCTTCGCCCATCACGGTGGTGAGAGGAGTACGCAGTTCGTGGGAGGCGTTGCTGACAAAGTTGCTTTGCAGTTCGAAGGCCGTTTCGAGGCGATCGAGCATCCGGTTGAACGTCTGCGACAGTTCGGCCAGTTCGTCTTTGCCGTTCCCGGTATCGAGCCGCAGGTGCAGGTTCGAGGCTCCGATGCGGTTGACGTTGGTAATGATCCGGGCGATGGGCTGAATGATCTGGTGGGAAAACACGCGCCCCAGCACAAACGTCAGGATCAGACTCAGCGCAAAGCCGGTGAACAGAATGTGCCGCAGCGTGGCGAGGCTCTGTGCGCCGTACGTATCGCGGGCGCGCACCAGCACGAGGTGATCTCCCTGATGAGTGGGGTAATGGATGCCCACATAAAAATTGTTTTTCTGATGAAACTCAGCGTCACCTTCACTCAGCGCCTCTTCATAAAACCAGGTGGGCAGGGCATGCAGCTCCTCGTTTTCCTGACGGTGCCGTTCGGAAGGATTGGCCGACAGAATGTAGTCTTCCTCGTCGGGCAGGGTCTGGAGCTGGTTCTGCCGTACATCTTTGTAAATCGCCACGTTCCGCTCGTCGTCTTCCAATTGCGTGCGGGCGGCAATGTAGGCACGTTCCCGCACCCGGCTCATAAAGGCCTGTTGCCCGAACCGCGCGACGAACAGGTACAAAAACACGCTCAGCACCAGGATGAGTGTCCCGGTCATCAGCGAGAAGGTCAGCGCGATTTTGTTGCGGATCGTCATGCTTCTTCTTCTTTTCGTAACACGTACCCCATGCCTACCACCGTATGAATCAACTTGGACTTAAATCCTTTGTCGACCTTCTTCCGCAGGTAGTTGATGTACACATCGACCACGTTGGTACCCAACTCGAAGTTGATGTCCCACACGTTTTCCAGCAGGTTGATTCGCGTCAGCACACGCCCTTTCTGTTTCATCAGGTACTCCAACAGGCGGTATTCGGTAGCCGTCAGGTTGATTTTTTCGCCCCCGCGCCGCACCAGTTTCGCGTCGATGTCGACTTCCAGGTCTTCCAGCCGCAGCACGTTGGCCGACGACGCATGCCGCTGCACCCGCCGCGTCACAGCTGCCAGCCGCGCCAACAGCTCCGAAAACTTAAAGGGCTTGACCAGGTAATCGTCGGCCCCGTGGTTCAGTCCGGCCACCACGTTCTCGGTCGTTCCCAGCGCCGTCAGCATGATAACGGGCGTCTGGTTGTGTCCCGCACGCAACTGCCGGCAAAATTCCATGCCGTTCATGCCCGGCAGCATCAGGTCCAGAATGATGGCGTCGAACGGATCGCCGGTGGCCATCGTCCAGCCCGTCGTGCCGTCCATCGCCACACTCACTTCGTGTCCTTCTTCCGTCAGTCCCCGCCGGATCAGCGAGGCGACGGCAGGTTCGTCTTCTACGACCAGTATCTTCATAAAGAATGATGCTCCTTTTCCAGTGTAAACTTACAAGTCTGGCACTTGGTTAGCCGCCTGCATTTGCGTTTTGCTCAGGGATCCCTTCCCCTCCACCCCATATACTATACTCCCCCGTTTTTCGGCATATCCCAACACCGCATTTTTAGCATATTAAAATAAATGGACACTTATTCAGAATAATATTTTCTCAAAACTTGCTTTTATTGCGCAGTTGTTAAATATATTGCATATATAAAGCTCCCCCGGACCATCACCTCGGCCGGGGGAATACTTTTGGTTTTCATTCTATTCACTTTTCTAGTTATCAATTTTTTCAAACCCTTTTTTGCTCTCATGAGGAAAACCTTACTGTTAATCCTGACGCTTTTCGCTTCCGCTTGCGTGATGGCGCAAGGCCGTCAAATCAGCGGCGTTGTCCGTTCCGGCACCGACAACGGTGTGCTGCCGGGCGTCAACGTTTCGGTAAAAGGCAGCACCGTCGGTACCATCACCGACGTCTCGGGCGCTTACACGCTGGAAGTTCCAGCCGACGCCAAAGTCCTGGTGTACAGCTTCATCGGCTTTGTCACTCAGGAAGTCGCCATCAACAACCGCTCGACGCTCGACGTCACCCTGGAGGAAGACATCGCGCAACTGAACGAAGTGGTCGTGATTGGTTACGGAACGCAGGAACGACGCGACCTGACCGGCTCAGTAGCATCCGTACGCGGCGAAGCCATCGAGAACCTGGTAACGCCATCGTTCGAATCGCAACTGGCGGGCCGCGCGCCTGGCGTGCAGATTACGACGCCGGGCGGCGTGCTGGGACAGGCTCCGCTCATTCGCATCCGGGGAGTCAACTCGCTGACGTCCGGGGCCGATCCGCTGATCGTCATCGACGGCGTCCCGGTGGTGACCGACGACCGCTCGGGCATTGTACCGGCGAACCCACTGGCCAACATCAACCCGGCCGACATCGCCTCGTTCGAGGTGCTGAAAGACGGGTCGGCTACCGCGATTTACGGTTCGCGGGCGGCCAACGGGGTGCTTCTGATTACGACCAAGCGTGGCACGGCCGGCAAAACCCAGATCAGCTACAACGTCAGCGCGGGTTTTAACGAAGAGGTCAGCCGGTTCGATCTGCTCACAGGCGACGAATTTGTGACCATCGCCAACGAGAAACGTACCAATGCAGGTGCCACTGCGCTGGCCCAACCCGGCGAAAACACCGACTGGCAGGACTACATTTTCCGCAAAGGCGGTGTGCAACAGCACAGCCTTTCGTTCCGCGGAGGTTCCGAGGCGACGCAATTCTTTTTCTCGTTGGGCTTCACCGACCAGAACTCGGCGCTGATTGCCAACGACCTGCAGCGTTACTCGTTCCGGGCCAATGTAGACCACACCATCAAAGAGCGCCTGAAGCTGGGCACCAGCCTTTCGTACGCGTTCACGACCATCAACGGCCTGAACAACGGCGCCAACTCACTTTCGGGAGCCGTCTACAACGCGACGCGGATGCTGCCAAACGTCAGCATTCTCGATCCTACCAACACCGCTTTCGACGGGTTCAACGTGCAGCCGGACGGCAGCACGCTCGGCATTGGAAACAACCTGGCGACGGTCGATAACAACATCCCGAACATTGCGTTCGTGCTGGCCAACAACGTCTACCGCAACCGTAACCACCGCCTGCTGGGCAGCGTCTACGGCGAGCTGGAGATTGTGAAGGGCTTGCGGGCGCGGACTCAGGTCGGTACCGACGTCACCCTCTCGGACGATTTTCTGTCGTGGGACCCCCGCCACGGCGACGGACGTGGACGGAACGGGTACGCTTCTCAGGAGTTTAACCCAGCCTACCGTTGGAACTGGCAAAATACCTTGAACTACCAGACCACGCTGGGCGAGGCGCATCACCTGGACGTGACCGTCGGCGCGGAATATCAGCTGACCAACACGTATAACTTCGGTGCGGTAGGGCAAGGGTTTTCGGACCGTTTCTACCAGCAGCGGAACCTGATTTCCGGCTCTTACGGCACACAGACCATTTCGGGGGGCTTCAGCCAGACGGGCTTCGACTCGTATTTCGGGCGCCTCAACTACAACTTCAAAGGCCGGTACCTGTTGTCGGTAGCACTGCGTAACGACGGCATTTCGTCGCTGCCACTGGCCAACCGGCGCGGCACCTTCCCGGGAGGGTCGATCGGCTGGCGCATTTCAGAAGAGGAGTTCTTCAACAGCACGCTGGTGCGCGACCTGAAACTCCGCGCCTCATACGCAGAGGTGGGCAACGTAGAAATCGGGGCCTTCCCCTATGTAGGGGGCTTTGGGGCGGTGTTGTACGGTCCGAATCCGGGCATCGCGTTCAACCAGGTGGCGAACTCGGACCTGCAGTGGGAATCGTCGAAGAAATACAACATCGGGCTGGACCTGACCATCGAACGGTTTACGCTCACGGCCGATGTGTTCCGCAACAACATCGACAATCTGGTTCTGGACGCGCCGGTCGCGCCGTCGCTGGGGGTGCCCAGCAACAGCATTACGCAGAACGTTGGTGCCATGTACAACCAGGGGCTGGAGTTGCGCCTGCAAGCCAACGTGCTGGAAAAAGGTACGTTCTCGTGGACGACCGACTTCAACTTTACGACCATCCGTAACGAGGTGACCCGCCTGGTCAATCCCCTCACCAGCACTTACAACCGCACCGAAGAGGGCAGCTCGATCGCGCAGCTGTACGGCTACCAGTGGGCCGGGGTGAACTCTTCCAACGGCAATCCGATGTACGAGAAAGCCGACGGTTCTGTGGTTCAGTACAACCTGCAACAGGGCAATTTGGGCTGGCGTGTTTACGACCCGGCCAACCCGGCCGACATTTCGCAGACCAGCACAGGCCCCGGCGGCGCCGACCTTACCTTTCTGGGCAACACGCTACCCAAATGGCAGGGCGGCTGGAGCAACCAGTTCCGATTGGGGAGTTTCGACCTGGAGGTGTTCCTGCGCTATTCGGGCGGCAACTACATCATGAACGAAAGCTTGCGCGGCCTGCTGGGGCAGGGCTTTGCCAACAACCACGCGTCGATCCTCGGCCGGTGGACGGAAAGCGGCGACGAGGCCGACGTGCCGAAGCTTTACTCGGGTCAGGACGCCAATATGTGGCAGACGGGGGCCGCAAACTCGCGCTTTGTCGAAAAAGGCGATTTCCTGCGGGTGCAAAACATCGTGCTGGGCTACCGGGTGCCGTCCGACGTGTTGTCGTCGCTGTTCGGCACGACCATCACCTCCGTACGGGCGTTCGCACAGGTGCAGAACCTGCTGACGTTCTCCAAGTACTCGGGGCTCGATCCGGAGCTGAACCAGTACTCGTCGCAGCTGCAATACGGCGTAGACTGGAACGTCGCGCCGATCATCCGCACCTGGTCAGCCGGGATCAACATCGGCTTCTAAACCCTCCGTCCTTATTACATCTCAACAGAACATCATGATTCCAAAAATAAAGCAACTTGTAAGTCTGACCCTGGTCTTTGCGTTGGGCGGATGCCAGGTAACCGACCTCACACCGGCCAACTTTTTGCCGGAAAGCGAAGCCTTTGCCGATGCCTCGCGCGTTGAGGCCGCAGTAGTCGGCGTGTACGAAGCCGCCCAACAGGGCTATTACGGTACCACTGTGCAGCGCGGCTACCCGTTCGGGGCGGCCTCGACCGAACAGGGAGACATGAAAGGTGAAGACATGTACAACGACCAGTTGTTCTACGAAATCACCTACACCAACGCCTGGACACCGACCACGGCCAACAACAACGGGATGTGGGTGGGGCTCTACCGCCTGATCAACCGCTGCAACGTGGTGCTGGAGGGCGTCGCCACGGCTCAGGAAAGCGGCGTCATTACGGCCGAAGCGGCCAACGTGTACCGCGGGGAAGTGCTATTTCTGCGGGCGCTGTCGCACCACGAACTGTTGGTGCACTTCAGCCGTCCCTACACGGATGACCCCTCGAGCCCGGGCATTCTCTACCGTACGTTTGCCATCAACGACGTGAGCAAGGTGAGCGATGGCGAAGCCGTTCAGCGAGGCACTGTGCAGGCCGACTATACCCAACTTCTGGCCGACCTCGACGAAGCCGAAAGCCTTCTGGAAAACGGCAGCAACGTGTTCCGGGCGCAAAAAGGAGCCGCCATTGCCCTCAAGTCGCGCGTTAAACTGCACATGGGCGACTGGCCCGGCGTCATTGCCGAATACGAAAAGCTAACGACGCTCTACGCCCTGACCGAAAGCCCCGACGGACCGTTTACGTCAGATAACTCGTCCGAGAACATTTTTTCGCTGGAAAACTCGGCGGCCTCGAACCCGGGTGTCAACGGCGCGCTGGTCAGCATGTACGGCAACCCCGAACTGGGCGGGCGCGGCCTGGTGAAAGTCAGTCCGGTCATCTGGCAGGCCGATTTCTGGCTGGAAGGTGACCTACGGCGTACGCTGCTGACGACGGAAGCGGCCAACGGCATCTATACCGCGAAGTACGACGCCTACGGCGTATACGACGACCCCACGCCGCTGCTGCGGTATGCGGAAGTGGTCTTGAACGCTGCCGAAGCGTATGCCCGTCAGAATGAACTCGACATGGCCGTGACGCTCCTTAATCAGGTGCGCGACCGCGCCCTGCCCGACGGCGCCGCCTCGTATACCGCCGCCAGCCTTGGCGGGACGCAGGCCGGTGTGCTGGAAGGCATCTGGCAGGAACGTCGCATCGAGTTTCTGGCGGAAGGCAAACGGTGGATGGACATTCACCGGCTAGCGGGCGAAGGCCTGATGGCGGGAATTCCCGAAAAAGCGCAGTCGCGTTCGGTTACTTCCATTGATTTTTATACCGGTGCCAGCCCGATCACCTACGATCACGCGCTGGCGTACGATAATCCGTTGTTCATCTGGCCCCTCCCGCTGGACGAGATGTTGAACAACCCGGGCTTGACGGATGCCGACCAGAATCCTGGTTACTGATCGCGTCACCGAATCATGTATCCGAGGAGCGACTTTGTACAGAAGTCGCTCCTCTGTGTTTATAGAGGGGCAACCCACCTCAAAAAACTGCCCATTCACACCGCGGGTCGGGCAACCGGTAGGTACAAAAACCCGACTCGTGCTTTTATAGAGTAAAGCGCCAGGCGCTTTTCCTATTTCCAGTACTGTACGATGCGTTATACCACCTACTTCTTCGCCCTGCTGCTGGCGGGCTGCCGCTTCGCCCCTGCCCCCGACACCACCACCGCGACGGAAACCTGGCAACTGACCGGCTTTGCCAAAGTCGATGCCGCCAATCCGGTGATGGAGCCCGATGCTTCCTTGGTTTTCTACGATTCCCTTCGCGGCGATTCGGTCCAGTGGGCGCTGAAAGATGTGTTTAACCCGGCGGCGGTAGTGCGGCACGACACTCTTTTTCTGCTCTTCCGGGCGGAAGATACCGTCGGGCGCCATGCCGGTACGTCGCGGATCGGCCTGGCGGCTAGTACCGACGGCCTGCACTTCGTCAAACGTCCCTCGCCGGTGTTGTATCCGGCCGACGACGCGCTCCAGCCCTACGAAGGCGAAGGCGGCTGCGAAGATCCGCGCATTGTCGAAGACGAAGCGGGGCGGTACTACCTGACCTACACGTCGTACGACGGCGAAACGGCGCGCCTGTGTGTGGCCACATCGCCCGACCTGGTCCACTGGCAGAAACAGGGATTGGCGTTTTCAGCGCCGCAGTACCGCAACCTCTGGGGCAAATCGGGGGCCATCGTGTGCCGACGCGAAGGGAGTCGACTGATCGCCACCCAACTTCAGAACCGCTACTGGATGTACTGGGGCGATACCGACCTCTACCTGGCGACGTCGCCCGACCTGATTCACTGGACACCGCTGGAAGCCGACAGTGGCCTGGTTTCGGTGCTGTCGCCGCGTCCGCAGCAATTTGACAGTCGCCTGGTCGAATCCGGGCCGCCGGCGCTGCTGACCGACCGCGGCATCGTGTTGATTTACAACAGCATGAACCTGGCTCCGGATCAGGGGGGCGCTCCGCACATTCCGGAAGGGACCTACGCCGCGGGCCAAGCGCTGTTCGACGCCGAAAACCCGGCCCAACTCCTGGAACGCGCCGATACGTATTTTCTGTATCCGGAAGCGCCGTACGAAGTCCACGGGCAGGTGGGACGGGTCTGCTTTGCCGAAGGATTGGTGCCTTACAAAGGGTATTGGTTTCTGTATTACGGCACCGCCGACTCCAAAATTGCGGTAGCCCGGGCGCCACTTCCTGAGTAACGGCTCCCTTCAAAGGGTGCATTTTTCCAGATTCCTCCGCAATACGGTCTGATTCTTCGAAAATCACGACGCGATTCTCAAAACCTCACGTCCTGCCGCTTCAGGGTGCGGCCGCGCATTCGGCGGCGGCGATGCCGATTTCTGGTCGTGCCTTACACCTTCACACACGGACCTTCCTCGGTGTGCGGGACGCCTGTTTCGCATGGGTCGTTGTTTTGAGTCATTGCGGGTAATACAACAATAGACGCCCCCGTTTTTCTTGCGTTCCCGCCGCGCCCTCCATTTTCCGTACGAATCCTGTGCCAGGCGCTATCCCGGAAGCAACCCTACAAGGGTGGTGTACAAGCTACTGAACCCCAGCAACTTAGGCGATATCTCTGTTACTTGGCTTCAGTCATTTTCCACCGCTTTCCCCTGATTTCATGCGCTTTTTGATGCTTCTTCTCGTTTCGCTTGTCTGTTCGCCCCTGGCAGCCCAATTCACCCATTCGCACTGGTGCAAAGGCTGGGTAGTGACCAATGCAGGCGACACCATCACCGGTGAAGTATCGTACCATGTGGACGAGGATGTGCTGATTTTACGCGAACGTGGCACGTGGCACACCTACACCTCGCAGACGGTGGCGTCGTTTGTCTTGCAGGATACCCTGTCGGGCGAAGTGCGGCGTTTTCGTACGTACACTTACGATGCCATGGGCAACCACTACGAAGTGCCGCTGTTTTTCGAAGTGTTTTTCGAGGGCAAACACGTGGCCCTGCTGGGCAAGGTGTTGCCGCGCCTGGTGCGCTGGAAACAAAATCGCTCGTGGGAGCGGATCACGTCTTCGAAACTGGAAGAGAATATCGAAGGCAATGCCCTCACCCAGAAATACTTGAAGAAGACCGAGTTGCACGCTGACTTTTACCTGATCCGTACACAGCCCGACGCGCGTCCCGTCCGATGCACCAAAGGCCTGCTGTACAAAAAATACGTTTCGAAGCGCCTGTACGGCTTCCTGGCCGACCGCAAAGAAGCGCTGACTAACTACGCCCGCGCCCGCAAAATCCAGTTTCAGCGGCCCAGCGAGTTTCTGACGATGCTGGTCTACTACGAACACCTGATGGCGCAGGAGCCCCAGGCGGCGCTTCGCCCGTGAACTTCTTGGGCGTTCGCACGTTGAGAAAAAGGAGACCTCGCTAATCTGTCACTTTTTTCATGAGTATTCTCAGCGCGCTACGCTACCGTAATTTCCGTTTTTATTTTACCGGCCAGGCGCTCTCCAGCCTTGGCAACATGATGCAGGAAGTCGCCATTGCGTGGCTAGCCTACCGCCTGACCGATTCGGCCTGGTTACTGGGCGTGGTCACGTTCGTGCGACAGGGCGCCGCGTTCGCCATGGGGCCGCTGGCGGGTGTAGCCGCCGACCGTTATCCGAAGGGACGCATGCTGGCCCTCTACCACAGCGTTTTGGCTTTGGCCTCGCTGCTGCTGGCGGTGCTCACCTGGACCGAGGTGATTACGGTGATGCACATGATCGGTTTACAGATCGTCCTGGGTGCGGCCAAAGGCATGGAGATTCCGGCGCGGCAGGCGCTGGTCAACGACATTGTCGAAGACAAGTCCATCCTGTCCAATGCCATTGCTCTGAATTCCACGCTGTTCAACACGTCACGGATTGTGGGCCCGGCCATCGCCGGCATGTTGATTCCGCTGATCGGCGAAGCCCTCTGTTTTGTTACCTACGCCACGGTGAGTTTCCTCATTGCGGGTATTTTTCTCTGGCTGAATGCCCACGTCACCGAATCGCCTTCGCCGGCCATAGGCAGCTTCCGACACCAGTTTACGGAGGGCGTGCGCTACGCCTATCATTTTGTCCCGATTCGTCTGATCCTGATTCTGGTCGCCACCGTTAGCCTGCTGGGCATTTCCTTTAACGTGCTGCTGCCCGTTTTTGCCAACGAAGTGCTTCACGTCGGGGCGACAGGCTTCGGGTACCTGACCAGCGCCATCGGAGCCGGTTCCATTCTGGGTGCCCTCTATTTCGGCAACCGCAAAGAAGCCGGTGGGCTGGAGCGCATCCTGTTTACCGCTACGCTCATTTTCGCGGTAGGGGTTACGGCCTTTGCGCTATCGGGTTCGCTGGTGTTTGCCCTGGGCGCGCTCGTCATCTCGGGCGTCGGGCGGGTCATGATTTTCACCTGCGCTAACACCTTGCTGCAAACCCTTTCGTCGGACGACAAGCGCGGACGGGTCCTCAGCCTCTACATCACTTCCTTCATGGGAGCCATCACGGTCGGCAGCCTGCTGATGGGCTTTTTTGCCGACCAGATCGGCGCACCGATCACCGTCCTCATCGGAGGAGTCAGTTGCCTGCTTCCGGCGCTGTTCTTTGTGCGGCGGCGGGCGGCGTTTCAGGTAGCACAGTAAGGCTCCTCGCGTGCACCCAGGTCCGCACCTGATAAGTAGAAAAGAAAGTAAAAGAAGAAAGTCGGGGTGGCGCGACTCGAACGCGCGTCCATCAACGTATAAGATTGCCGCTCTAACCGACTGAGCTACACCCCGAATGCATCAAGACACAGAAGTGGTGTCTGACGTATTCGGAAAAAAGAAGCGGTCGGTGCGTGCATGTGGCAAACTTACGGTACGTCGGTCAAACAAAAAAGGACCTCCGCAGAAGTCCTTATCATGGTGTATTTCAAACGTGATTTCTAGTAGTTCACGTCGCTTTCGTCGGTGATCACGTCGACCAGACGCTTGATTTCCTCCATCTTTTCTTTCTCGCCCAGCTTTTCGAACGAGATAATCAGATTGCGCAACATGCGCCGGATGATGTCGAGGTTCGAACAAGGCTCGTAAAACAAGTCCATCTTTGCCAGGTTCAGGTGCGAGATGTAGTTGTCGATGTCAGATTTGTAGAAAATCAGCCCCCGGTTAAAAGCGTTGATGTAGAACTGCAACTCGCGCGATTTGTACGTCAGTACGAACAGGTTGGGCAAGTTGACGCCGTAGACGGGCAGCTTGAGGCGTTGCGCCACCAGCATGTAGACCGCACACAACGAAATGGGGTTGCCCTTGTGCGATTCGAGCACGATGTTGAGCATCGAATTGTTGGGCGCGTGGAAGTTCTTCGTATTGGCGCTGAACTTCAACTTGCCGAACAGCACGTCGTTCAGGATGCGAATCTGGTCGAACGGGTGGATGTCGTTTTTCATCTCCAGCCACGTTTCGTAATAGATCTGCTCCATCTCCTTCCGCAACTTGCTGTATTCCAGGTCAGGATACTGGTACGTAGCAATCAGCCACAGTCCTTCCAGCAGATCTTCGGCACCGCCCTCTTTCCAGGCCCGTAGCTTTTTCTCCAGCACCGAATACTGCAGGTGGTGAATCAGGTCCTCGATCCGCTTTTGCACGTACGGATTGAAATTGCTCTCCCACTCACTTTCCAGGTACGGGATCACAGGATCGCCCAGCGAAATAATCTTTTGTTCCACATGGCTCAACACCTCCTCATCTTCATCGCTGAGCAGGGATACCAGTGCTCGGAGTTCCTTTTCTTCCATCATGAAAAAAATTTACGAAAATTTCTGGTTCAGGTCTGTATCACGCCTACATTAAATTGCGACGTAAGCGGTGCCTGATTCGCGGCTTCGATGCCCATCGAAACCATGCGGCGGGTTTGCAGCGGGTCGATGATGCCATCCACCCACAGCCGGGCGGCGGCAAAATAGGGCGAAAGCTGTTCCTGATACCGGTTGGTGATTTCTTCCAGCAGTTGCTTCTCTACCTCGGGCTTGATCTCCTCCCCTTTGGCTTTAAGTCCGGCGACTTTGATCTGCAGGAGCGTTTTGGCCGCCGAGGCCCCACTCATCACCGCCATTTGTGCCGAAGGCCAGGCGTAAATCAAGCGTGGATCGTACGCTTTTCCGCACATGGCGTAGTTGCCCGCACCGTACGAATTGCCCACGATGACCGTGAATTTCGGGACGACCGAGTTGGCCACGGCGTTCACCATTTTCGCCCCGTCTTTGATAATACCGCCCTGTTCGGCGCGGCTCCCGACCATAAAGCCGGTGACGTCCTGTAAAAACAAGAGCGGTATCTTTTTTTGGTTGCAGTTCATAATGAAGCGCGCCGCCTTGTCGGCCGAGTCGGAATAGATGACGCCGCCCATCTGCACTTCGCCCTTGCGGGTCTTGACCACCTTGCGTTGGTTGGCCACAATGCCGATGGCCCAGCCGTCGATGCGGGCCGTTCCGCACAGCAGCGTTTTGCCGTATTCCTGCTTATATTCTTCGAACAGCGAGTCGTCGACCAGCCGTTCGATGATTTCGCGCATGTCGTAGGGCTTCAGTGGATCGGCGGGCAACAGCCCATAAATTTCCTGTGGATCTTTTTTAGGCAGGGCAGGCGCGGTCCGGTTAAACCCGGCACGATCGGGTTCACCGACTTTGCCCATCAGGCTGCGGATGTAGTCCAGACACGACTGATCGTTCTCGAACTTGTAGTCCGTCACACCCGAAATTTCGCAGTGCGTGGTGGCCCCGCCGAGCGTCTCGTTGTCCACGTCCTCGCCAATGGCTGCCTTCACCAGGTACGATCCGGCCAGGAAGATGGAACCTGTCTTGTCGACGATCATGGCTTCGTCGGACATGATCGGCAGGTACGCCCCTCCGGCCACACACGAGCCCATAATGGCGGCAATCTGAATGATGCCCATTGACGAAAGACGCGCGTTGTTGCGGAAGATGCGCCCGAAATGTTCTTTGTCGGGAAACACGTCCTCCTGCAAAGGCAGGAACACGCCTGCGCTGTCGACCAGGTAAATGATCGGCAGGCGATTTTCCATCGCAATTTCCTGGGCACGCAGGTTTTTCTTAGCCGTGATGGGGAACCACGCTCCGGCCTTCACGGTGGCGTCGTTGGCCACCACCATGCAAAGACGCCCCTGCACGTAACCGACACCGGTCACCACCCCGCCCGATGGACACCCCCCAAATTCTTCGTACATGCCTTCGCCCGCAAACGCCCCGATTTCCAGAAAATCGGCTCCTTCGTCGAGCAGATACTCGATCCGCTCCCGGGCCGTCAGTTTTCCTTTGGCGTGATGCGCCTCAATCTTTTTGGTGCCGCCGCCTTTCCACACGCGTTTTTCGTGGTTGCGGAGGCGGAACAACAGCTGCTTGTAAACGTCTTCGTTACGGTTGAATTCCAGGTCCATGAGGTGGGGTTTCGTTCGGTGTTTGGCTACTGCGAAGATAGCCGTTCCTCCTAAAAAAGAACGGGCGGAAGTTTGCCTCCGCCCGTTGTCCAACAATCTTAAAATCTTGCTTAGGGAAGCGTGCCTTCGTAGGTGGTCACTTCCGACTCAGGGGTCGTTTCTTCTTCCTGATCGTCGTCTTTGTCGCTCTTGTCTTTCCGCCCGAAAATCGAGAAATGCACGTACCGCTTCGGGTGTTCGCGCAAGTCGACCAGCAACTCGTCGAGGCTCGACAGCGAAGCATTGAGGTTGTTGTACATCGCTGCGTCGTTGGCCAGTTTGCCCAGCGTACCTTCGCCTTTGTTCACCTTGGCCAACGTGGCGTTCAGGTTCGCGACCGATTGGTTGACGTTCTGCACGGCAGCGGCCAGTTCCATCTGTTGCAACGTGTCGGCTACGGCATTCAGTTTGGTCAGCATCGGACCGATCTGCGCATCGTATTCCGTCAGCGAGCCGGTAAACTGGCTCAGATCACGCGTAATGCCCAGAATATTTTCCCGGTTCTCGGAGAGGGTCAACCGCAGCTGGTTGGTCGACAAACGCGCTTCCCGTAGCATCATGTTCACCGAATCGGCAGTGCCGGAAAAGCCACTGATGATGCCGTTCAGCGTGTTAGACATCTGGTTAAGGTTGTCCATCACCGGCAGGGTTTTCTCCTGCAACAGGTCGACGATGCTCTCGTCGACCGTGCCTGTCAACGTATCTTCCGCATTGAGCGCCACTTTTACGTCGCCGAGTTCGAGGCGGATCATCTTCCCGCCCAGCAGATCGCCGTCGGTCAGCACGGCCCGCGACTCGCGTCCCAGCACAATGTCATCGTCGATGTCGATCGCCACCTGCAGCATGTTGTTCCGCTCGGGCAAGCGCTTGATTTCTTCCACACGTCCTACGGCCAACCCGTTCAGCATCACGGCGTTAGACACCGTCAGGCCGTCTACGTTCTCGTAAAAGGTGTAATACGTTCGGCTGGAGGAGAAGAGGTCCGCTCCCTTCAGGAAGTTGAACCCCAGATAGAGGATGGTCCCTGACACCAAGGTCAGGAGCCCCACCTTAAATTCTTTAGATACCTTCACACAACAGAGATTTAGTCGATATCAATTATACCGGATTTGGGTACGAAAGTTTCAATTCCTTTACAGGAACGCGCGCAAACGTAATTTATTGGTGGAGATTGTGCCGGAAAAGCTGCAGCGACGCGTTACTCGATCGACTCGATGTCTTTCTTGTAATCGCGGAACGCCCGGTAAATGCCGGAGGCAATGTAAACTTGGCCGAGATTATCGTTGAGGTACTTCTCTTCGGTCGGATTGGTCAGAAAGCCCACTTCGACCAACACGGCCGGCATGGCCGATTTCCAGAGGACCCACAGCGAAGCCTGTTTCACCCCCCGGCTGTGGCGCCCGACCCGGTCTTTGAACTGCGTCTCGACGTGGTCGGCAAACAGCAACGAATTTTCCAGGTAGGCCGACTGCATGTTGGCAAAGAAAATATGCGCCAGTGGCGAGTTCGGGTCGAAACCATCGTACTTTTCCAGGTAGTCGCTCTCCTGCAAAATGACCGAGTTCTCGCGCTTCGCCACTTCGAGGTTGCCCGGCACGTTGCTGTTCCCCATCACGAAGCTTTCGGTACCGTAGGCCGCCTTGGGGCCTGAATTGCAGTGGACGGAGATAAACAGATCGGCATCGTTTTTATTGGCGATGGCGGGCCGGTCGCTCAGTTCGATAAACCGGTCGTCTTTTCGGGTGTAGATCACCTTTACGTCCGGCATATTTTCCTGAATGATCCGCCCCAGTTCCAGGGCGATTTTCAGCGCAATGTCTTTTTCGCGGGTTTTGTAGCGACCGGTCCCCAGGTTACCGGGATCGTGCCCGCCGTGGCCGGCGTCGATCACCACCGTTTTTACTTTGAATCGCTTGGAATTGAGCGAGGAGAACGCGCCGGTGCCGATCACCAGGGCTATCGCCATCGTTACAGCAAAGAGTTGCTTCATTGGGAACTGTTACCTGATTGCGTGAACAAACGAGCGGTCATGGCCGGAAGCGTCTTCCACCATGCCTTACGCGGCCAGAGAACAAAGTCCATACCACCTATTGCAAAGATAACGCTTTAGAAGATGTTTTATTGGAATCAGGAAATTTGGCGGTTTGACGTGAATGTGTAACTTTGTCGCCCTTCTGAGCCAGAGCGGCTCATCAAACTGGTCTCGTGGCCGAGTGGCTAGGCAGAGCTCTGCAAAAGCTCGTACAGCGGTTCGAATCCGCTCGAGACCTCCGAAAACCCCTTGTACGCTTCGTATGGGGGGTTTTCTTTTTTTATGGTCTTCTCTGGGTACTGCTTACAACCCTTCCTGCACAGGCGCTGGCAGCTGCGGTCAAAATTCCGTAATGCTACGGCCTCAGAACGCGTAGAAATACGCTTTCCCTCCCTCTCCTGCCGCATTACCTTTGTTTTGTAATCGCCTCGTCGCTGCCTGATCTTTCTTCAGCTACGCCCCACGCAGCCGATTGTACGCACAGATTTTCCGTTTCGCGAACGGTGCTGCTCCGCACCCCTTCCCACCCTTCGTTCCGACCCCCTGGTCCCTCATGTTCCCTTCCCTCACCACTATGAAAACCTCGATCCTTTTGGCACGCATCGGCTTGTACGGTACACTGATGCTGAGTTGCACGCTGGCCAGAGCGCAAAACCTTTTTTTGGGTACGGGGGCAGGCGCCTCCAACACATCCGGTTACTCCAACACGTTTGTGGGGGGCTATGCCGGCAACCGAAATACGACCGGCTACTCAAATACCTTTACCGGCGCGTTTGCAGGCTATCTGAACACCACCGGCCCGCGGAACGTCGCGACGGGCACGTTTGCGGGTTACCTCAATACTACCGGCTCGGACAATACCTTCGTAGGATACTTTGCGGGCTTCCGCTCGGTAGGGACCAGCATTGGCTTGAGCCACAACACATTTGTGGGCAGTTATGCCGGGCAGTACAACACCGAAGGTTTTTACAACACGTTTCTGGGCACCTGGGCGGGCGAAGACAACACGACCGGCGCCTACAATACACTGGTGGGTACCGGAGCAGGCGCGAACACCACAACCGGCCTGAGCAACACGTTTGTGGGCTACTCGGCCGGTGGCAATACCACCACCGCCAACGCCAATGCGTTCGTAGGGAATTTGGCGGGCTTCAACAACACCACCGGTGCCAACAACGCGTATCTCGGCTCAGGGGCGGGCGGCGCGAACCAAACCGGCTCGGGCAACACCTTTCTGGGCGTACTGACCGGCAGTAGCACGAGCCTTGCCAACAGCGCGGCCATCGGCTACCGGGCGCGGGTCACGGCCAGCAACTGCCTGGTGCTGGGTTCCATCAACGGCGTCAACGGGGCCACGGCCAACACCAACGTGGGGATCGGCCTTACGGCTCCTGCCTACCGGTTGCAACTGGGCAGCAATTCGGCGGCCAAGCCCGGTTCGAACGTCTGGACCGTTGCGTCGGATCGTCGCCTGAAAGAGGACATTCGGCCGTTTGAAGACGGGCTGCGCATCATCCAACAAATTCACCCCGTCCGTTACCGCTACAACGGCAAAGCCGGGCTTTCGACCGAAGAAGAATACATCGGCATTATTGCCCAGGAGGTGCAGGAAATTGCGCCCTACATGGTGGGAGCATTTACGCATCAGGACAGTAGCGGCACGCCGGAAACGTACCTCGATTTCGACGGCGGGGCGATGGTGTACCTGCTGATCAATGCCGTGAAGGAACTGAAAGCCGAAGTAGAATCGCTCCGGAGTGAGCTGGGGCTTTCGACCGAAACGGCGACGCAAACCAAGGCGCGGCTGTGGCAGAATTACCCCAATCCGGCAGATGGAAGTACGGTGATCCGCTACCTGATTCCGAACGAAGCCCACCAGGCGAACCTGCGGCTCATTTCCATCACCGGACAGGAAGTACAAAACCTGAAGATTCCGCACCGGGGCGAAGGTGCCGTTACGTTTCGGACGGGGCAGTTTCCGGCCGGCACGTACGTCTATCAACTCGTGATCGACGGCGAAACCATCGACACCAAAAAGCTGGTGCTGGTCCGATAATACGCACAAACAGTGGGTTCTATGCGAAGCGCTACGCCGGGCGAAAGTCTGGCGTAGCGCTCGTTTTTGGTGGCATTACCGCGCCTCGGTGGTGCGGATCGTGTTTTCCGGGTCGACGTAGATGACTTTCTTCTTGGGCGTTTTTTTGTGAGGACCGAAAAAGTCGCGGCGCAGGGCTTCCCGGTAGAGGTCCGTACTGCACAGCCCGATCCGAATCCGCCAGCGCGTCCACTTGCTGAAGGTGCGGTATTCCCAGGCATCTTTGTCGACCACATGCAGCTCGACGCGGCGGTTCAATCCCAATACGGTCGAGTCGTTCGAAATCACCAGGTTACGTCCCTGCGCGACGGTCCGCGTACGCAGGTGCTTTTTGGCAATGCCCTGGTTGCGCAGGTAATCGACCACGGCCTCGGCCCGGTCGGTGGCCAGTTCTTCCGCGTAGTAGGCCGACATGCCTCCTTCGGTATGACCTTCGACAATGACGCGCAGGTCGGGATTTTCCTGCAACCGGGCGACCACCGCATCCAGCTCCTGGTGAAATTCTTCCATCACTCGGGTGTTGTTGCGGGCGAAGTGGACAAAGTGTACCGCTTCGGTTTCAGGTACCAGGGCCTTGGCTTCCAGGGCGGTCTGCTCGTAAAGCGATTGTCCTGGTGCCAGTTCGGTTAAAGACGTCAGGGTATAGTTTTTCTCCATCCGTCCCGCACGCGTAACGGGCAACAACTGGCGCGTGGTGGCGTATCCCTGGGCGGTGACACTGATCTGATACGTTTCGCCAACGACCAGCAGCAGACTGTACGAGCCATCCGATTCCGGAGCAATTTCGCCGATGTCGTCGTCTTCCGGCAGTTGGTAGCTGAGCACCGCCGGCAGTGCAATTCCGGTACGGGCGTCGGTAATTTTGCCGTGAAGTTCCATCATCGCCAGTTCGGTGGCGTGGCCCGGCAGGCAAAAGGTCGCTCCGATCAAAAGTGTAAGCAACGCGACTGCCGTTAGTCTGAATAAGGGAGTGAAAGCATGCATAGTGAAAGAGATTAAAAATTGAACAGCATTTGCAGACCGTGACGCAGTCGTAATTCCGAAAATCAAGGAGCATGCCAATCCTACGCATGTATGATTTATTCAAATTTTACATCAGAATAATCTTATTATTTCTTAAAAAAGCGACTTCCCCGCTTCCAGCAACACCTCGTCTCAAACGCGTAACTTGCAGAAATGGAGGAAGCGGTCTTCAAAATCTACAGTTCGTCGGCAGGGTCCGGAAAAACTTACACCCTCACGAAAGAATACCTCATGCTGGTGCTGCGCGACCCGCAGCGATTCCGAAGTGTGCTGGCCGTGACGTTCACCAACAAAGCCACCGCCGAGATGAAAAACCGCATCGTCTCGACGCTGGCCGACCTGAAAGCGGGTAAACCGACGCCCCTCGGGAAGGAGTTGCAAGCCCAACTCGACTTGTCCGATGAGCAACTCCAACGCAACGCGCAACTGGTGCTCGAATCGATTCTGCACGATTATTCGCACTTCGCCGTCTCGACCATCGACAGTTTTTTCCAGCGGATTCTGCGTTCGTTCGCCTACGAGGCGGCACAAAACGCGAACTACCGGCTGGAGATGGACCAGGGCAAGGTGATCCGCGAACTGACCGACCAACTGCTGCTGGAACTGGGCCAGGACCGCCACCTGATGGAATGGCTGCTGCACTTCGCCGAATCGCGCGTGGACGAGGGGAAAGGCTGGGATTTTCGGCGCGACATTCAGGAATTGGCTCAGGAGATTTTCAAGGAACCTTTCAAGACGTTCGAAGAACGGATGGGCGAACGCCTCCGCGATCGCGATTTTGTGCCCGGCTTTCTGGAGAAAGTGCGGGAGGTACAGCTTTCGTTCGAAACGGAAATGAAGCGGATCGGGCAGGAAGCCCAGGCGTTGCTCGATAGTTACGAACTGACGGTCGAGGACTTTCTGTACGGCAAAAGTGGCGTTGGCGGCTACTTCCTGCGCCTGGCCGCCGGCAAAGATTTCGATCCCAAAGCTCGCGCGCGACAGGCGCTCCTCGACGACAAGTGGCACAAGAAAAAGCATCCCAAAGAACTGGAACTGCTGGCCGTGCTCGACGGCGGCCTGCGCGATCTGCTGGCCGAAGCCATCGACCTGTATGACCAGGAATACCAGCGCTACGCGGCGGCCAGCGAGGTGCTGCGCTACATCTACACGTTCGGGATTTTGTCGGACCTGACGCGGAAGTTGCAGGACTACCGCGATGAGCACAACCTGCTGCTGATCTCGGACGTGACGCGGTTTCTGAACGATATTCTGCGCGATAACGACGCGCACTACATTTACGAAAAGGCGGGCACTGCCTACCGCCACTTCCTGATCGACGAGTTTCAGGATACCTCCGGTTTCCAGTGGGAAAATTTCCGGCCGCTGATCATCAACAGCCTCGCCGAAGGCGAAACCAGCCTGATCGTAGGCGACGTGAAACAGTCGATCTACCGCTGGCGGGGCGGCGACTGGCAACTGCTCCTGCACAAAGTAGAACAAGACGTGCCGCAACACCAGCGCATCAACCTCGACCACAACTGGCGCAGCCTGCCGCTCGTCATCGACTTCAACAACCAGTTTTTCCAGACGGCATCGCGCACGCTGACCGAACACCTCGTCAGTACCATCGGCGAGGCGGAGAGCCTGCCGGACCAGGAGCGGTTGCAACTGCAGGCGGGGCACCTGATCCGGGCGTACGGCGACGTCGCCCAGAAATTCCCGGACCTGAAACGGAACGGACTCACGCAGGAGGGTCACATACAAATCCGGTTTCTGGAACGCCCTACCGGCGCAGAAGCCGACGACGAGGAAGTGCTTACGTGGAAAGAGGCCGCGCTGGAAGCGATGGTCCGCACCATCGAAGACCTGCAACGGCGGGGCTACCGTCCGGCCGACATTGCGCTGCTGGTGCGGAACCGCCGCGAAGGCACCGAGATTGCGCAGTTCCTGTTGCACTACGCCCGCGAACGCGCCCAGCCGGGCATCGACTACGCAGTGATTTCGTCGGAGTCGCTGATGCTGCAAAGCGCCACTACGGTCCGGCTGCTGCTCAGTGCGTTGCAGTGCCTGAAAAATCCGCGCGACCGCATCGCCACGGCGCTGTTGCTGCAAGAGTACAACCGCTACATCCTGGGCGACGAAGCGGCCGACGATCTGTCCGTCTACTACAGCATTCCGCCGGAAGAGGCCGAAGAAGCCGAACTGGAAGCGCTGCTGTACGCCCACCTGCCGCACGAGTTTGTCGAACAACGGGCCTTTCTGAGTCGCCTCGCGTTGTACGAACTGTCTGAGTCGCTGATTCGGATTTTCAGGCTGCACGAGCAACACGAGGAACGGGCCTACCTGCAAGGGTTTCAGGATCTGGTGCTGGACTATAGCCGCACCGAAAAGACCGACATCGCCTCGTTTCTGGACTGGTGGAAGGAAAACGGCCACCGCAAGCCCGTACAGATGCCCGGCGTGCAGAACGCCATGCCCATCCTGACGATCCACAAATCGAAGGGGCTGGAGTACCCGGCCGTGATTATCCCGTTTTGCAGTTGGTCGCTCGACCACAAACACACGCAAACCAACATTCTGTGGGCCGCCACCGAGGCCGAGCCCTTCAATCTGGTGAGCCAGATGCCCATTCGCTACGGCACCAGGCTGCGCCAGACCTGTTACGCCGATGCCTACTACACCGAAATGGTGAGTGCGTACCTGGACAACCTGAATACACTGTATGTCGCCTTCACCCGTGCTCGCGACGCGCTCTACCTCCTGGCCCCTGCCCCGAAAAAAGAGGGCAGCCTCAAAGAAGCCGACGGCCTGTTGTACCGCCTGGCCTCGGAACCGAAGCTCGGCACCTGGGACCCGGAAACGCTCACTTACACGTTGGGGCAACCCACGCAGCGGCAACAGGAAAAGGAACCGACGACGGTACGCACGCTGACGCCCGGCCAGTACCCTACCGGCGCGTGGCGCGACAAATTGATGATCAAATCGGAGGCGGAAGATTTTTTCGAGGACCTTTCGGGTGAAACGCCGGTCAACTGGTCGCATCTGTTGCGCGATCTGCTAAAATCCCTACGCTCGTCGGCCGACCTCGATACGGCGCTGACGCGGCTCTACTTCACCGGAAAAATTACGCTGGAAGAGCAGCACCAACTGGAAGCCAAGGCCAAACGCTTGCTCGGTCAACCCCCGATGCGTGACTGGTTCCGACCCGGCCGACGGGTGAAAACCAACTTCTCGCTACTCAACAAATTCGGGGAGACGCGCCGGATCGACCGGGTGGTGATGGACGGGCAACACGCCATTGTCGTGGAATTTGCGGGCGAAGAGGCGGAAGCCGATCTATCGGGCCGGGGCAAAGCCTATACCTATCCGCTCCGCAACATGGGCTTTGAGCGCATCGAAGGGTACGTCGTTCGCGTCGATACGGGCCGCATCGAACGGGTGGTGTAGCCATTTAATCTTTGCGTAGCGATAGAATTAGCCGTGGGGGCGGCCCCTCCTTCGCTACGGAAGGGGTTTCCTGGCAAACTGTGTAAGAAGCGACAAGCTTCCTTGTGTTCGTAGGTTTCAGCTATAAGCTGAAACCAGTGTATGCTTGACAGAGCACCAGCCCCCATAATTCATGATTAGTGCAGCAACTTACCAGTAGGTGTTCCTACGCAAAGAATTTGCAATCTGCCATTTGCAGTCTGCAATTCACTCCCACTCCGCGCGTAACTCCTGGATGACCGTCGGTGCGCCCCCGTTGTACTGAATGCCGAAGCCGCCCCACGCGCTCTCGGGAATGCCGACGGCAAGGTTGACTTCACGGGCCACCTCGGGCCGGTCGTCGTGTACTTCTGCCTCCGTTTCTGCGTGGGCGATGAGTTTTCCATCCTTCACTTCGAGGGAGATGCGGCAGGGCGTTCGGTAACAGGAGGTCGAAACGGGATCGCTGATTGCTGTAGCCGTTCCTCGCTCATATTTTACCAAGACGGCATCGACCGCATCGTGATACTTGGTGGTCCGGATGAACCGCAGTGCATACCCCGACCGCGTGTTCGCGTCGAACTTGATTAGCACATCCATGTACAGCGGCGCGACGCTGAAGCCCTGCCCGGCCGATTTGTAGGGCGCAACCGTCAGGGTCAATTTCATGTCCTCGTGCGCCTCGTCGGTCGGCGTGTAGAACAAGCTGGCGCTGCGACCCTGCCCCAGCCCCCGGACGCCGGCCGCGCCATCCTGCCCTTCGCCGTACCACCAGGCGTCGCGCTCCTGATTCGGGTTTTCGCCGGTCGTATCGAAGTGGCACAACGTCCAGAAACCGGGAATGACCTCAGGCTGGTTTTGCGTAGGGAGGTGTTGGAAATCGGTGGCTACTACATTGTGGTCAGCTGTGACTTGCTTAGCGGTAATGGGCTTCTTCGTGATTATTTCCACTGGCGCTCCGGCATGGCTGCGGAGGTGTTGCGGCGCAACGGCCACTTTCAGGAAATAGCCCACATCGCCCGGCATGAGCTCATACTGCCGCAACGGCTGGTCGAACCGCGACACCGCCACCGGAATGGGGTCACTGCCCTGCGCGTCAGTGCAGCGGTACCACGTCACCTGCGATCGATCCTCGAACGGCGTGTCAAGGCGGTAGTCGACCGCAAGCTGACCGTTGCTGACGCGGCTGAATCGGGGCGATGTGCGAAAAGCGGGCGCGGCCAACACGGGCGGTGCAACCGTCACCACACTTGCAGCCTCCAGCCCCGCCGGCGTCGCGGCCATCACCAGTACCTGCCGGGGCGCGTCTTCCTGATTCGTGGGAATTACCTCGCAGGTCTGTCCGTCCGCCCCCACGCGCAGCTGTACAAAGGCAGCATCTTCGGGAGCGACGCGCCACGCGATGGTTTCGCCGGTCGCGTCGTAGTTGCCGAACCGCATCGCCCGGGCGGTCAACAGTACCTTGTCTTTTCCGGTTTCGAGCGAGGCTTCGGCGGGTGCAAGCAGAAGTTGTACGGGGAGTTGGGTCAGCGGTTTGCCCTCAGCCTGTTCGGCCGCCTGCACCCTTGCTTTCTGCTGCATCGGGTCCCAGTCGTCGATCCCGCGCAGCAGGTTGTAAATGTTGTACACCACCGCGCCGTCGTGGGTGAACCGATAGGCACGGAGCAACGCCTGCTCACGCATGTCGACCGTGTTCGACGGATGCTCAGGGTCGATCTGTACCGGCTTTCCGTTCAGGGAAACCTGGGACTGGTAGTTCCGCGCTTGCGGGGGTGGCTCGTCCTGCCAGCCCAGATACGTCATGCCGTCGGCGGTGATGCGCGTATCGACAACCGCCACCTGCCCTCTCGCCTTGGTGAAATATTGCGGCCCGCGCGTAAACGACCGGATGTCGCAGTTGAGAAATACCGCGCCCGTGCCGGTGGTCCAGTAAAACGGTTTGGAGCTGTAAAAATCCAGCGTGCTGTTGAGGTAGACGCCCGTGCCGCACAGCGCATCGTCGGTCGATTCGAAGTGGCACCGGTCGAACAGCACCCGCTTCCCTCCTACAAACGGGCAGAGGTTGAGGCGGCTGATGAAGCGAGTGTTACGCGCCACGATTTTGTCGCCGTTGCAGTGAATCAACTGCGCCTGCACGATGGCCGAGGCGCGCTTTTCACGGTTCAGGGAAGGCTTGAGGGGAAACTCCAGATCGACGTTGCAGTAATTGCCGAACGTCACATTTTCAGAACTCGTACCCTGCCCGATGAACTTGAAAAGCGTGAAATTTCCCTTCGCCCCGATGGTCTGACCACGGTTGGCCGCCAGCACCACGTTCCGCGGATCATCGGTCAGCCCCTCGAATCGCAACCATTCGCACGCGACGATCAGCCCGTAGGGCGTTCTCCCCTCCTGCGGCACGCGAATGGCCGGATCGTCCGGATCATCGATCCAGTAAACGTAAGGGGCCAGATAGAGCGTCATCGGCGATACTTCCGTTCCGTCCGTCAGGTGTTCGACTGCCTCGTTAACCGAATTGAATACGAAGGGATATGAGGCTGCTTCTGCGTCGCTCAGTTGCCCATCGATAAAAAATGAAGTAGGGCCGAGCGAGATCGTGTCTGTCTGGTAGACCACGTAGCTCCCGCCGAACTGGATGGGATGTTCCGGATCGAGCGATGAGTAGCGAGTCGGCTGTGCGACACACGTCAATCCGATAAAGAAGAGAATGCAAAAGAAAAAGTAGTGTTGCATGGGGAGGTAGGATGTCTACTTACGTAGAGACCTCTCCCCTCAAGAACTACCCACCGACAGATCGGAGATTCCTGGTAGCGCGTCCTCAGTTCTCCTGCTCAAAGGGTTTCTGGATCATCTCCTCGGCAATTTCCTTGTCTTCAGCATCGGCAACGGGCGTGTCCTGTTCCTGCTCCCGCTCGGGTTGGAGGCACAGCGAAATCAAGATGGGGTAATGGTCGGAACCGTATTTACGCAGGCGCTCCATGCGGATCAGCGTGAACTTGGGGGAGTAGAAGACGTGATCGAGCGGGTAGCGAAAAAACGGAATGTGTGCGTTGTAGGTATTAAAAAAGCCGCGCCCTACCCGGGGGTCCACCATGTGGCTGATCTTCTGAAACAGTTTCGTGGTGAACGACCAGGCCACGTCGTTCAGGTCGCCGGTCACGATGGTCGGCACGTCCGATTTTCGGGATTTTTTAGCGACGATCAGCAACTCGGCATCCCGGTCGTCGGTGTTCGAGCCGATTTCCGGCGGTTGCGGATGCACGCAATACAACTCGAACCGAGCTTTGTTGGGCAGTTCCACAAACGTGTGAATGGAAGGCACCTCGTCATCAACCAGGTAGTTGATCGTCGGATCGATCAGCGGCAACTTGGAATAAAGAATCATGCCGTAGGTGTTATCCAGCGGATTCTTCACGCAAAACGGGTAACGGTCGTCCAGCTCCTGAATGCGGTCGGCCCACCACTGGTTCGGCTCATTGACGACCAGAATGTCAGGATCGACCTCTTTGGCGAGTTCGACAAACGCTTCTGTCTCTTTGTTTTCCATCCGCACGTTGGCTTCCACCAGTGTGAAAGAGCATTCGTCGTCAGGGTGTTTGGCACTGGTGGCCTGTTTCGGATAAAAGGGCGTGAACGGCGCGATCATGACGCCCTGGTAGATCATGGCAGCGGCCAGCAGCACGGTGAAAACCACCGGCGCGGCCCCGTCGAATTGCAGGTACCACAGGTTGAAGCCCAGCAGGATGGCGCTGAACAGAAAGATCTGTGCACGCGGAAAATCCCAGACGCGCACCCACCAGAAATCGGTTCTGAAAAGCGGCAGGACCGAGATGAGCAGAAAGAGTCCGCTCAGGAAGAAAAGTAAATATTCCATGAATAGACAGAAACGATGTGTGGTGAATACCTGTGGGAACGCACAGCGCACGAACGGTGGTTTTACGCCAGAAGCCGCCGCGCTGCTGTCTCGTCTTTGACCAACTGGTCCCGCAGGGAAGCCAGACTTTCGAACTTCTGCTCAAAGCGAATCAGGTCTACCACACCGACCACCAGTCGCTGTCCGTACAGTTCTTCATGAAAGTCAAACAGATGCACTTCGATTCTACGCTCGCTGGCCGCTGAAGCTACGGTAGGGCGCAACCCGATGTTCATCATGCCTCCCCACGGATAAGGAGTCGGTTCAGCAACCCACTTCTGTACCCGTACTGCATATACGCCATTGGCGGGAATGAGTTTGTACTTTTCAGGAATATAGAGGTTTGCCGTAGGAAAATCAATCTGCCGCCCGCGTTGGTCGCCGGGCACAACCTCGCCTGTCAGTGTATACGGTTCGCCCAGAAACTCGTTGGCAATGTGCACGTTACCTTCCTGCAAGGCATGGCGTATTTTGGTAGAACTGATGCCCACATCGTCGATTTCCTGACGCGGAATTTCTTCGACCGTGAAGCCGTAGGTGGGGGCAAATTCTTTCAGGTGCTCGAAGCTCCCCTCCCGGTTGCGGCCAAACCGGTGGTCGTAGCCGATAACCAGCTTGCGCGTGCCGATGGTGTCGACCAGAATGCGCCGGATAAATTGCTCGGAAGTCAGTTGCGAGAACTCCTTCGTAAACGGCATGATGAGCAGGTGATCGACGCCGTATTTTTCCAAGAGGCGGATTTTCTCGTCGATGGTCGAGAGGAGTTGCAGGTCGTGCTGTTCCGGATGCAACACCAACCGCGGATGAGGCCAGTAGGTAATCAGCACCGTTTCGCCGCCTTCAGCATCGGCAATTTCCCGCAGGCGGGAGAGTATTTTCTGATGGCCGATGTGGACACCGTCGAACGTACCACTGGTAACAACGGCGCAGGAAAGCTTCTGAAATTGTTCGGGACCGTGATAAACCTTCATCCGAGCTGTAAATCGACCTTAAAAGTAGAAAAACGAGTTGGCACTTGGCCGTAACTTTTACAATCGCTCCTCGCCGGAGTTAGAAGCTGCGTCGTCGGCCGCACGGCGCGCGTCGTGCAGGGCCTTCTCTTCCTGCACAAACACGTCGATGGTGCGCGCGGCGTCCACGTGAAAGTCGCCAATGCGGGTGCGGCGCAGGCCCGTCAGGTGTGCTCCTACGCCCAGTGCCTGCCCGAAATCGTGCGCAAGGCTGCGGATGTAGGTCCCTTTGGAACAGACCACCCGAAACCGCACGCGCGGCATGTCGATGGCGGTAATTTCGAATACATCGATGGTCACGGGCCGAGGTTTGATTTCGACGTCTTCGCCGCGGCGGGCCAGTTTATAAAGGCGCTCGCCATCCACCCGAATGGCCGAGAAAATGGGAGGACGCTGCTGGATGTGGCCGACAAAAGCCCCGGTCGCCGCACGGATGGTGGCTTCGTCCAAATGCGACGGATCGCACTCTTCCTGCACCGGTGCTTCGGAGTCGTACGAGGCCGTCACCTGCCCCAGGGTCAGCTCCCCTTCGTACTCCTTCTCCTGCGCCTGAAAACGGTCGATCTGTTTGGTCATGGGCCCGGTGCAGAGGATGAGCAACCCGGTGGCCATCGGGTCGAGCGTCCCGGCATGGCCCACTTTGACGCGCTTCCCCTTGCGCACGCGGAGGGTGTTCCGCACTTTCTTCACCACGTCGAACGAGGACCACCCGAGCGGTTTGTCGATTAAAACCACCCGGCCTTCTTCCGCAGGTTCCGTCATGCTAGGATCAGATTTGTAAATCGACGCCGGCGGCCAGCAGCCCCAAAATCAACAGCCCCAGCACAATGCGGTAGTAGCCGAATACCTTGAAGCCGTGACGCGTCAAATAATCAATGAAAAAACGAATGGCCAGCATGGCGACGACAAAGCCCACCAGATTGCCCAGGAGCAGGATCGGCAGGTTGTCGACCGAAAGCGCCTCGTGGTCTTTCAGCAGTTTGTAGCCCGACGCGGCCGCCATGGTCGGCACCGCCAGGAAGAACGAAAACTCGGCGGCGGCTTTCCGGCTCAGGCCCTGCGCCTGCCCTCCGATGATGGTCGCGGCCGAACGCGATACGCCCGGAATCATCGCCAGACACTGGAAGAAGCCAATGACCAACGCCTTCGGGTAAGGAACGTGGCTGCTGTCGTCGTCTCCACCCTGAAAGACCCGGTCGATAAAGATCAGCACGATACCGCCCAGCAGCAGGGAGATCGCCACCACGACTACGTTTTCGAGCAATGCATCGATAAAGTCACTCAGCAACAGGCCGATTACCGCGGCGGGCAGAAATGCCACAAACAGCCGGTAGTAAAAGTCGATCGAACGGAAAAACCGACGGTAGTAGAGAATGATAACCGACAGGATGGTGCCGAATTGGATGTTGACCTCAAAGATTTTGGTAAACTCGTTCTCGTTAAGGCCCATCAGGGTCGAGACGATGATCATGTGACCGGTCGACGAAACGGGCAGAAATTCCGTCAACCCTTCTACAATGGCCAGAATGATCGCTTGTAGAACGCTCATTCGGCCGGCTTATCTTTCACAAGGATGGCAAAAAAACCGAGGGCAAAGCCGATCACCAGCAGAAGCGGGCCGAGGGTCAGGCCCAGAAAGCCAAACCCATAGGTTTCGGTATCGAGCGACATGAGGATAAACCCGAGCATGAGCGCACCAATGGTGGCCAGCATCAGGAGGTAATTTTTCCGGCCAAACGCCAGCTTGTTACGATCTTCCATGCAAGTGAAAAGCGAACCGAAGAAAATTTTTGAGGTTTAGTAAAGCTCGTCGAGCGACATACGCAGGTAGCGGCGAACGGAGGCATACGCACTGAAAAAGCCGATCAGCCCACCAATCAGCAACAAAGATAGGCAAAGCCCCCAAAACAGTTCATCCTGCCGCAAGGTTTCCAGTTCGGGAATCTGCCGGTAGGCCCATTCTAAAAGTAAGTAAATCAACCCGGAAGCGACAATTCCGCTGAGCACGCCCTGCCAGATGGCCCGCCACAGGAACGGCCGTTGGATAAACCAGGAAGTGGCCCCGACCAGTTGCATGCTGCGGACCAGGAACCGCTGCGAGAAAAGCGCCAGCTTGATGGTGTTGTTGATCAGCACCACCACCGTCAGTACCAACACCAGCGCCAACGTGAGCAGCACGAGGCTGATCTGGGTGATGTTCCGGTTGATGTTGCTCACCACACTTTCGATGTAGAACACTTCGAACACCGAAGGCATGTCTTCCAGCTCAGTTTTGATCTGTTGCATGGCCTCGCTGGTGGCGTAATCGCTCTGCACCCGCATGATGAACGCATCGCGCAGCGGGTTGCTGCCCAGCAGCTGCGTAAAGTTGCTGTCGACGCCCTGAATTTCGCGCGAAAGCTCTTCGGCCGCCTGTTCTTTAGAAATAAACTCGATTTGAGGCTCCTGCCCTTCCTTGGCGACGTAGGGCCGTTCGGCCAGGGCTTTGTAAAACGAGATGCGTTCGTTTTCAGTGACCTCACGGTTCAGGTAGATCTGCATGCGGATTCCTCCACGCACCACCTGCGACAGGCGATTGGCGTGAAGCAATACTTCCCCGAACAATCCGATGACGAACAGCGCCATCGTGATGCTGAACATAACGGAGAAGTAAGGATAACTACCGTGGCGTTTGCGACGGCGCGTGACGGCGGTTGCTGGCATCAGGCAAAAGTAGAAGATCGATCCGGGATTGGAAAGCACGCCCCGGCCTCAAAAAAAGAACGTCCGCAAGCTTGGGGGAGCTTGCGGACGTATGTACTCAGGTGGTTTGGTCTGAGATTCGTCAACGGGTACGCAGCACTTCCAGCCGATCGACCATGTTGGTGTCGGTCACGACGACTTCGCGCAAGTCAGTCGGGCGGCGGGTGCCGTCTTTCAGAGCGTAATACTGATTTTGATAGTAGAGATACAGATCGCTACCGCGATCGCTCCGCAATTCGAGCAGTTTGTAAGGGCTCGCGTCGAATTTTCCGTACAGGCGCAACTGGTCGCGGTCGTAGCGGTAATGGAAATCGTAACGGCTGTCGGTGAGCTGTTCGGTTTTCAGGCGTGCCAGCAGCGAACCGGCCCGTTCAGCCGCAAAAATTTCCGTTTCGGCTTTCATGTCTGCTTCACGCAGGGACGAAGCCGGTGCTGCGGCCATCGCGTCCGGATCGGGCAGTGTCGGTTCCTGGATCTGTTGTGTCGGCGTCACCGCCGTTGTGGGAAGCTGCTCTTCCGCAGTGCGTGAGGCCGGTGCAGTCGCTTCTGCAACGTTGGCCGGTACCGTGTGGGGTACGGCGGCCGGCGCCTCGTCAGCCGTGGTCGGTTGGCGTTCCGGCGCGGCGGCGTTGTGTTCCGCTCCGTTTCCTTCGGCAGGGGCATTGTCCAGCGTCGGCGCGGGAGCCGTTTCGGCTACTGTGGGTTGCGGCACCGCGGGGGTGTGGGTCGCTTCTGAATAAAGCCACATCCCGCCTACCAATACCAGGGCCGCACCCGACGACCAGACGGCGGCTTTCATGCCAGTGCTCGCCGAAGCCCACCATCCTGCCGGGGGCACCGGCAAGGCGTCGAGGCGTGCCTTCAGTTGCAGACGTCGCTGCTCCTGCAATCCCCCGATGATGTCACGTTGCAGCGTTACCTCCTGAGCCACCAGCGGGTCGCGCCCGGCCAGCTGCTCCAGGGCCTTGGTCTCTTCTGCGGAAAGGTCGCCCGCGAGATAACGCTCAATTTGTTCAGATACGTCCATACACTTATGCCTAATCCAAGAAATCCGTTGCCTTAAACTGAGCCTTCACAATCCGGTCCAGCTCCTTTTTACACTTGTACTTTTTCGATTTTGCCGTATCGGCATTGGCGAATCCCAACCGATCGGCGATGTCCTGCATGGAGAGCCGATCGAAATAATGATAGGTCAATACTTTACGACACGTCTCTCCCAACGACTCAATGCTCCGGGTGATGATCTCGATCCGTTCGCGACGTTCCAGATCCTCGTGAGCGTGATCGGCTCCCTCCCGCATCTCGCCACTCATCCGAAGCTTCCGATCCAGTTCCTTGCGCCACAGATTCAGACAAACGCTGTAGAGGAATGTGCTGATCTTGGAAGTGAGCTCGAACGTCGGATCGTGCGCCTTTTGCCAGAAAACAATCAAAGCATCCTGAAAAATATCTTTGGCCTCATCTTCTGAACCGCTGTTGTTGGTGACGAGCCGGACCATCATCCGGTAATGCTTCCGGTAGAGGTAATCCAGGGCACTTTCGTCGCCGCTTTTGATGCGTTCCAGAACCTCCCGGTCTTTCATGCGCTCTGGTTTTTTGTGTATACGAACTTGGACAAAAAGGTAATCGGCAAATCGAAGATTTACGTTATAACAACGTGCGATGCATAATTTCCGCCTCGCCCTGCACCGTTACTTTCCCGGCGCCGTCGCGGATCGTCGTCGTGACGACCGCCCGATGCTTTTCCCGGTCTACCTGTTGTACGGTCAGCACCGCTTCGTAGTCGGTATCCACGTACATGGGCCGTTTAAAGTCCAGCGTCTGCCGCAGGTAAATGGTTCCCTCACCGGGGAACTGTGTACCTAATACGCGCGAAAAAACACCTGCACTCAGCATGCCGTGGATGATGGGCCGCCGGAAGGGCGTCTGGGCCGCGTAGTCCGGATCGGAATGGATGGGGTTGTGGTCGCCGGTAACGTCGGCGAAGCGATCGACGTCGGCCTGGGTGTAGCGCAACGCCTGCGTGAAGGTATCGTCGGGTTGAAGCATGGTGGTACAGAGACAAATAGAAGAATAACAGGAAAAGAGACGCCCGGCACCGGGCGCTCTGCGTAAGGGTATATCAGCGTGGTTCGCCCATCAGGGTCACGACCAGCCGGCGACGGCCGCCGTGGTTCCGGTGTTCGCACAGGTAGACGCCCTGCCAGGTGCCCAAATTGAACTGCCCACCCGAGACCGGCACCGTCACCGCGCTACCCAGCAACGCCGCCTTGATGTGCGCGGGCATGTCGTCGGGGCCTTCGAGGGTGTGTTCGTAATACGGCGCATTTTCGGGCACCATTTTGTTGAAATGGCTTTCGAAATCGGCTCGGACCGTGGGGTCGGCGTTCTCGTTCAGGGAAAGCGAGGCGGACGTATGCTGAATGAAAATATGGGCGATTCCTACCTGAAAATCGCGCAGCTCGGGAATTTCGCGTTCAATGTGCCGCGTAATCAGGTGAAAGCCGCGCGGATGGGGCGGCAGGGTGATGGTTTTCTGAAAATAGGCCATGCAGGAAAAGGTGTTATCAGCGCCCGGCCCACGCACCAGACTCGCCAGCGGTGGTCAACAGCCGGGCTCTCGCGCTCAGGCTACCGCCCGGAAACCGGTCACTTCGTTGCGCTGGTGGCGTTCGCCGCTCAGTGGTTCGTAATGGGTGTGCTCTTCTACGTGTACCTGGACGGACCGCTCCAGCAGAATTTCCAGATCCTCGTTAAATCCGCGTGGCTCCGGTAGCCCGGCCGCGGCAAACAGTTGTTTCAGTAGGGCCAGGCCTTCGTCGGTTTCAGGAAAATGGTGGTAGGCAATGCCGTGCGGGTTTTCAAACGCAACGTGCCAGAAAGGGGCCGTATGGTAGCCCAGTTGCCCTTCTTGCACTTCAGTAATTTTTACATCGTGCCAGCCTTGTGTGAGTGTTGATCTATCAGAATGGGAATGAATGGTAGACTTCATGATAACGTAATGTTGAACTAAACTTTACTTTCCTGTACGGAATGTCTTCACGAATGTATGCGATTCCCATTGACTTTTCTCATCCATCCCTGTACTTTTTGGTATTCCTCAACCAAATCCTCTATCGCCATGAATCCGCAAAAAACTGCCGTGGTTCTGATCGAATTTCAGAACGATTTCACCTCGGAAGGAGGCAAACTGCACGAGGCCGTCAGAGACGTGATGGCCTCTACCCACATGCTCGAAAACACCAAAACGCTGGTCAAAGCGGCACGCAAACGGGGCGCGACCATTTTTCTGATGCCCATTTCGTTCGCCCCCGATTACCGCGAACTGACCAGTCAGCCGTACGGCATTCTGAAAGGCGTAGTCGACGCACAGGCGTTTCAGAAGGGCACCTGGGGTGTGGAGCTGGTCGACGGCCTGCAGCCGCAGGAAGGCGACATTGTGGTGGAAGGCAAACGCGGCCTCTGTGGGTTTGCCAGCACCAACCTCGACTTCATGCTCCGCAGCAAAGGCATCACCCATGTGGCCCTGGCCGGTTTCCTGACCAACTGCTGCGTGGAGTCGACCATGCGCACCGGTTACGAACTGGGCTACCGCATCGTGACGCTGACCGACTGCTGCGCCACCCTGAGTGAAGAAGAACAGCGCGTCGCCCTCGAAAAAGATTTCCCGATGTTCTCTTTCCCGATGACCTCACACGAGTTTCTGGAACAACTCGGCCAGGAAGAAGCGGAACTGGAAGGAGCAGGTCGCGGCTACACCGCCTAGTTTCCTTCGCCTCCCCGATCTTACCGCCTCCGGGCGGTTTTTTTATGTCCGACGGGTGTATTTTTCAACGCAAAGTGGGGGGAACGTCTGCCCTGCGACACTTTTTGCCCGTCGCAGGCAGTAGCTTCAGGGCATTGGCTAAAGCGTTTGTTTTATGAAATACCTGACCTTACTCTGCCTGGCCCTGCTCTTTGCGCAGTGTGCCCGGCACCGGGAAGTACAAGAAATGTTTACGGAGGCGGACAGCACCGGCACTGCGAAGATGCTCCTGGCCGAAACTGCCTTGATGGACAGCCCGGTCCACCAGACGTCCGGCAAAGCCGAAGTGTATGGCGTCGGCAGTCAGCAGCAGGAACTGCGTCTCGTCGACTTCCGGACCGACGCGGGACCCGACCTTAAGGTGTATTTGGCGACCGACACCAAGGCCTCGGCTTACGTGAGCCTCGGCGACCTGAAAGGCACCAGCGGCAACTTCTCCTACACACTTCCCGCAAGCTTCGACTACGAAACGTATCCCTACGTCCTCATCTGGTGCGAAGATTTCTCCGTACTGTTCGGCAGCGGCGAGCTGATGGCCGCCCCGTGAACGTGCCTGTATCTGTATAAAGTGGGTAAGAACGGTCGCTTTCTCTGGAGAGCGGCCTTTTTTTATTCAAGCGTTTCCCGCTCCACCCACTCTAAACCCTTGGGCAACTCCTGGGAGGAAAATTCGAGGTGGATGACGCGGCGGCGTTTCTGGTTGCTGGTTTTAGACGAAGCATGCAGCAACAGCGGACGCATCAGGTGAATTCCTCCGGCCGCGACTTCGCACAGGAACGGAGATTCGTACTGTTCCGAAAGCTGGCGAATCTCCGTGTCCGACAGGCGCTTCTGATGCGAGCCGGGAATGACCTTCAGCGCGCCGTTCGCTTCGTTGGCGTCATCGATATGAATGCGTACAGTAAAAATCTGCTGAGAAATTGCCTCGGGCGGCCGCACGCTCACCACGCCATCCCGCTGGGTCCACCCCGAAAAGCCTGCCGCAGGGCGCTTTTCGGTCACGTTGATGGGCACGTCCTGGTGCCACGTCACGTACCAGTTTTTCTGTGGTGGCTTGTCGAAATAGAGCGCCTTGGTCAGGAAGGCGTTCGAGTCGAGCGCCTGTACAATACGCAACAGGTTATGAGTCAACAGACACGCTTTCAACTCCGGCACCTTTTTGAGCAACATCCGCTCGCCAAACCGCGGTGCCCCTTCATCGGCAAAAGCCCGATCGAGCAACCGCCCGATGTGTCCCAGTTCACGCCGGGTGTAGACAGGCGGCAGCATACTGAACCCTTTGTGCGCCAACTGCTGCACCGCTGCCCTCAATGACCGCTCCTGCAATTCGGTATCGTAGCCGTCCAGGGCATTATGCAACCGTTCGTGGATGCAACGGCGCAAGCGGGTAGGTTCCAGGACGCGCACCGCCTCGCCGAACGCCAGAATTTCTTTTTCCAATTCGAAGTTGTGCTGCACGTGCAGTTGAATCGTGATGCCTTCCGGTCTCTCTTCCAGCAATTCCTGCGATGAATGCAGTGGCTTGGTCAGCACGTAGGGCGCGTGTTTCGCCGCCACGAACAGCACGACCCGCTCGGGCGGCTGCGTCGGACTGACCGATACCCCGATGGCGTGCTGAAAATAGGTCTCCGGCCGGAAGTCGGGATTGGCCCGGAAGGGTGTCTCGCTGGGTTTGAGGTCGAGGATACGGTCGAGCGCCAGGTTCAGAATCCCCTCGTGTTTCTTCTTCATCCCCAGCACAAACCACCGGTTGCGGAATTCTTTCAACAGATAAGGATGGAAGTCGAACGCATGGGCCTGTTGCGCTTTGAAGGACTGGTAGGTGATGCGCAGCGCCCGTCGCTGCAGAATGGCGCGGTAAAGCACATCGAGGTATTCCAGCCCCTTCAGGTGCTCGTTCTTTTCGAAGTCGATCACCGGCTGCGTGTGCGTCTTCTGCGAATACAGGTGGCTCTCCAGCTTCTGCACCAGGCCGTCCAACTCGCGGAAGTGCGAAAATCCCTGAAACTGTTTCATAAACTCCACCGCCTCCGTCAGCCGTCCCAGGTCCTGGTCGGTCAGCGGAATGTTGGTGATGCTGTAGGTGGGATCTTCGTACGCGTAGTACTTCTTGTCCACCACCACAATCGGCGCGTTGTAGCCCAGTTTGTCGCTCCGCATCATCTGCAGATCGGCCTGCACGGTGCGGCGGCTTACCCCCTTGTCGATCCCTTCATACTCGTACAGGGCCTCCGAACACGCCTCGATCAGGTCCTCCAGCGTCCACTTCCGGAAGCGGTTTTGCAGGCACTGGTCCAGGGTTTTGTAGCGAATGAGGGCGTTACGGTTGACGGGCATCGGAACGGTTTTTCGAGAAAAGTAACCACTTTTTCAAACTGTGTCCAGCCGCTTCCCCCAGGCTGTGGGTGGTTTCCGTGGCTATTGATGTGCGTTACGACGGCAAGGGCGGCAAAACCCAATGCACCCAACCCTGTTATCCCCCACCTTACCTGCGCCCAAAAGCAACCGGCATCGCTTCGCACCTGGATTGTGGTGCATCGAAAGGACATTGTTTACGCCATGCGGTTGGGTGCTTGCCACTTCCACAACGCTGGTAATTTCTGTGCCGAACCTACGCCATCGTAACGGAGGGCATTTTTTGACTGCAAAGCCGACGTTCCTGCAACGTACTCACCCACTTTTTTATCAAAAAAATCCCATATTCTTCGCACAGCGCACAATTGTTCCCAACTCGCTCAGGTGCTAACTCATCTTCCGCCAGTGTAAGTTTTTGTCGCACTGCCCTTCCGCTACGTGAAGTTGGCACCGAAACCCGCGCGATTGGGTCACAGCCGCCTCACTGGCAGCGAGTTCGCCGTCAGGCAGATCTCAAATACATTTTTAGATTCGCCTCCTCGGTTGGCACGGCCGCCGGGCAGATGCGTGGCGGAGCACTTGCTTCGTTCACGACGCCACCCGGGTGCGTGTGCAGCGCACCTTGCTTCTTGAAATAGTAAAAAATGCGACCTCCTTCCCAAACCTGATGCTTGTTTGGGGAGTGGTATGACGTCGCCCTAAAACCCACGTTTTTATGAGCTGGATTCGATCCTCTTCTTTTCTCCATCTAGGCACAGTAGCCGGTACGGTAGGAGTCGCTACGTTATTGTTTTCTTGCGACCCGCAGGCGGGAAGCTCGTCCGATCCGTCGCCGTCGGGGGGGCACCTGCAGTTCACACAGATTGCAGAAACAACCCCCTCGGCCTGGGCCAGCACGATCAACGTCAGTCCAAACGAACAGTACATGCTGATTTCGTACTACGACAATACAACGCCGAAACTCATGTATTCGACCGACGGCGGCGCCACGCTTACCAGGTACACTAATTCGAACCTGGACCGGCAACTGGTAGAAACCTCGATCAGCAACGACGGAAAATTTGTGTACGGAGGCTACACGCACACGCTTGCCTCAACGGTGGAAACGCTTCCGTCTCAGACGCTGGCCGTCACCGCCTCGGGGAAGATCGTGAACATCCAGAACGATGCCCAGACGGGTCAGCCGACGTTTCACCTCTACGAAGACGGCGCTTTCGTCAGCACGGGCGTGGTCGCCACGCTTGACAAGTCGTACTTCTGTGGCACTTCGGGCGAGCAACTGGGCTTTTTTTACGGGAACAAAGTTGGTATCTTTGACGCAACCACTCGCACCTACACCGAGAAAGAACTCACCCTCGACTTCAGCCGCTTGTACGGCAACGGGCTGGTCCAGAAGCGCACCAAGCGGGTGTTCAACGATGGCTACTTTGCCTACGCCAAAGAGGGAGGTTGCCTAATTGCGTCCTTCGCCACCGGCGAGGTCAACTACTACCACTATCCTAAAGAATACCAGATCTACCTCAACACGGAAGGCGGCATCAAACTCTACGGCGACAAAGCCTACGTCAACCTGCTCAACTACGCGGGTGAGGCCCGTGTGTTCGAAACCGAAGGCGATAGCGTCCACCTGACGCCCTACCAGTTTCCGCTGTGCCAGGTTGGCGACAACCTCTACACCCAAGGCTTCCTCGAAAACGGCGCGCGCATCGACGGGGGCCTGATCAAATACACGAAGGGCACACCCGCCTACCTGCCGGCTACGATAGAAAACAGCCGCATCGGGGCGTGTTTCCTGTTCGGCGACCACCTCTACTTTGCCAGCAAGCTTTACAACCGGCAGACCAAAACCTTCCGGACGTCACCGATCGGCGAAATCAAAAGTGTGCTCTACACCGACGGTGGCCCGATTGCCTACACCACCACGGGCACCTACAGCTCGACCGACGGCAACGAATGGACGCTGCGGTCGGTCGACGAGCCTCGCCCGCTGTACTTTACCCGCACGCCCGAAGGGCTCTACTACGGACTGGGCATCGGCGCGTATACGTACGTATCGCCCGGCACAGGCTTCAGCATGCCCCAATACAAGCAGACGGTCTACACCTCCACCGACGGCATCGATTGGGAAGAGCTTCCCGGCTCGAAAAAAGAGGCCCTGGGCGGCAGTCCCAAAATGATCAGCCCCAACGGCGTCATCGCTTATAAAGAAAACATCACCCCGTTCAGCAACGCCACGTACGTCTACCAGATCAGCCGCGACTTTGGCGTCACGTACGAGCGCATGCCGGAAGAAGAAGCACCCGCCCACTTCAGACTGACCAACTACCGCACCCGGGATGGCCGGTACATCAACTTGTACTACGACACAGGCCGCTTGCAATTTGTGGAGTGCAGCGACCCGAACGAAAACTGCACGGTCCGCGAGCTTACCACCTCCTTTGAATACAGCAGCATCAACGACATGACGTACACGCAAAACGACGAACTTCTGATTTCGGTCGAAGGCAACGTGTACCTCTCCGGCAGATTGTAAGGAGATTTTCTGCTCAACCCAGGTTGAGACGCGGCAGGCTCAGGCAAAAAGAGTCTGCCGCTTTTTTTGGCAATCGCCCACCTCTATGCCAAAAAGCCCCACACCGCGTACGCGCCCTCCACCCGCTCCGGGCAAGATCGCAGGCGAAGCATTTCAAAAAAAGTAAAAACTTTTTTCAACTGCGCAAAAAGACTGCGCAGTAGCCCTTCACCTTTGTTTCATCAGTTCACGAAAACGAAACAGAGATGAAATTCAACCAACCGCTACCAACGCTGCGCAACTACATGGGAGGGCGTGCCTACCGACTGACGCCGGAGATGGAACTTTACACAACGGTGGTTTCGACGATGCTGGACAACACCTATTACGAGAAGGCCGACCAGCGACTGGAGCGTATTCGTGCCCTGATCCCCCAGGTGGCACCCCAATTTGTGGCCCGACTGGCCGTATACACTCGCACACAGATGTACCTGCGCACCGTGCCGCTGGTCCTGGTGGTGGAGCTGGCGAAAATCCACTGTGGCGACGACTTGCTACGCCGGACGGTGGCACGTGTAGTGCAACGCCCTGACGAAATCACGGAACTGCTGGCGTATTACCAGCGCGCGAACGACCGCCAGGGCACGAAACAACTCAACCGCCTCTCGAAGCAATTGCAGCGCGGCCTGGCCGATGCGTTCAATCGGTTCGACGGGTACCAATTGGCGAAATACAACCGGGCGGGACAGGTAACGTTGCGCGACGCGCTTTTCCTGGTGCATCCAAAAGCCAAAGATCTGGCCCAGCAACTCTTGTTCGACCAGTTGACGGCCGACACGCTGCCAACGCCTTACACGTGGGAAACCGAACTCTCGGCCCTCGGTCAGCAGCATTTTGACACCGAAACGCTGCGCTTGCACGCCAAAGCAGCTCGTTGGGAGGAATTGGTAGAAAGCGGTAAGATGGGCTACATGGCATTGCTACGGAACCTGCGGAACCTGATTCAGCAAGCAACACCTGTGACTGTACAGAAAGTACTGACGGTGTTGACCGAGCCGACACGGGTACATAACGCCAGGCAGGTGCCGTTCCGCTACCTGTCGGCCTACGCCGAGGTGCAGAAACTAAAACAGGAAGAAAACCTGACACCTGCACAAGACGCGTTGATCACTCAGACGCTGGCCGCCCTGGAAACCGCCGTTTCGGTGGCGGTCGACAACCTGCCGGCGTTACGGGGACGGACGCTGATTCTGACCGACAACTCGGGTAGCATGCGCGGCGACGCGGGCGGAAGTTCAGCGGTTTCGGCCATGAGCCGACGTTCGACCGCCGACATCGCCAACCTGTTTGCGGTGCTGTGCGGCCTGAAAATGGAAGCGACGGAAATCGGGTTGTTCGGCGACCGGCTGGTGATACCGACCCTGGATCGGACACAAGGGGTCTTTACGAACTTTGCACACGTGAGCCAGGCCGGAGCCACCTGTGGTCCTTCGACCGAACAGGGTATTTTTGAGATGATGGAGCGGCTGATCCAGGAGCAGATCCACGTGGATCGTATCCTGATTTTCTCCGACTGTCAGATCGGTACCGGCTGCAACTGGTTCGGCCGTAGAGGGCACCGCGCAGACGACTTCAACCGTTTGTTCCGGAAATACCGGAACTGGAACCCGGCGGTGATGACCTACAGCATCGACCTGCGCGGCTATGGCAATACGCTTTTCCAGGAAGGCGTGGTGACCATCGGGGGTTGGAGTGAGAAAATCTTCGACCTGATGGTAGCCGCCGAGCGTGGCTCTGATGTAGTAGCGGAAATTAATCAGATTGACGTATAAAATCTTGAGGATGCCGTAGACGTGGGATACTTCGTCTTACCAAACAAAAGGCCCACGCCGCTTGTCGCTCCTCTTTTTAAAAGTTTAAAATACTACCGGGTGCCGTAGCGCTGAGTTACTTCGCTTTAGGTGCTGGAGATGTCGGTAACCAATCCGGCCGGATCAGATTCGCTGATCTGTGGTGTAATCAACACGCTATCTAGTCTCAGTGCGCCAGTCGCCCCGGTGTTTTAGTTTTACTCGACTTATAAAAGATGATTATGGACAATAGAAACTTGTATGCATTGGAAATGTACCGCGCTGTCAATGAAAATGACACCAGAACCAGCTTGATACACTTTGAACTCATTACAGAGGCACTATTTCAGCTTACTCAGTCATTGTTTGACAAAAAAGTAAGCATGAAATATCATCAACGGGAGCTTGAAGGAAAGTTTTTTCGATTTGGCTTAGCAAATCATAGCCTTATAAATCTAATCAAAGGCAATAGATTCAATCTCATTAATCAAGAAGTATCGATAACTGATGTATTCTCTATAAATAGCATCACAAGAATGCAGATTGAGAGCTTCTTAATTATGTTTTACTTATTTTTTGATAAGGTTTCTGATTCAGAAAAAGATTTCCGATACAACATTTACAAATTGCATGGACTACAAAAACAAGCAAGTTTCAAAACATCCTCCACATTCCCAGAGAAACATGTACATCTCAGCAAGATAAACTCGGAAATAGACGAATCTATAACTAATATCAAAAAATCGGATTTATATAGAAACGCCTCAGAGAAGCAAAGACAAGCGTATCTCAAACCCAAATCTGCCAGGCTCCTAAGTACAAAGGATTTGCTTGCAACAAGTGGGATTGAAGCCTCGCGCATCGATGAAATGTGGCAAATATACTCGAACTATGCACATTCAGAACATATAAGCGACAGACAGTACAACACCATTTATTCTGTAGAAAAAAACACCTTAAAACCATGCTCTCTAATCATCACCATCAATTCTATTTTGACATCAAAGCTAATAATTTACTTATCAGAATTATTCAAGAGCATAGAGGATGATTATTTAAAACTAAACTCTAAAGTTAAGTATCATATTGATGCTTTGAGCTCAATTGAGATTAGTAAAAACCGCCAGCTATGAAGTACTGGAAGTATATCTTGGTTCTTCTACTTATTGTCTGCACCGTAATAGGATTCTTTGCTATTGGATCAGCACATAACTCTTTGGAGGATCGAATCATCAGCTACACCGCCGATCCACGCACGCAAGACCTCAAGTTCTATTGGAAAGACGACCGAGAAGACATACTACACAGCTTTAGCCGCCTGAAGCAATTCACCGAGAGCCATCGGGAAAAGTTAGTATTTGCTATGAATGGCGGCATGTTTACGCCGAGCCACGCTCCGCAAGGGCTCTATATCGAAAATGGGCAGCTACTTGCCTCACTGGATACGACTGCCGGGCAAGGCAATTTCTACCTTAAACCGAATGGCGTCTTTTACCTGACGACCGATCGTCAGGCGGTGATTTGCACCACCGACCAGTTTTCAAACGACGGACAAGTGCAGTACGCCACGCAATCAGGACCGATGTTGCTGATGGATGGCGAGTATCATCCTGCCCTCAAAAAAGGATCTACAAATCTTCACATTCGCAACGGGGTAGGCATTTTACCAGATGGGCGTGTCGTCTTTGCCCTTTCGAAGACCGAAATCAATTTCTACGATCTTGCCAGCTTCTTTAAAGATCTGGGGTGTGAACAGGCGCTTTACCTCGATGGCTTTGTCTCGCGCATGTACCTGCCGGAAAAAGACTGGAGGCAACTGGATGGCGACTTCGGGGTGATGATCGGCGTCACTAAACCAGAATAGTAAGCAACTACTTTACAAACATCAACTTAACCATGAGACCGCAGCAAGAACCTGCCGCCGACATTCAACTTATCCAGGATAGCTCCATCATTCTGTATCGGAACAATGGCTTCTTGGATGAAGATCTGGTTACGCTCAGCAAGCTAAACTATCACATTATAGACATCAATGTGGCCAAATGGAACATCAAGCACGTCCACAAACATCTCAAAGAAGCACTTGGTTTTCCTGGTTACTACGGTGAGAATCTTAATGCGTTCAACGACTGCTTACGCGATTTGTATGACACGCGATTCAGAGGATTGGTGTTGGTATTCCGTCGATTCGACAACCTAACGGACCAAAGCCGCTCTTTTTGTGAAGCCCTTCTTGACATCATTGCGCATACCTCTCGCAACTGGTCCCTAACCGGTTACTTCTTCATTGGGATGTTCCAATCCAACGATCCGGATTTGGAATTTGGGAAACTCGGAGGCATCAATCCACAATGGAACTCACAGGAATGAGCTAACCAAGCCAGAAGAGGAGCTGCTTAGCTGCCGGAATTGGACATATGCAATAATCTGAAAAACCATATACTCATGAGATCATTATTTTGATAAACTCTCTCACAAGCAAAAAGGCCTTCGCATCATGAATACATTTGAAAGAATACAAGACAAAGTAGAAGAATACAAAAAGTACTACAATAAAAGGAAGCCTTATCCAATAAACAATTTTATTGCAAAAGTCAACATCGCCAAAGAAGTAAATGTAATTGTAGAGAAAAATACAAATAATCAGAAAGCAAAAATAGAGGCTCGCAAAAATTATGTAATAAATCTAGTTACAGCTCTCGAGGTATTCATAAAAGATTCGATCAAAAAGAGAGGAGGATTATTTGGCAATGATAATCAAAGAGATCTCTTAAAAGAAAAAATATCATTATACGAGGCACACCAGCTATTCAAACATAAAGATTTAAAAACGGAAGAAATCATAGCGATCTACTATTCTTTTCAAAGCCTTGAAAGTATTGATTATGTTCTTTCAAAGCTTATGGGAAAATCATTCTTAAAGGAAGCAGGAGCTATTGAAATTGATATCACGAATACTCACTCTAATTATTTTAAATCAAGCAGCATTCAATTAAACAAAGATTATCCTGAATGGCAAAAGAATATAGCTGAAGTTTTCGAAAGACGTCACAGCTATGTTCATGATTTACATTTTAACACTATTTTAGGCAAAAAGAGACTAAATTATTTAACACAGAACTTTATAGCTTTTACAATAGCAACTGAGGAAATTTTTCGGAAGACTGAAAATGAATCTTTTGAGTATATAATGAAATGGCTTGAAGAGAACAAAAGTGAGTAATTGTCATTTTACATCAACATCCCCATGAAAACCCTGATTCAAACGCGGCTGGCGGAACTGGAGCGGATGCACGCCATTTGCATCTTGTATGCGTGCGAGACGGGGTCGCGGGCGTGGGGGTTTCCGTCGCCGGACAGCGATTACGACGTCCGGTTTCTGTACGTGCATTGCCCGGCGTGGTACGTGTCGCTGCATGAACCGAAGGATTCGCTGGAACAGCTCCAGGACGACGGGCTGATCGACCTGTCGGGTTGGGAGTTGCGGAAGGCGCTGCGGCTGCTCTGGAAATCGAATGCCGCGCTGCTCGAACGCCTCCAGTCGCCGATCGTTTACCGTACCGACGCGGCCTTTTTAGCGGAAATGCAGGCGCTGGCAGGGGCGTGCTACTCGCCCGTCGCGACGATGCACCACTACCTGAACATGGCGAAGAAGAGTTTCGAGGAGATCGACGGACACGCGACGTGCAAACTCAAACGGCTCTTCTATGCGCTGCGGGCGGCCACGGCCTGTCGGTGGGTGCTGACACACGATACGCCGCCGCCCATCGTCTTTCCGGAGATGCTGGACAGACTGACCATCGCCCCGGCCCTACGGCAGCGGATCGAGGAACTGATCGCACTCAAAGCCGGGCAGTCGGAAGCGTATATACATCCGGCCGAGCCATTGCTGACCGACTTCATCCGGACAACGCTGGCGGAAGCGGAAACACGCGCGAACGACCTTCCGGCAGGAAAAGGAAACCTGGAGGCGATGAATGAATTTCTGTACCACACCATTCAGACGACATGGAACTGACGGTTGAGGAACTGCGCCAGCGCGGCTGGATCGTGCTGGAATGCCTGAGTGGCAGCCGCGCCTACGGCCTGGATACACCCACGTCGGACACCGATCTCAAGGGCGTCTTCATTCTGCCGGAAGCGGAATTTTACGGCCTCGATTACGTGCCGCAAGTACAGAACGCGACGAACGACGAGGTTTATTACGAACTGCGTTAATTGAATTATATTACTTCAAAATACCTCTCATTGCTTCAAAATGGTCATTTTGACAATATTTGGGGAGTATTTAAAAGCAGGCAATTGCATATAAAAGCGATATTTGTTGTACCCAATGTTGTACCTCATCTGGAATTATTGTACCTTATAGTATAACAACAACATCCCTTTTCCCTTATGGCAAGTGTCAAAGTAGTACGTAAAGCCAACAAAGTAGACGAGTTTGGCAAGGCTCCCCTATACCTTAGAATCATCAAGGATCGTAAGGCAAAGTTCATTGCCCTTAGTATTAAGGTGCTAGAAGAAGAATGGGATGAGAAGACCCAACAGGTAGTTAAGATCAAAGGGTTGAAGGGAAGAGAGATGAGGTTGAAGGTGCAGCGGTACAACAAGGCTATCTTCAAAAAGAGGTCTGATGCAGAAGATGTAGCTCTAGATCTGGAAACTACTTCAAAGTATGTAGCGCCAAAGAAGATTAAAGAGGCTATCATGGGTAAGTCTTCTGAAAGTTTCCTAAAATATGCTCATCGATACATCAATTCATTGGAGAAAGCAGGAAAAATTGGAACATGGGATAAGGCTAGAACTGTGATTTCCAAATTAGAAACCTACCTAGGCAAGAAGGACTTACTATTCGACGATGTTACTGTAAGCTTTCTTAAACGCTATGAAACCTACTTGAAGGAGGATCTTGGTAATTCTGTTAATACTGTATACTCGAATATCAAGATCATCAAAAAGTTATTTAGCGACGCAGTGACAGAAGATGTTATTTCAATCGAAAAAAATCCTTTTCTACGCCACAAGCTGAAAACAGAAAAAACTACCAAAGAATATCTAACAGAAGAAGATTTACAGGCGATAGATGCTCTTTTATTAAAATCAGGAAGTAAGAAGCATCATCGACGTAATATGTATATTTTCTGTTGCTGGGCAGGAGGTATAAGGATATCAGATGTTTTGCAACTGCAATGGTTAAACTTTGATGGGGAGAAGATTACGCTTACGATGCACAAGACAGGAGATGTTGTATCAATAAAACTTCCTACTCGTGCTATACAGATACTAGAAGAATATAAGCATCCTAATACTAAGTCAACTGACTACATATTTCCATTTCTGAGAAATGATCTCGATTATTCAGACCCCAAAGTCCTATATAAAGCTATTCAAACAGCTTCCAATCATGCCAATAAGAGTTTAAAGCATATTGCTAAAGAGGCTGGAATTGACAAGAAGTTAACATTCCATACTAGTAGACACACCTTTGCAACCAGAGCATTACGTAAGGGTATGCGTATAGAGTATGTATCCAAGCTATTAGGCCATACTTCCGTAAAGACAACTCAGATTTACGCAAAGGTGGTAAATGAAGAGCTAGATAAAGCAATGGATGTTTTTAATTAATGATGCTATGGTAAAAGTTGAAAGCCAACAATCCCCCCTATTCTACTTTGATCAGATACTAACCTTGAATGGAGTAGAAGAGAGAAAGGATAGGTTTCAAAAGGAATTTGAAGAGAGGGCAAATGATGAAAGTGGGCATGAAACGCACGGATTTAAGGACATTGACAAGGATGAGGAAGGAAGAATAGTATCCTACTACTGTTTTCCACTTGCCTCTTATACCGATGAATGGTTCTACTATTCCTTCAAAAATCAACTAGAAGAAGAAACCAAGGAAGCGACTTCTTATGCGATAACACAGTTGGATGCTGAGATTTACAAAGCTTCTCCTGAAATTCAGGATAACATTGTAAAGCATTACCATACTACGATTAGAAGCTATCTGGAAGAACCAAATGCTACTGAACTATATCAGTACCCCTTTGTGAAAGAAGGGCTTCAGCAGGTCTTAAATTACGTGGAGAAGAAAGTAACTTCTACCCATGTAGATGAATCGAATTCACAATCATCTGCCAAGAGCATTCAATCAGTAGATGATAGTATTACTACTGGATTCAAGTATACTCACCTTAATGACTTCCATTACTCAGACTGCCTAAAGAACTTCTACAATGCGTTGAAGCACAGAAAATTCATTTCAGAAGAAACAACATCAGCACAATTTAAAAGGATATTATCAGGCAAGCCAGTAGAGGAACCTGTTATATGGGCAAAAGCAAATAAGGAACTGGCCTATCTGATTCAGCAATTGAAAGATAAAGCATTGATACAAGGTGACCAGGGTGATACAAAGCTCACGAATCATTGGAAGATTGCTGTGAGATGCTTTTATGATAAGCATAAGCGGCCACTTGATACAGGACAACTGCAAAGACCTGGGGGGAAATGTAGCGATACACAAAGAAAGCAGTTGGATGAAATAATCAGCCTTCTGGCTATCCCTTAAACCTATTTTTAAGCAAGTTATTGATTATCAATAACTTAATATAAGTTATCCAAACTCTACCCACTTACTGATAACTCTACAGTAGAGTAGAACTTTTAAAATACTTCACAATTATCAAAGCGTGGTTACAGAAATGTAGCTGCGTTTTTTTGCTTTTATATACTCTACCTTTCACTCTACCCTCAATTAAGCTTCATCATATTGCCTCATTTAGCACTATACCTTTGAGTCATTGTTGAACTAAAATTGATAAAACAATGACAATTATCACGTTTGAATCTAAAGCTTATAAGATGCAATTAGAGGGCATCTATAAGTACCTCAAAGCCTTGTATGAAGAGGACAAGGAGAAAGAGAGAAAGAAGCCTTACACCATTAAAGAAGCATGCAAACTATTAGAGGTTAGCCCTCGAAAGCTGCAAGACTGGAGAAACGAAGGTGTAATCAGCTTCACACAAATCAAAAACAAGATCTACTTCAGACAAGAAGACATAGATCAAATGTTGGAAAAGTATAGTGTTAAAAATTTAGTCAAGTAGAAAGATGAAAGAAGAATTGGAAAACAATAACACGGAGAATGGCAACGAGAATAGCCATTCATCAGCAACAGAAGCTAATCAGCAAGAAATTGCAGTAAAGAAAGAAGAAAAGAAGAAGCCATCACTTACAATACCTGCAAATAGAATGCGAGAGGTATTTAAAGATAGGCCCAAGAAGAGAATGGTTTTTTCATCCATAAAAGAAGGATCTATGGGCATCATTGTTGGACCAAGTAAAAGCGGTAAATCAACTCTCATCGAGTGTTTAACATTATCCTTAGCCCTACAAAAAGAAGAGTTTCTTGGTCTACCTTTGCTCAAATATGAAAAACCTCCTAAAATTTTATATGCTTGCTTGGAAATGATGCCAGAAGAAGTATATGAAAAAATTGAGCGACAGCTTGAGTACCTTGATGCCACATGGGACGACCTTGCAGAAAATATAATCTTTATCTCAGAAGAATTTCCCCAATACTTCACAAGCGAAGCTGATTGGGAGAAGTTAGAAACAGTAATTAAGGAGAATGAGATAGAGATATTGATGATTGATTCATTAACGAGGTTAGAAGGAGGAGAAATAGAAAAAAGTACAGTAGCAGGAGCATTGATGAAACATCTTAGAATCATAGTAAAGAAATACCGTCTCACAGGAATCTTCGTTCACCACACTACTAAGAATGTAGATGAACTGCTCAGTATGAAAGATGCTGCTGGTAGTAGATTGGTACAACAAGAACCTGAGTTTATGCTAGGGATCACAAGGACGAAAGAAAAAAAGAGATTCTTTCAAGAAGTATTTAGCAGACACAAGAGAGACTCAGATGATATCATCCAATTTGAAATCAATGATAATCATTGGATTGAAGTACAAGGGGTAAGCTCCCTAACCGAGATTAACCGAAGAAAAGATGGAAGGGTTGATGATACAAATGCAGAAAAAGTCCTGCTATATTTCCAAGTAAATCTAGAAAAAGAGATCAAATGGAAGGAGCTTAAGGCTGAGTTTGAAGGAGAAGCTTCAGAAGGAAAAATGTCACAAGGAACACTTAATAAAGCCCTTGAGAAACTAATCAATTGGAAGAAGATAGAAAGAGTATCAAAAGGAATTTATAGAATGATTTCTATAGAACTAGAAGAGTGATATACCTAAAATATCCATAATATCAAGAATACCCATAATAGCAGTAAAAATCTAGAATGGGTATTCTGTTTAATAATGTATATTTAAAAAATCTTACTCCTAACCACGATCACATTGGAGCAAAATCAAATTATTGAAGCAAAAGACTTAAGTCTAGAAGAATGGTTATCTTGTATAACTTCACCTAAAAGACGTCTACTTTTTCCAAGTTATTGCTTTCCAACAGAAGGAATGGAATGTGAATACCTAAATACGATCGATAGCAGGAAAGAGGAAGAAGTAATTAATTTAATTAGATTGTTTGTAATGCCCACCGGTAATTTAGTTGCAGATAAATATGTATTAGAGAACCTGTCAATTCAGAAAAAGAATGGTACTGACATTGCAAATGAATATAAATACAATGAATACATAAGAAGACTATCGAGTAAAACGCAACCTAATTGGGAAGGTTTAACATGGATCATAGACCTGTTACCCAATAACCCAACAATGGCGATAAATGTTGTAGAAGCATACTATGTAGCTCATTTTTGGTTTTTACCTGATTTCAGAATCAATGGTTTACTAAATACCTTAACTCTTATAAGAGCAAAATATTTAGATAAAACTCATCCAAGAGATATACTATTAAATTTGAATCCTAAAGAATTTGAATGGCTAGTAGAGTATTTATATATAAACATGGATTATGAGACAGAATTAACTAAAGATAGTTATGATGGTGGCATAGATATAATTGCCAAAAAGCATGAAAAAGGACGAAAAGAAACAGTTCTTGTTCAATGTAAGCGATATACTCCTAATATAGGGGTTGGTACTGTCAGAAGCCTTCTTGGAGTTGTTGCCAGTGAGAAAGCTTCTAAAGGAGTCTTAGTCACAAGTAGTGCCTTTAGCTCTAGTGCAAAAAAAATGGAAAATAATAACCCAAGAATTGAATTAATTAATTGGTCAGATTTAGTAATGCTTCTAAATAAGTTTTGTGGATCAAATTGGAGCAGCAATCTCTCAAGGATATTCTTAAAAAGACATAACAAATGAATGTATTTTTTTCTTCAACGAAACACCTTACAAAACATGATAGTAGCAACTATGGATATTTTTGAACTGCCATCAGGAAGTATGAGACATAGTAATGAATAATGGTAATAATAGAGAAGCTCATTATAAGCCTCTCATAGTAATGATTAGCATGAAGGTAGTACACCTATCCATTCAAGTCAATCATGAGGCTAAGAATTCAATTCCTATATCTTTATTTTAACCACTCTTCTTATATTCACAACATTATCACTCAATCAGTGAGGTCCATCCACATACCGTTACTTAAGCACAATCTGTGACTATATACATGGAGTAGAGACTGAAATATATTTTATTCTAACCACGATACATACTTTAAATTTTCATTATTAGTACAAAACAAGTAACACTCAAATATAATATATTACACTATAAATGAAGTTGGAATTTAATAGATAAAATTGCCATTTTTAATATACTTCAAAAAACATACAATAAGTGCAACTCGACTTACTTTTTATCAGACCTTATAACAAAATCTGTTATGTATGATAACGAGCTTTAGAGTTTAGAAAACATTTAATAAGCTGCCGATTGTAATTTTGGTTACTATCCCAAATGTCAATCTGTTTATAGGCTCTCTAAGATTTTGCTCTTCAGCTGGTTTTATCTTCTCATAACTATTTTTAACATCAAAAACTTCAGCGTAAACTCCTCCTAAGAACACACCACTTTGCTGATAGAAATAAAAACCACATCCAACATTTGTTGAGTTAGGTAACAAATCACTTCTACGAGAAAATAGCTGAGATCTCAAGTAAGGATTGATGAGCAAGTGGTTTTTAGGCTCTTTATCAAGCTTTACATTGTATAATAAATCAATATTCAACTCATTAATTTTAACATTATCATATGCACCAGAGTAAGCGGCAATTTTTTTCTCTTCAATAACCGTCTGATTGTTTAATGAAGTAGACGACCTCCATGTATAATCCTTCTTAGATAGTATTACAAAATTGTTTGTCTCCAAATAGCTATAGGTGATACCTAAATTAAAACTTCCATACTGAAAGTTAATTCCAATACCTCCTCTACCACCACGAAATGATTCATCCTCGAAACTATCTTTTAGATTAGTACTATCATACCCTACAAACCTTTTAAATTCACTAGCATTAATACCTCCAAGCCCAAAAACCATCAATTGCCAATATACTTTTTCTTGAAGAGTATTCTCCATATTTTCAACTATAGTATCATAATAATCCTTAGTTTCTTTAAAATCGTCAATTTTATCAGATAGCTCATCATAAAGTCCTAATATGAAATTTTTTCTCTTAGCATCTTTTTCTTGCTTTAATTTGCTTCTAAGAGTGTTTAAAAACATTTGTGGACTATTCAATTCTTTATATTCATCACACAATTCTTTCCTTATGTTTGACAGTGATGAATCCTCATCGCTATTTTCACAAATATATCTTGTAACATATTCATCAAAAGACCTTCTACTGTCACTGATAAACTTTTGGTATTTTTCAATTTCACCACTATACTCTTCTTCAAATGCCTCAGGAATTCCATTTGACCAAGATAAGCCTAAGAAACCATTAAATTTCCCTTCAGGCACTAAATATCCTCTGTCAAATATATTGCCTATTCCTGATTCATTCTTTGCTACAGCATTTACTCCAAAGATTAAATATGAAGCCGTTCCTAGGCTTTTCTTTAAATTATTCAGCCCAAAACTTAATTCTGCCTCCCCCAAGTTTAAGGAAGCATTATTACCCCTCATAAGGAGTGAACTTTCTCCTTTAGCACTTTCAGTTAAATTTTGCGAGTACAATGGATAGCACAAAAAAATACTAACGAGAAGATAAGCAATTTTAATTTTCATATTTAATAAGGTATTTTAATCTGAGTTTTATAAAATCTAAATCTTGCACCACTATTAACTACTAGCTTTTCGTCTACATCGAAAAATTTTTTATTTTTATATGTTATATTAAAACTACCAACAAGGTTAGGTTTCCCTACACCCCAAACACTAATTACAACAGTACTTAGGATTGGTTCGATACTAATCTCTCCTTCTATCACATTAGTATCTGTAGGAGATCTCATAATTTCTAAATCATCTTCAGAAAGTCTTTCAGAATCAATTCTGAAAGTTGTTGCTCTCATACCATCTACGAGAGCCAGTTTAAACTTAAATGTTATTTTACTCATTTATAAATCATTGAACTAATAGATTAAGGCAAATACAAATTTGAATAGCAAATGTTTAAATTTTAAACATTTAGATCAATACTTACTTTTCAGTATTTTTTAATTCATTTTTTTTGCTATGAGACTTTTCCATTGTTTACTCTACACCATAGAAAATCCCCCTTTCCACATCTCTTTACTCAGCACATCTACATAGAATAGCTTTAACATCTCTCTTAATACTATCTGACAATGACTAGCCACCAATTATTCCTCTCTATTAATGCATAAATACATCGACCCTCTACTTCATATTATGGTATTGCAGTAGGTAGAAGTAAGAGCTTATGCCACAAAAAAACCCCTACAAGGGGCATATATAAAGTTTGTAACAATCCAATGCTGACTATCGTGCATTGTTTAGCTAGGCATATGCTGAAGCAGTTTTCAAACTTTTTTATGTTACAACAGCTGTGTTCACTGACATATAATGAATGCTTTTCTCACTTTCTACTTATTATTTATTTATGATAATCCTAAATAGTCAAGCCTGAATCAGTCTTGACTATACTTCTTTAAGCTTGACTATTTAGGAACAGGTTAATCAATGCTAAATAGCTATATAGATTTGTAGCTAGAGTCTTGATTTATAAAGAAATCCCAACCAGGAATATAACAATTTGGGATCAATTCTTTTAATTCTTTAATTTTACCATTATACGTCTTTTCTACATTAGTGAATAATGTAATTCGCTTTAACGTTGTAAACTTTTTTATGTTTTCAATCTTATATTTTGATGAATCTTTTTGAATCACCAAATTTTCAAATATTAATTCATTAAAACCTTCTACAAATATTGAATCATCCATCTTTATTAAAAGATCATAAAACTGAGTCTCATTTAATGAGATCGTTTTAACAAACCTAGCAACCTTTTGCTCACCTATTAATATTTCAAAAACAGAAGAGTATATTTTAATATTCTTTTCATCAATAAACTTCAAAACATATTTCACCTTGCTAAATTCACCTACAAATTTCTTAGCCTGATCAAATCCTATAAAATCAAATTTTTTACTAAAATCTTCATTTATAATATACTCCTTTGCAAGAAAAAATTCTAATATTGATTTATGTGAGAATTTATACTGACCAATAGCATTTCTATTTAAAAGTGATTTACTCTTCATTTCTAAAGAGTCAAGTTCAATATCGAAATCTTTTGCTATTTTCTCTATATCTTCCGCGCTTAGTGATAGGCCTTTCTCTATTGGTCTTGAACTCCACTTTTCATAAATCTTGAGTGCAACTATCCTTGAAAATAATTGCAAATTTTCCCTAAAACTATCTGCTCTCTCTGATCCAAATCTATTTGCTTCTCTAGAAATCCATTTTAAAATCAACTGATCGTAGATTTGAAAAACATACTTAAAACTAGAGGATGTCTGAAGAAGATCATCTATATAAGAAAGCAACATAGGCCTTACCATTAAACTCGGTGATTGATCTATTATTTTTTTAGCTATTTCTTTTTTTTCGAAATTAAAAGGATTGTATCTTCCAAATTTCTTATCTAAATACATTTTTACATCTGAATCTGAGAATGGAGAAACATACATCTTATGAAATGTGTGATTTTCTTTATCTTTACCATTTTTTTGAATATGTAACTCATATGGCTCTTCAATCTCATTTGGGAAAAATTGAGTTCTAGATGTTATCACTACTTTTCTAAAACCTTGGACAATATCTATTAATTCTCTAAATCTTTTTTTCCAATCTTGCGCAGCTTCACTATCTTCATCAAACCCATCTAACAAAAGTATAGTTTTTTTCTCTCTATAGTCATCCTTTATCTTTTTAATATCCTCCAGTGTTTGAGGATGACCAAGTGTAAATAGTTTAATATCATACTTCCTAAAAAAGTATGAACTATACTCAATATATAAGTTTACCATTAATGTACTCTTGCCCATTCCTGAATCAGATAGTATCAAATAAAATCTTGCATCGTCTTCGTCTGTAAAACCAAAACCTTTACTTTTAAACCATTGAATTGCGTCAATGTCAATATCAATAGTTCTTGACATTAGATAATCTTCATAGTTAGATGGGGGTTTATCTCTAAGTCTAGTTGGTACATAATACTTCCTAGCCTCTTTAACATATGATTTTGTAAAATATGGATGTAAATCTTTAGCCTTCTTAATGTACCTCAAATGCCTACTTATTTTGTTTTTTATTTTATTTAGAATCCATAATCCAAAAGGTAGTAATACTAATAACACTACTTCAACAAACCAATTAGGCATTTCAAAGCCATTGCTTTTTAAAAAATCTTGAATAGGCGCAATTAATGGTTCTATTATATCCACTACGATTAGAATTAAGATTATTTTATTATATGTTTAACAGGACTTTATAACTTTCAAGTTGGTATATTTTTCTTTAGCTTGCAATACTGAATTATAGGTATTGATCTTAAAGTTGTTTCTTAACATAACGTTCTTGCTATTTCAATTTCCCCCATTTACCTATATGCTCTAACCCCGAAAACTATATACATCAGAAGGTGTCTGCGTTACTTGGATCTTTGCTACCTAGTCCAGAACCTCATAGGTTATAATACATAGACTATTATTGAATGAGAGTAAGAGCGGGAGCTTACAGAGATACCCATAAAATCCTGTACTTGGGATATCGAAATTCTTTTTACCTATGATATAGCTTTTTCTTAATATCCGAGACTTCAAGAGGACTTCCTATGATGGGGGAAATTATCATTAGGAAGGTGGTCAGTAGTACTCGAAATACCCATAATACCTGAAATAGCAGGAATACGCATAGCACCTATTCTTGGTATTATGGATATTTCAGGTATTCTCGATATTATTTGCTCCAATACAATTAGGCTTAAAAAATTTTTTTTGTAAAAATTCTGGTAGGTACTTACCACCTAAAGCACCCCCGGCCCTCTTCTATCCATCCTTAACCGGCCCCTTTTAAGCAGCTAATCCAGCCCACACAGCTATACAAGGCAGAATGTCTCTGCCCTAGATCAATCCAGATTAATAGGTATAGCTTATGTTAACTGTAGTAGATTTCGAGCAATGTAAAAACAAGGAAGGCAAAAGATTCTTCATTTTACTGGTAGATGGTCATCACATCCAGATCCAATCTGAATTCTCAGGCTTAGACCATAGTACAAGGGTGAAGTTCCTGGTAGCTTGTAGCCTTCCTGAGGAGGAATGTAGGTACTTAGTTGGGAAACATCTGCCAGGAAGAGTAAAAAGAGAGCAGGTAGCTCCATACATGCATAAACTACCGTATGGAGGACAGGAGGTAAAACTTGACTTCAGGTATTCCTACCAACCTGAATATGCTTCTAATGGCTGTTTTATAGCCTTAGATAAGAATATACTCACTGTAAGGCATGGGAAGTAACACAAAAAGGCAGTCCTTTCAATGGGGCTGTCTTTTGACCTTCATCAACATCACTGATAGATTCTGCTGATAATTCATTAAAATAGAGGCTAAAAATTTGATGAACAGAAATATTAATATCCCCTCAACACCTAAAATTTTAATCTAATCAGCAATTTTTTATGAAAAAAGACTTACTGGGTATCTTGGGACTCTGTATAGGACTATTTGGTATTGTACTTACGATCTATTTTTATGAGAGAACAAAGAAAGAAAAGGAACCAACTTTTATAGTAGATCCCATCAGACTAGAGATTCTAAATACAGCTCGAACAAAAGAAGCTCCCATAAAAATTTTTACACCAGATGGAAATGAAATCAGAAGCGATCTAACAAGTATGACTTTCTACTTTTGGAATAAAGGTAGTGATCCAATACTTAGTACAGATATATTAAAGAATGTAATATTTAAGCTTGATCGCAATGTTAAAATAATAGACTACAAAATAATAAAAAGCTCTAGAGATGTCTGCAATCTAAAACTTATTAAGATTAACGATAATACATTAGCATTAAATTTTCATATTCTTGAAAGAAATGATGGTCTAACTGCGCAAATAATATATGAAGGAGAAAAAGAATCGAATCTATCTATTTCTTCTACTATCATAGGAGTAAAAGAGATATCCTCCTTTTCATTATCACAATATAGACTAATTGGGAAGGTTATTCTAAATATAGGAATTGGTATATTTATGATATTTGTGATTCTAGTTGGGTTTGGAATAAGTTCAAGTAGTGGCAGTGAAATGCCTGATTACATGACATTAAGAGAGTCAACAAAGTATAAAGAAGATAAAGATTTCCAGTATAAAGTTAATGAGCTAGAGCAAGCAATTGAAAATGTTTCTAACATTAGAGATAAAATTTATGGGCGAGTTCATAATGAACCTTCTAGGCAAGAGATCGAAAATAAAATGAAGAGAAAAAAGTTTTGGGCTAGGTTAGGTGTTACAATTGGAATTATCATAGTATTGATTATTTTGACTATTACTTGGTACATGACAAAACAAGAAGTTGTTGATAATCCTATTCAGTATATTCCAAATTCAATTAAACCTTGATGTATAAAATTGCTAATTCTGACTGGAAATTTATAGCCCTTATTGAGGCGAACGTTATATTTGAAGATGATTACTTTAAATACAAGGAATCACTGATTAGAGTTTTGAGAGATCAAACTGAATTTCCTAAAGAATTACACCTATTAGAAGTTTATACGAAAAGACAGACTGAGGAAGATATAGATACTGCTTATTACCGCTCTATTGATTTACTCAGTGAGTTTATTGATCAACTTTCCTTTATCACCTTCCAACCGGCAAATATTTACTCTCCATTAGCTATCTCGTATGCTAAAACGAAAATAGGCGGCGAATTTCCAATGCTACATATTCACTCCTCATTTTTTAGAAAAAGAGTAGGCTTACAAAAAGATGACTTTATTGATTTTACTGCTCTCGATACAGAAAAATCAAAGTATTACAATCTGCTCAGGCTATTAAAATATTACCAAAATACTCCTAAACTGGATGACAAGTTCCTATACCTTTACTCTGTTCTTGATTTCGTTGCTAACTTAGAATCGAAAGAATTTCAAACCACAATATGCCCTTCATGTAATTTTGAAATAAGCTTGCCACATAAGGCAACTGGAAAGTACATCAAGTCCTTAGCGAGTGAGTATGATATCAAAAATTTTAATATGAACAAGGTTAGAGGACTGCGATCAAAAATAGCGCATGGAGCAAGCAAACGCGATTACTCATTTTTTAAAGATCTAGCTGAATATCTACCCATACTTGAAGAGCTAGCTTATAAAACTGTTCGAGATAAAGTAGGTATAAGCATGAAACTTATAACAAATATACATGGTTACACTCCATTGCTAAAGTTAGAAAGTAAATGTGAAGAAACATCTCAATTGGATAAAGAAAGATATCCAGAGCATAAAGACAAAGATCACAAGTTTCAGGTAATAAATTTTAAAACACATCAAGTAGCTAGGTTTACGACCATAGATATACGAGGTAACAAAGGCGAATTACAGAGGGTGGCAAGCAAAATGGACAGTGAATACAACTTTTTGCCTGATAACAAAGATCCTGATGAGTATTTAGATGGATCAATTGGAGTAGACTTCGACAATGAAGGTAGATTACCTATTTCGCAATATGCTTGGCCTTACTGTATAAAATAAAATACTGTCTATGAACTTACTTCTTTATATAATCTAAGTGTTGTATCTATGTTGTACCTGAAAACAAAAAACCCTTGTAAGTACTTGACTTACAAGGGTTTATGAATTATTCACGAGGTCTATTACGAACTGCGTCGCTTCTTTGAGTTGCTGGCGGCCAATAACCCCAACATCCTGGAGCTGCTCGCTTCGCCTCCCTCGTGCGTACGGTACCGGCATCCGCTGCTGGAGCGACTGCAACCGTCGCTGTTCGTTTCAAAGTTGTGTCAGGATTCGTTCGGCAAGTTCGCGCTGTCACAGATGCGCAAGGCGCGCGGCCTCAATAAGAAGATCGTTAATCCCGTCGCCCAAGAACGGAAAACGCCGCTCGATTTCTGCTATGTCAACCAACACCAGGGTTCTGTTCCACTCCTTCATTTTTTAGCGGCACGCGGCTGGCGGCAGGAAGACTGCGGGCTGGTCAACCTCCCGCACATGAAAGATCTTTACGGTCTCTACCATGATCCCACGGCGGACTACGCGGGGATTGTCCGCAAGGCGACGTCGAACGAAGTCGCGCTCAGCTCCATTCCGAAAGAGGCGGTGCAGGCGGCGGTGCTCTATTTTAACAAAGACGGTTACTCCACCTATTGTCGCGAGTACAAGGAATACTGGGCGTGGGTAGAAAAACGGAACGAGGCGCGCTACGAGAATACGGTCCAACACGGCAAGAACTACGACGCCAAGAACCTGATGCACACGCTTCGGCTGCTCGACATGGCCATTGAGATCGGCCGGACGAGTGAGATCCACGTGCGGCGGCCCAACCGGGACTTTCTGTTGCAGGTCAAATCAGGCGCGTTCGAGTACGAGGAGCTGCTGGCGCGGGCGGAGGAAAAGACGCGGGAGATGGAGGCGGCCTTTGCCCAATCGTCCCTCCCCGACCGTCCGGATCTGACGCAGATCAACGCGCGGCTGGTGGCACTGCGAAGGGCGTATTATGCGGAACAGAGGCCGCAAAATTACTAGTATAGCGTTATTGCGATTTGCCGTAGCGACGGAGTGGCCCGCCACCGCGGTTACTTCTGTCGCTATGGCAAATGTTTTCTTTTCTGGCTACTTTCCGCGCTATGATGTCAAGACGCTTCCCTTACCTTCTGTTGTTTCTGCTGCTTAGCCTGACGGGTGGGGCGCAAACCGCCACCACGTACGTCACCGAGCGCAACCTGCCGTATTACCCGGCCTCCGTCGCGAAATCCGATGCGTATATCAGGGAGCGGTGTGTGCTGGACCTGTATTACCCGAAGGGCGTGCAGAACTTCCCAACGGTGGTGTGGTTCCACGGCGGCGGCATTACCGGCGGCGAGAAGGAACTGCCGGAGGCGTTGCAGGAACAGGGCATCGCCGTGGTGGGGGTCAACTACCGCCTCTCGCCCAAAGTGAAGAATCCTGCCTACATCGAAGATGCGGCGGCTGCCGTGGCGTGGGTCTTTCAACACATTGCGGACTACGGAGGGAGTGACGAACTGATCTTTGTGTCAGGGCATTCGGCCGGTGGCTACCTCGCCAGCATGGTGGGGCTGGACAAGCGTTACCTCCAGAAATACAGCATCGACGCCAATCAGATCGCCGGACTGATTCCCTTCAGCGGCCACACCATCACCCACTTTACGATCCGCGAAGAGCGCGGTATTCCCGGCACCCAACCCATCGTCGACGCGTATGCGCCGCTCTACCACGTCCGACCCGATGCGCCGCCCCTGCTGCTGATCACCGGCGACCGCGAACTGGAGATGCTGGGGCGCTACGAAGAGAACGCCTACCTGATGCGGATGATGAAAGTGGCCGGTCATAAAGAAACGACGCTCTACGAAATGGACGGCTACGGCCACAACATGACCGCCCCGGCCTTCCCCCTCTTGCTCAACGAAGTGCACCGTATTGTGAAGCGCAAACACACAAGCCCCGAAACCGTCGAGAAGTAATTTTTCCCACCCTTATGAAACAACCGCTGGTGCTTCCCCAATCGGGCGAGGACGATCCCGAACTGCAACAACTGATTCAGTTTTACGAAGAGACACTCGGCTTCTGCCCCAACAGCGTCCGTACGATGCACATCCGCCCCCGGATGGCCTACGCCTTTATCGAGATGAACAAGGCGGTTATGGAAAACCGCGGACGGGTGACCAGCGCCCTCAAACGGCTGATCGGCTACGTGACCAGCCACACGGCGGGGTGTCGCTACTGCCAGGCGCATACCATCCGTGCGGCTGAACGCTACGGCGCGGCACCGGCCCAACGGGAACACATCTGGGACTACCGTACCCACCCGGCCTTTTCGGAAGCGGAACGGGCCGCCCTGGAGTTTGCGTGGGCCAGCGCCACGATTCCCAATGGCGTGGACGACGCCATTGCCGACCGGCTGCGCCACTATTGGGACGACGGTGAAATCGTGGAGATGCTGGGCGTGATCGCCCTGTTCGGCTTTCTGAACCGCTGGAACGATTCGATGGGCACCGCGTTGGAACCAGGGGCAGTGGCCTCGGGCGAAGCCCTGCTGGCAAAAGCGGGGTGGTCGCCGGGCAAACACACCTACCCGAAATCGCACTGAAACTTTTTATTTTTCTCGCCGCTATTCCATCGCGCTGAAATCCAACCCAGGGCACACCCCGTATGTGTCGCGACTCAACCTCTTACGCGACTTATGTTACCCTGGACGAAAGATGTTCTCCTGAAAGAGATCAAGCTTTACCTCCACACGTTTCGTTTTAGTTTCTTCAGCGGATTTTATACCATCAGCCACTACGAAGAGGCCCGCCGCGAACGGTGCATTCTGGATGTACACCATCTCCCCCTGGAACTGATCCGGGGCGAAGACTTTCATACCGTTTTCGCCGACTACGACATGCAACTGGGGTATTTCGGCATTCTGGCCTCGCAAGCCCAGGCGCATCTGCTCCGCTCGTGTTACGGGTGGCTTCAGGCCTACTGTACGCACTCGTCGGCGATCAACCTGCGTAAGTTTCAACGGAAAGTGCCCCACCCCTATCACGAGATGCTGGCCTACCTCGACGTGCTGGTCGGATGTATGTCGCCCTGGCAACAGCACCGGGAAATCAGCTGGCCGCACACGGATCGTACGGAAGTGCACTGGCGTGGCCAATCGCTCCGGAAAGGCATGCAGGGCGCGGCGGTGGCCCTCGGGACAGGCGAAGCGCTGGTGCTGGCGCAAGACATCCTGCGGTTCTGCCAGCAGGAGCTGAGTTAAGATCAAAAAAAGCCGCCTGCGTGGGTACACAGGCGGCGTAGGCGTAATCGTACCGGCGTGGGACCGTCAGGATTGTAAAATCGTCTCGATTTTCGAGAGTTCTTCTTCGGAGAACGACAGATTTTCGATCGCTTTCAGGTTGTCTTTCAGCTGTTCGACCCGGCTGACGCCGACCAGCACAGAAGTGACGCGCGCGTCTTTCAGCAACCAGGCCACGGCCATTTGTGCTAGGCTCTGCCCCCGGGCCTTCGCCAGGTCGTTGAGCTTGCGCACTTTGTCGAGCACGGCCGGCGTGATGTTGCTGGTTTGCAGGTAGCGCCCGTCGCGCACCGCCCGCGAATCTTCCGGAAAACCGTTCAGGTATTTATCCGTCAACACGCCTTGTTCCAGCGGCGAGAACACGATGGAACCGGCCCCCTGCCGCTCCAGTTCGTCGAGCAGTCCGTCTTCCACCCAGCGGTCGAACATGTTGTAGCGCGGCTGGTGAATCAGCAGCGGCGTGCCCATCTCTTTCAGAATCGTCGCGGCCCGCGCCGTCTCTTCGGCCGAGTAGTTGGAAATGCCCGCGTAGAGCGCCTTGCCCTGTTGCACGATCGAGTGGAGCGCGCCCATGGTCTCTTCCAGCGGCGTATCCGGATCGGGACGGTGATGGTAGAAAATATCGACATAGCCGACGCCCATGCGTTTCAGGCTCTGATCGAGGCTGGCCATCAGGTACTTGCGCGAGCCAAAATTGCCGTACGGGCCAGGCCACATGTCGTAACCGGCTTTGCTCGACAGAATCAGTTCGTCGCGGTAGGGCGCGAAATCGCGGCGGAAAATCCGGCCGAAGTTTTCTTCTGCCGCGCCGTAGGGCGGGCCGTAGTTGTTCGCCAGATCGAAGTGCGTAATGCCGTGGTCGAACGCGCTCCGCAGCAGTTGGCGGCCGTTCTCCAGGTTGTCGGTGTTGCCGAAGTTGTGCCACAGGCCGATGGAAATGGCGGGCAGTTGGATACCGCTTTTGCCGCAGCGGCGGTAGCGCATGGTATCGTAGCGGTCGTCAGCCGCCTGGTACTGGGGCAGGCTGGTGAGGTCGTTGGTTCTCATTCCGTAAAAATAAAAATAGGTTTTCGCGAAGATAGCCCACACCTCCCGAAGTCCCGGCGGTAGCGGTGCGAACCAGCTCGCAAAAATCAAATTTCCGGGGCACCGCTGCCAACCTGCGTGTCCGATTCTCGTTAAGTACGGCAAGGTTTCGGACCCGTCCGCGCGCACGGCCGACGGCCACTCCCACCCGATTCCGTCACACAGACTCAATCCTATGAAACTCTTTAAATGTACGCACTGCGGGCAACTGCTCTATTTTGAAAATCACCAGTGTGTCCGCTGTCACTACCCCCTGGGGTTTATTCCGGAGAAGATGGCGCTCGTTCCGCTGGTCAAGAAGGGCAAGGATACCCTCGAACCGTATAGCAAAGGGCTGGTCAACAAGCTGTTCGGCCCTTCGGAAAAGTACCGCTACTGCGAAAACCACCGCCACGGTGTCTGCAACTGGCTGGTGCCGGCCC